>DATJIJ010000055.1:0-20703 GCA_035493355.1 Candidatus Methylomirabilota bacterium
TGGGGATCAACCACATCGAGGGCCACATCTACGCCAACTGGCTGACCGACGTGCCGATGGAGGATCCACTTCCCGCCGAACCGCCCTTCCCGCTCCTCTGCCTGGTGGTGAGCGGCGGTCACACGCAGCTCGTGCTGATGGCCGATCACGGACGCTACCGGCTGCTCGGGCAGACCGTCGATGACGCGGCGGGGGAGGCATTCGACAAGGTGGGCCGCCTCCTCGGCCTCCCGTACCCGGGCGGCCCTGCCATCAGTGCGGCGGCGGAGGGTGCCGCGGCCGCGACGCGCTTCCCGCGCGCCCGCACGACGGGTCCGTATGACTTCAGCTTCTCCGGCCTGAAGACGGCGGTGCTGCGCGAGGTCGCGGGCTACCGCGATCGGGGCGCACCGATCCCGGTCGATGGCCTGGCGGCCGCCTTCGAGGAGGCGGTCGTCGACGCGCTCGCCACCAAGACCGTTGCCGCCGCCGAGGAGCATGGGGTGGCCGCGGTCGCGATGGGCGGCGGCGTGGCGGCCAACAAGTCATTGCGCCGGGTGCTGCGCAACCGGCTGGATGCCCTCGGCATCCCCCTCCTCGTGCCCCCACCAGCCTGGTGCACCGATAACGGGGCGATGATCGGCGCGGCGGCGGGCTTCCGCTTCGCGACCGGTGATCGTGCCGGCCCGGCGCTCGAGGCCGTCCCGAACCTCTCGCTCGCCTGGGCTGACGCTTGACGGGGCCGCTCGCCCCGGAGCGGCTCGTTCCTCCCACGCCGGGGCAGCTGCGTCGCCTCCTGGCCGCTGAGCGCCTCCGCCCCAGCAAGGCGCTCAGCCAGAACTTCCTCACCGATGCCGCGGCCCTCGATGCGATCGTGGCGGCCGCCGAGCTCGCGCCGGGCGACCGGGTGGTGGAGGTCGGCCCGGGGCTCGGCGTGCTCACCCGTCGTTTGCTGGCGGGCGGCGCGACGGTGATCGCGGTCGAGCTCGATCCACGCCTGGCGGCGTACCTGCGCCGCGAGCTGAGCGAGGCAGCCGGCTTCGAGCTGATCGAGGCCGATGCCCTCTCGCTGCACCCGCGTGACTTCTTTCCAGGCGAGGACTTCAAGCTGATCGCCAACATCCCGTACCACATCACCAGTCCGCTCCTGCACGCCTTCCTGGAGGGGGAGCGGCCCCCGCTCCTCACCGTCCTCCTCGTCCAGGCGGAGGTGGCGGCGCGGGTCGCCGCCGCGCCGGGCCAGACGAGCTACCTGTCGGTCTTCGTGCAGAACATCGCGGAGGCGGAGATCGTCGGTCGCGTGGAAGCGGCGGCGTTCGAGCCGGCGCCCGAGGTCGACTCGGCCATCCTCCGGCTCCGACGCCGGGCGGCTCCCCAGATCGCGGCTGGCCCCGGGCGCGAGCCGTTCTACCGCCTCGTGCAGGCCGGCTTCCGGCAGCGGCGGAAGCAGCTGCATAACGCGCTCGGCCGCGAGCTCCCGGTACCTCGGAGCGTGCTCGCGGACGCCTTCGCGGCGTGCGGGATCGACTCCGAGCGCCGCGCCCAGACGCTCTCCCTCGACGAATGGGAGTGCCTCAACACCATCCTCTCGGCATCCCTCGCCGAACCGGGGACCGGGCTTGCATGATGCCGCTCAGCCTCGAGGCCCCGGCCAAGATCAACCTCTCCCTGCGGGTGGTGGGGCGACGGCCGGACGGGTTCCACCTCCTCGAAACGGAGATGGTGCTGCTCGAGCTGGCTGATCGGCTCCTCCTCCTTCCCGGCGCGACAGGCCTCCGCGTCGAGGCGCCCATGGAGGACGAGGTCCCGGTCGACCAGAGCAATCTCGCCTGGCGCGGGCTGGTGGCCGGACTCGGCGGGCCGCCGGAGCTCGCCTGCCTGGCCCTCGAGAAGCACATCCCGGCCGCGGCCGGACTGGGTGGCGGCTCCTCGGACGCCGCCGCCGCCTGGCGCCTCGGTCGCCGTGCTGCCGGCGATTCGGAGACCGCGACGCCAGAGGATCTCCTCGCCTTGGCCGTCCTCGGCGCGGACGTGCCGTTCTTCGCCGCCGGCGTGGCCGCGGCGCTGATGACGGGGATCGGCGAGGTCGTGACACCGATCGAGCCTGCGTCCGCCGAGCACTGCGTCCTCGTGCTCCCCGAATTCCGGCTCTCGACTGCCGCCGTCTTCGGCGAGCTGCGCGATGCCGACCTGGCGACTGACCGGCCACGCGGCAACGACCTGCTGGCGCCGGCGCTTCGCCTGCGTCCCGAGCTCGCCGAGCTCATCCGTGCGGTTGCGGCGGCCGGCGGCGAGCCGCGCCTGACCGGTTCGGGATCGACCATCTTCACCTTGACCGATGATCCCGACCGCGCCGCGGCGATCACCGCCACGCTCCGCGGGGCCGGCGTGTCGGTCGTGGTCACGCGCCTTCGTCGCGAGCCAGCCCTAATCGTCGAGCTCGATGACGCGCCGTTGGACGGTGGCGCCTCGGCGCCGGGCATGGGATGATCGAAGGCCGATGCTCGAAGGAGGAGTCATGACCGACCGCGCCCAGGTCCAGACCAGCACCGCCCCCGCCGCGATCGGCCCGTACAGCCAGGCGATTCGTGCCGGTGGATTCGTCTTCACCGCCGGGCAGGTTGGTGCCGAACCGTCTGACGGCGCGCTGGCGGACGGCGTCGCGGCCCAGGCAGACCGTGCGCTGCGCAACCTCGCCGCCGTGCTGGCGGAGGCCGGCTCGAGCTTCGACCGCGTGGTGAAGACGACGATCTTCCTGGCCGACATGGCCGATTTCGTCGCCGTCAACGATGTCTACTCGAAACACCTCTCGCCGCCATATCCGGCCCGCTCGACGGTCGCGGTCAAGGCCCTTCCGAAGGGCGCGCTGGTCGAGATCGAGATGGTGGCGCTCGCCGGAGAGGGGGAGTCCGCATCATCGTGACGGCCACAGGGGCGGTCGTCCTGGCCGCCGGACAGGGGACGCGCATGCGGTCTCGCGTGCCGAAGGTGCTCCACCCGCTGGCCGGGCGCTCGATGCTCGACCACGTCCTCGCCGCGCTGGCGGAGGCCGGGATCGAGCAGCCGGTCGTGGTGGTCGGACATGGTGCGGAGGCGGTCGAGGCCTCCGTCGCGGGACGAGCGACAACCGTCCGGCAGGAGTCCCAGGACGGAACCGCCGACGCGGTCCGCTGCGGCCTCGAGCAGATCGGCGACGGGGTCAGGCAGGTCCTGGTGGCGATGGGAGATGCGCCGCTCGTACCGGGCGCGCTCTTCACCGAGCTCCTCCACGCACAGGCTGAGGGCGACGCCCGCATCGCGCTTCTCGCCTCCCGGCCGAACGATGCGAGCGGCTACGGCCGGATCGTGCGCAACCCGGACGGCTCGGTGCGCGCCATCGTGGAGGATCGCGACGCGGACCAGGAGACGCAGGGGCTGGGCGAGGTCAACGCCGGCGCGTACAGCTTCGACGCCACCTGGCTGCGGGCAAATATCGGTGCCGTGCGGGCTTCGCCCTCAGGCGAGCGATACCTGACCGACCTGGTGGCGATGGCTACCGCCGAGGGCGGCACCGTGACGGTCGTCAGCGCCCCACGAGCAGACCTGGCGATGGGGATCAACGACCGCTCCGGGCTGGCGGCCGCCGCGCGGATCATGCGCGACGAGATTGCGGAGCGGCACATGCGCAACGGGGTCACCATCGTCGATCCGGCGAACACCTACATCGATGCCGGCGTGGAGATCGGCGAGGACGCCCGGATCGAGCCGTGGACCGTCCTCTCCGGCACGACCACGATCGCGGCGGAGGCCGTCATCGGGCCGGGGGCCCAGGTGATCGACTCCAGGGTTGGCGCGCGGACGGTCGTGTGGGCGAGCGTGATCGAGGAGTCGACCGTTGCCGAAGACGTCCAGATCGGGCCGTACAGCCACATCCGGCCTGGCTGCGAGATTGGGCCCCGTTGCCGGATCGGCAACTTCGCCGAGCTGAAGAAGGCGCGCGTCGGGGCCGGCACCCAGATCCACCATTTCAGCTACCTCGGCGATGCTGAGCTCGGCGACGGGGTCAACATCGGGGCGGGTGCGATCACCGCCAACTTCGATGGGTCCACGAAGCATCGAACCACCATTGGCGATGGCGCGTTCATCGGGGTCGATACCATGCTACGTGCCCCGGTCAGCATCGGGCCGGGCGCACGAACCGGTGCCGGAGCCGTGGTGACCCGGGACGTGCCGGCCGGCGAGACCGTGGTGGGCATGCCGGCGCGTCGCATCGGAACCCGGCGACGGAACCTGGAAGCCGATGCCTGAAACCACGGGAGGCGGAGGGACCGGGAACCCGGTCCTGGACGTCGCCATCGTCCTGGCGCTGATCCTCGTTGGTGGCTTCTTCGCGGCCAGCGAGATCTCGCTGATCACCGTCAAGCGACATCGGCTGAGCCAGCTCGTCGGCGAAGGGAGCCGCGCCGCCCGAGTGGCGCAGCGCCTGACCGAGGACCCGAGCCGATTCCTGGCGACGATCCAGATCGCGCTCACCTTCCTGGGCTTCCTCGCCTCGGCGTTCGGTGCGGTGTCGTTCTCGGGCAGCCTGGCCGATCTCGTGCGCCTGATCCCGCTGACCTTCATCCGGGAGTCGGCCTCGCAGATCAGCTTCGTGCTCGTCACGCTGCTGATCGCGCTCGCCTCGATCATCATCGGCGAGCTCGTGCCGAAGACCCTCGCGCTCGCCTTCCCGGACCGCTTTGCCATCTTCGTTGCCCGCCCCATTGGCTGGTTCGACCGCGCCCTCCGGCCGATCGTGTGGTTCGTCTCGACCGTCTCCAACGTGCTTGTCCGGGCGCTCGGCGGAAAGGACCGACCACAGGCCGGCTACCTCTCGACCGAGGAGCTGAAGATGCTGGTGGAAACCGGCAGCGAGCAGGGCGGCATCGAAGAGGACGAGAAGGAGATGATCCACGGGGTCATCGAGCTGGCCGAGACGAAGGTCCACCAGGTGATGGTCCCCCGCATCGGGATCAGGGCGGTCGAGGTCCATGACCCGGTCGACGAGGTGCTCGACATGATCGTGCGGGCCGGGCACTCGCGGGTGCCCGTCTACGAGGATAACCTCGACAACATCGTCGGGATCCTCTACGCCAAGGACCTCCTCCCCTTCCTCCGTCCCGGGGCGGCCCCCTCGTCCGAGATCGACATCCGTGCCCTCGCCCGCCCGGCCGCCTACGTCCCCGAGACGAAGCCCGTAGACGAGCTCCTGCACGAGATGCGGGTCGACAAGCGACACATCGCGATCGTGGTCGACGAATACGGCGGCACCGCCGGCCTGATCACGATGGAGGACGTGGTGGAGGAGATCGTCGGCGAGATCCAGGACGAGTACGACAAGGAGGAGTCGCTGGTCGAGTCGCTCGACGAGGACGACCGCATCGCGTTCCGGGTCGACGGGCGGGTCAGCATGGACGACCTCCGCGACCTCTTCGAGCTCGACGACACCGAGGAGGACGACGAGGACGAGTACGACACCGTGGGCGGATTCATCGTCCACCGCGTCGGTCGGATCCCGCTGCCGGGCGCGGTGGTTCCCTTCCGGGACGTGACCCTGACTGTCGAGACGGCCGAGCCGCGCCGCATCGGCAAGGTCATCGCCACGCGCTCGCGCGAGGCGGAATCGGCGCTCGAGGAGCTGGCCACCAGCGACGCCGACTAGGCGCTGATCATGCTCTCGACGAGCGTGCGGAGGTCCTCCAGGCGCTCCATCGGCACCGGGAGCGACCGCGCCTCGGTCAGCGCCAGGTCTCGATAGCGCCGAGCCTCCTGCTCCGTGGCGGCGCGCGCGCCGCTTCGCTCGAGGATCTCGAGGACCTCGTCGACGAGCTCATCGGACATGAGGGCGTCGCCCGCTCCGGCGCCGGCGCCGTCCGTGGCCCGACTCTCGGGCTGGTAGACGGCGATCAGGCGAGCGACGTCTGCCTCGGCCGCGTTGCGCATCGCCCAGACCAGCGGGTAGGTCTTCTTCCGCTTCCTGATGTCGCCGGCCGCTGCCTTCCCCGAGTCGGCGCTGGCCCAGAAGCTGCCCTTCAGGTCGTCCGCGATCTGGAACGCCATCCCGAGGTCTCGGCCGAGCCGATGGTAGGCCTCGATCACCTCCGGCTCGTCGCTGATCATCATCGCGCTCGTCTCGATCGAGGCGCCGATGAGCGCGGCGGTCTTCTTCGAGATCATCTCGAGATACTCGTCGACGGTGACGTCGGTCCGGCGCTCGAAGCTGATGTCCAGGTACTGCCCCTCGCAGAGGGCGAGGCAGGTCTCGTCGTAGACCCGCATCACGTCGAGGAGCTTCTGTGGCTCGTACTCCTCCTCCTTCATGAGCCGGTACAGCGCCAGGCGTGACAGCGCGAAGAGCGCGTCCCCGGCGTTGATGGCCAGCGGAACGCCCCAGAGCGCCCACAGGGTGGGCCGATGGCGGCGCTCGCGATCGGAGTCCTCGATGTCGTCGTGGACGAGGCTGAAGTTGTGGCCGAGCTCGACCGCCGCCGCGGCGGGGAGCGCCTTGCGGTATTCGCCGCCGAGCGACTTGAAGGCGAGGAGGCCCAGCAGCGGCCGGAGGCGCTTGCCGCGCGGCCCCTCCGAATTGTCGAGGCCCAGGTGGTAGGCGAGCATGTCGTACAGCGGACGGGCCCGTCCATCGTGCTCGCCGAGGACGGACCGCATCTCCGTCTCGATCTCGTCGAGGAGGTCGTTAAACTGGCTCATCATGTCCACGACCCAAGGGTACCCGAGGTCGAAGCGCCCGTGAGCCGAGCCCGTCTCTACAAGACCGAGGGGATCGTGCTGCGCAGCATGGACCTCGGCGAAGCCGATCGCGTGCTCACCGTCCTGACCCCACGCCTCGGCAAGCTGCGGGTGATCGCGAAGGGGATTCGCAGGCCGCGTTCTCGCCTCGGCGGGGGGTTGGAGCCCTTCAGCGATGTGCACCTGGTGCTGGCAGTGGGCCGAACCTTCGATGTCGTGACCCAGGCGGCGCTGGAGGATCCGCACCTCGGCCTGCGGGACGACCTCCATTCGACCGCCGCAGCCTGGTACGTGGTCGAGCTGGCAGATCGCTTCTGCGAGGGGTCGGCGGAGTCGCACCAGGCCTTCGAGCTGCTGGCACAGGCGCTCGCCGCGCTCGACGCCGCTCCCGCAGCGGTCTCGCGCGAGATCGTGGCGCGCTGGTTCGAGCTGCACCTGCTCGAGGCGATGGGCTTCCGGCCCGAGCTGACCCGATGCCTTGATTGCGGGATCGAGATCGAGCCGGAGGGCAATGCCTACTCCCCGGTGGCGGGCGGCGTGGTCGGCCCGGAGTGCTCGCACGACGCGCTCGGGACGCGGCAGATTTCGGCATTGGCGCTCAAGGTGATGCGGCATCTGCAGCGCTCATCCCTGACCGAGGTGCTGCGTCTCCACCTGCCGACCGCGACGCAACGGGAGGTCGAGCACCTGCTGCACGCGAGCGTCTCGGCCGTCCTCGAACGGGAGCTGCGGAGCCGCGACTTCCTCGACGAGGTGGCGCTCCGGGGAGTCCCCGCGCCCGCCTAGCCCTCGCCGGCGACCTGGAGCGACTCGAAGCGAATGGCGGTAGGTCCGGCGAACTGGGCAAATCCCTGCGACTCGGCCGAGAAGCGGGCATTCGCGAGGGCATCGAAGAGGTTCCCCGTCACCGACCCGCCGCTGATGGCGCGCCGGCCACCCTTGCCGGTCTCGTAGCCGACCCGGATCTCCATGCCGAAGTCGCCGCTGAGGGGCTCGACGTTCGGCGCCGAGAAGTCGAGCACCTCGAGCATCGGCTCGTCGTCCAGCAGCAGGTCCGCCCGCGCCGTGCTGCCGACGCCGATCTCAGCCACGCCCGGGCGACCCGTGGCGGGGATGCCAAGGTACTGGGCGTAGCGCACGGTTGCCGGCCGTGCGCGAAGGATCCCGTCCTCGATCACCAGCAGGTCGTGCGCCGGGATCCCGTCCGAATCCCAGCGATAGCTTCCGACGCCGAAGGGCCGCAGCGCGTTGGCGCGGAGGGTGAGCCGGTCCCCGGCCGGCTGGCCGTCGCCGTAGATCGAGGCGCCCAGCTCGAAGCGCGACAGGTTCTCGTACGCTGTGCGGGCCATCGCCTGGAAGACGAGCGCGCCGGGAAGGCCGGTCACCTGGCCGGACATCATCTGGTTCAGCGCCTCGCCGGAGATGACCACCGGACCCTGCCGCGTCCGCGGTGCCGCCGCGCCGAGCTTGTCGCGGGCGAGCTGCGCACCAACCCGGATTGTCTCCTCCAGCTCGAGGTCGGCGAGCTGGCGCGACTCCACCTGGCGGAAGTATTCGGTCTCGTCTTCGGTGCCGCGTGCCAGGAGCGTCACCTCCATCAGGATTCGGGTGGAGGTGGAGGACGCCTCGGCGCCCTGGCTGTTGAGGAGCTCGTCCTCGTAATAGGTCAGGAACAGCTCGGCGCCGCTCAGTCGCACGCCCGATGTGCGCTCCCGCTCCGCGAGATCCCGGATCCGGTCCGCCGCCTCGAGGCCCGCCGCGGTGGCGTCGGCCGCATCCACCAGGCGGGGATCGGCGAGCGCGACGTCGGGCATGGCCGCCGCGCCGGCGAGCGACCACGGGGGGTTGTTGATGAGGCTGGCCATCGTCACCGCGTCGTCCAGGATGCGCGGCACGTTGTCGAGGTCGACCCGCGCCAGGGGGATCGTCGCACCGCCGCGCGCCGTCTCGGGCCTCTCGGTGCCTGCCGGCGCGGGGTGGTCGTTGTAGACCTCGACCTCGTAGGCTTCGCGCGAGACCTGCCGCACGCTCTCGATGTCGCCGCCGGCCAGGTAGACCTGGACGCCCCGCGTCCGCTCCAGCCGCAGGATCCAGTCATCGATCCCGGGGTGAGCGTGCAGCGCGTCGACGATCCGCCTGTCCATCGGCCTCAGGCCAGCCTCAGCCGCGTCTTGATGTGCGGCCCGCCGGAGCCGTTGGGGACGAGCTCCTTCCAGCCCTTGCCGCAGGTGCCGGGCGTGATCTGGAAGTCGTTGGCGACCATCGAGACGTCGGCCAGCACGTCGGGGACGTAGCCGGTCATCGCCACCGGCGCGTAGAGGACGCCGGTCGGCTTCCCGCCCTTGTACTCCCTTGCGAAGTTGGTCCAGATCTGGATCCCCCAGCCCTTCGGATCCTCCATCCCGTTGAGGGCGCGGCAGACCAGCAGGCCATCGTCGAGGCTGGCGAGCAGCTCCTCGCGGGTGTTCGTCCCGCGCGCGAAGAAGGTGTTCGACATGCGGGCGTAGGCCTTGCGGTGAACGCTCTCGCGGCGCCCGTTGGCGGAGCGGGGGATCCCGAGCCGGGTTGCCGAGTAGAGATCGGTCAGGCCGCGCTGGAAGACCCCGTCGCGGATGATGACGGTGGGTGAGGCCGGCTGGCCCTCGTCGTCGATGAAGTAGCCGCCATACCCGCCCGGCACCGTGGCGTCGTCGATGATATTGACGAGCTCCGAGCCGACCTTCTGCCCGACGTAGTGCGCAGCCCGCGCGCGCTCCTTCAGGAACATGTCGGTCTCGACGCCGTGGCCGAACGCCTCGTGTGCGATCGTCCCGCTCACCGATGGGTCGGCCACGATGTCGTAGACGCCCGCCGGGACTGGCCGCGCGGTCAGGAGGCCGACGGCCGTCTCGGCCATCTCGGCCAGGTCCTCGGGGGGAACCTCGACGACCTCGAGGCCGCCGGTGCCGCCGCGCCCGAAGTAGTCGTAGCGCTGCTGCTGGCCGTCGGAGACGAAGAGGATCAGCGCCAGCGTCGTGCGGCGGACCTGCTGGGTCACCATGCCGACCCGGTTGACGAAGACGGTCTGCTGCAGCGTCTCGCCGTAGCCGGCCGAGGCCTGCACCGCCCGGGCGTCGGACTCGCGGAGCTGTCGTCGGACGGCCTCGTAGCGCGCCAGCTTCTCGGCCAGGGTCAGGCTGGCTGGGTCGATCTGCATCGGCGTCGCGTAGTCGGCGTCCGCCGGCGCCTCCGGGACGATCTCGAGTGCCGGGGAGGTGCCGTTCGTCGTCCGGGCGCGGACGCGGGCAACGAGGTCGGCCGCCGCGGCACGGACCGCATCGGGATCGGTCCGGTCGGTCGCCGTCTCCTCCAGCGAGTGACCGTTCGATGCGGTCAGCACCACCCCGGCCAGCGGATCGAGGCGGTTGGCGGTTTGGCCGCCGTCACGCAGGTCGACGCGCAGCCCCTCGCTCGACCGCATCAGCGCCGCGGCATAGGGGACGGACCGCTCCATGTCTGCCACCACGTCGCGCAGGAAGCCGAATATCGATCGCAGGTCGGCAGCCGCCGCGGCGTCGCGTTCGGTAAGGGCCGTGCCCCCGATATCGGTCATCGTCGGCATAGGTTAGCGGGGAACCGTCGCGCCGACGCGCGTCGCTCCGCCTGCCGTGTCGATCGGTCCGTTCGCTACGATGCGGCATCCATCGCGACCGCCCAGGACGAGGTCAGCGCCCATGACCGAGCCGCCGGACTCGGAGCTCGACCCGGAGCTCGACGAGGACGAGGACGAGGGGGTCAGCTTTGCCGGTCGGCTGCGGCCGCTGCTGGCATTCGGCGGCGTCTTCAGCGGCGTCGCGCTGCTTCTGAACATCCTGGGCGGCGTCTCACTTGGCCTCGCCCTGTTGGTGATGACCACCCTGCTCGTGGTCATCTTCGCGGCGGTGCTCGTCATCTCGTCGCCGGAGAGCCGGTCATGGATGCTGCGCACCATCGCCGTTGGGATCGCGGTTGGCTTCAGCGCCACGATCATCTACGACGTCACCAAGACGATCCTCTCCCAGCTCGATCCAAGCCCGTTCGATCCGTTCCACGCCATCCAGATCTTCGGGGAGCTGCTCGTCGGCACCAGCAGCGACCCGGCCCTGATCACGGCGGCGGGGACGGCCTTCCACCTCGTCAATGGCACCTCATTCGGCGTGGCCTACATGTTCCTCTTCGCCCGTGACGGCGGCACGAGCGGGCGCCGAGCCCTGCTGACCGGGATCGGCTGGGGGCTCTTCCTCGAGGCATTCCAGCTGACCCTCTACCCCGGTTGGCTGGACATCCGCCTCTACCAGGAGTTCGCCACGATCTCGGCGATCAGCCACGTCCTCTACGGGGCGACCCTTGGGCTGGTCGGACGGTGGGTCCTGCGACGCGTGTTCCGGGAGCTGGTCAGCGACCATCCCTGAGGGCGGCGGGCGCTCGATCCTGCTGCGCTAGACTCGGGAAGATGCCCGCACCGAACATGGAGCTCATCGTCAGCCTCGCCAAGCGCCGCGGGTTCGTCTTCCCGTCGAGCGAGATCTATGGTGGGATGGGCGGCTTCTGGGACTATGGGCCGCTCGGCGTGGAGCTCAAGAACAACGTCAAGGCCGCCTGGTGGCGCCAGATGGTCCAGCTGCGCGACGACATCGTGGGCCTCGACGCCGCGATCTTCATGAACCCGCGGGTGTGGGAAATCTCCGGCCTCGTCGCCGGCTTCAGCGACCCCATGGTCGACTGCCGCAACTGCAAGCTGCGCTTCCGCGCCGACGACCTGAAGGGGCCGCCCTCCGAGATCGCCTGCCCGAACTGCGGAAACCGGGGGACCCTCACCGAGCCACGCCAGTTTCACCTGATGTTTCGTACGCACGTCGGGCCGGTCGAAGAGTCGGCATCGGTCGCCTACCTGAGGCCCGAGACCGCGCAGGGGATCTTCGTCAACGTCGCCAACGTGGCCTCCACCGCGCGGCGGAAGCTGCCCTTCGGGATCGCCCAGATCGGGAAGAGCTTCCGCAACGAGATCACGCCAGGCAACTTCATCTTCCGCGACCGCGAGTTCGAACAGATGGAGATGGAGTTCCTCGTCCACCCCTCCCAGGAGGATGAGTGGTTCACCTACTGGGTCGCGGAGCGCCTGCGCTGGTGGACCGATGTGATGGGGATCGCGTCTGAACGCCTCCGGCTGCGGCCGCACGACGCGGACGAGCTGTCCCACTACAGCCGCCAGACGACAGACATCGAATACGAATTCCCGATGGGCTGGTCCGAGCTCGAGGGGGTCGCCGACCGGACCGACTACGACCTCCAGGCGCACGCCGCTGGCTCCGGCAAGTCGCTCTCGATCTTCGACGAAGCGAGTGGCGAGCACGTCACCCCGTACGTGATCGAGCCGGCCGCGGGCGTGGACCGGGCCGTCCTGACCGTCCTGATCGATGGCTACGAGGAGCAGCAGGTCGAGGGCGAGAAGCGGGTGGTGCTCCACCTCCGCTCGTCCCTTGCCCCAATCAAGGTGGCGGTCATGCCGCTCCTCCGCAACCGGCCGGAGCTCGTCGAGATGGGGCGGCGGCTTACCGGCGACCTGAAGGCGCGCATGCCTGCCACGTACGACGACACCGCCAGCATCGGCAAGCTCTACCGGCGCCAGGACGAGATCGGGACTCCGTTCTGCGTGACCATCGACGTCGAGTCGCTGGAGGACGGAGCGGCCACCATCCGCGAGCGCGACTCGATGACCCAGGAGCGGGTGGCGATGGCGTCCCTGCCGGGGCGACTCGCGGACCTGGTGGCAGGCGGCGCATGGCAGGGCACCAAGCGTGAGCCTGCCGCCGAGGCCTGAGCCGATGGTCGACGCGGCTGGCCAGCAGGAGATCGTGCGACGAAACGACGCCGTCCTGGCCGAGCGGCCGGGCGACGACGCCGCCCACGAGGCCCGATCCCGGGCGTTCCTCGCGCTCGGTCGCCTCGAGGAGGCCGAGTCCGACGCGATGGACGCCGTTCGACTCGATCCTGAGGAGGTGCGCTACCGGGAGCTGTTGGCCGAGATCCAGTCGCGGAGAGGGGAGCACGCCGATGCCGCCGCGGAATACGCGCGTCTCGCCCGCCGCGACCCGCGCCAGGTCGCGTGGACCGTCGGCGAGGCCTCGGAGCGGATCGAGGCCGCCGACGCCGAGAAGGGCGTCGACGCGGCGCGTCGCGCGGTCAGGCTCGACCCGAGCAGCTTCGACGCTCAGCTGGCACTCGCGCGCGGCCTGATCCGCACCGGCGACCCCGGCGCACTCACCGCCGCGAGGCGGGCCTCCGACCTGCGCCCGGACGATCACGCCGCCCGCGAGGCGATGGCTGATGCCCTCTGGCTGGCCGAACGTCACGCGGCTGCCTTCGACGAGCTGCGCGGCCTCGCCACGGAGCTGTCCGGCCACGACCGCAGCCGCGTCCTGGCCAAGGCACGAGCCCTGTACCGGGAGCGTGCGGGCTGGCTCGGCCGCTGGCTCGCATCGGTCGAGGCCATCTTCGAATTCGCCCTTCGGCGCGGCTGGCTGCGGGTCGAATGAAGGTCGGCGACCTGCGGGAGCGGCTGGCGGCGGCAATGGCGAGCGCCATGCGACGGCAGGAGCCTGAGGCGGTGGCCCTGACCGCGGACCGCGCCAAGGCGATGGCGGTGGCGATGGCGGGGATGGATGCATCGGCCGAGGTCGACCCCGAGGGGCTCGTGGTCGGCACGCGGCAGGTTGCCATCATCCTTGGCTTTCACCCCGAGCACGTGCGCCGCCTCATCCGCACCGGGCGGCTGCGAGCGTCGCTCGTGGGTGGCGACTACCGGGTTCTCCTCAACGACCTGTGGCCGCTGCTCGAGGTGCGCTACCGTCCGCCAGGGCGCCGCCGCCTCCCGAGCCGGCGGAAGGGCTGAGGCGGCCACCGACCGGTCGAGCGATCTCGGCGGGTAGAATCATGACCCCGCCAACCCGCGATGAAGGAGCCTCGACCGCCGCATGGCCACGACCGCCGCGAAGCTGATCTACACCTTCCGCGAGGGCAACGCCGGGATGCGGTCGCTGCTTGGCGGCAAGGGCGCGGGCCTCGCCGAGATGACAAACGCGGGTCTCCCGGTGCCGCCGGGCTTCACGATCACGACCGAGGCGTGCAACGCCTACTACGCGGCCGGCAAGGAGCTGCCCGACGGGCTGTGGGACGACGTGCTGGCGCACATGACGGCCCTCGAGGGGGAGTCGGGGAAGCGCTTCGGCGACCCGGCCAACCCGCTCCTCGTCAGCGTCCGCTCGGGTGCCGCCTTCAGCATGCCGGGGATGATGGACACCGTCCTGAACCTGGGCCTGAACCCCGACACCGTGGCCGGCCTCATCGCGCTGACCGGCAACGAGCGCTTCGGCTACGACGCCTGGCGACGGTTCGTGGCGATGTTCGGACGGATCGTGCTCGACATCCCCGCGACGGCGTTCGACGAGCCGTTCGATGCGCTCAAGGAGCGTCGCGGCGTGAAGCTCGACACCGACCTGACTGCGGACGACCTGCGCGAGGCTGCCGATGGGTACCGGGCCATCGTGCGCGAGGCCACCGGCGAGGACTTCCCGACCGATCCGTATCGGCAGCTCGAGCTGGCGGTGCGTGCGGTCTTCGACTCGTGGTTCGGGAAGCGAGCGCACGACTACCGCGAGTTCAACAAGATCCCGCACGACCTAGGCACCGCGGTGAATATCGTGACCATGGTCTTCGGCAACATGGGTGCCGACTCCGGGACCGGGGTCGCCTTCACCCGAGACCCGAACACCGGGGAGCGGGTTCTGTATGGCGAGTACCTGACCAACGCCCAGGGAGAGGACGTGGTGGCCGGCGTGCGTACCCCGGCCAAGATCAGCCAGATGCGCGATGAGCTGCCGCAGGTCTATGAGCAGTTCACCGAGATCGGCGAGCGGCTCGAGCGCCACTACCGCGACGTCCAGGACCTGGAGTTCACGATCGAGCGGGGCAAGCTCTACATGCTCCAGACCCGATCCGCGAAGCGCACCGCGCCGGCGGCGGTGAAGATCGCGGTCGACATGGTGGGGGAGGGCATCCTCTCGCGCGAGGAGGCGCTCGGGCGCGTGGAGCCGGCGCAGATCGTCCAGCTGCTGCTGCCACGCTTCGATGAGGCCGCCAAGGCGAAGGCGAGCGACCGCTTCCTGGCCAAGGGGCTGAACGCATCGCCCGGAGCCGCGACCGGACAGGTGATCTTCGACCCGGATCGCGCCGAAGAGGTCAAGGCTGCCGGCCATCCGGTGATCCTGGTCCGCATCGAGACGAGCCCCGACGACGTCCACGGGATGCTGGCGGCGCGTGGCGTCCTCACCGCCCACGGCGGTGCCACCAGCCACGCCGCGGTGGTTGCCCGCAGCATGGGCCTCCCCTGCGTCGCCGGCGCCGAGTCGCTCCAGATCGACTACGCCGCGCGCACCATGGAGGCCGGTGGCTCCACGGTGCGCGAGGGCGAGATGATCAGCATCGACGGCACCACCGGCGAGATCTACGCCGGCGAGCTGCCGACGATCGAGGCCCGCTTCGAGGACGAGCACGATCTGGCGACGCTCCTCGGCTGGGCCGATTCGGTCCGCCGCCTGCAGGTGTGGGCCAATGCCGACTACCCGCGTGACGCCGAGCGCGCACGAGCGTTCGGCGCGCAGGGGATCGGGTTGTGCCGGACCGAGCACATGTTCTTCGAGGAAGATCGGCTTCCGACAGTGCGCCGCATGATCCTGGCTGCTACGCACGCGACCGATGCCAAGCGCCGCAGTGCGGCCGGCGGCGAGATCTCCGCCGACGACGCCGAGACGATCGCGACCTTCGACGCCGCTCTGGCCGAGCTCCAGACGCTCCAGACCGATGACTTCGCCGGCCTCTTCCGGGCGATGGACGGCCTCCCCGTCGTCATCCGGCTCATCGACCCGCCCCTCCACGAGTTCCTGCCGAGCCATGACGAGCTGCTCGCCAAGGTCGTTCGACTGCGCACCCTGCTGGAGATGCCTTCGGGGGTGACCGATGCCGTCGGCCAGGCGGCCGGCAAGGCCACGCCCGCCTCAGGCCCCACCGATCGCTCCGCCATGGAGGCCGAGCTGGCCGACGGAGAAGAGCTGCTCCATGCGATTGAGGCGATGCGCGAGGTGAACCCGATGCTCGGGATGCGGGGCGTGCGGCTGGGGTTGATGATCCCGGATGTCGTCCGCATGCAAACGCGCGCCATCCTGGCCGCCGCGGCCCGCGTGGCGGGCGAGGGGAAGACGCCGCTGCCCGAGATCATGATCCCGCTGGTCGGGCACGTGAACGAGCTGGAGGAGACCCGGCGCGTGCTCGAGGCCGAGGTGGCCAGCATCATCGAGACGAGCGGGCAACAGGTCCACTACAAGTTCGGGACGATGATCGAGGTGCCTCGTGGCGCGCTCACCGCGGACAAGATCGCCGAGCATGCCGAGTTCTTCAGCTTCGGCACGAACGACCTGACCCAGATGACCTTCGGCTACTCACGAGACGATGCGGAGGGAAAGTTCCTGCTGCAGTACGTCGAGCGCAAGATCCTGCCGGAGAACCCGTTCCAGGTCCTCGATCGCGAGGGCGTCGGCCAGCTCGTGCGAATGGCGACCGAGAAGGGCCGCGCCACGCGCCCGGGGCTCAAGGTGGGGATCTGCGGCGAGCACGGCGGCGACCCGGCGAGCATCGCCTTCTGCCACGAGATCGGGCTGGACTACGTCTCCTGCTCGCCGTTCCGCGTCCCGGTCGCCCGGCTGGCCGCCGCGCAGGCCGCACTCGCATCGGCTGAGGTCCGCGACAAGTAGGCTGAGGGCTCAGGGGGAGGTTGCGGAAGCCTCGTTTGAGAACGCGCTCTCCCCGGTTGCGTTTACCGCTGTGACCAGGTACCAGTAAGTTCCCTGGGGCGTCGTGGCGAGATCGAGATAGCCCACGGAAGGGGAGACCTCGGTGACGAACACCTCGGCGCCTGGTGCATCGCCGCGGTAGATCCGAAAGCCCGTAATCGGACTACCGCCGTCCGTTGTCGGAGCCGCCCACGACAGCTGGACGCCCTCGGGCGAACCCGGGCTGGCCGTCAGCGCTGACGGCGCGCCCGGAGCGGTCACGACGGGAGTCGGCACCGGCGTAGGCGGCGGAGTCGGCGGTGCCGTCGGCTGCGGCGTCGGGGCGGGCGTGCGGCGGGGAACCGGCGTGGCGACAGGCGCGTGCGTTGGCAGCGGCGTGCCAAGCGGCGTCAGCGTCTCCTGCGCAACGGACGGCGTGGCCTCGAGGCTCGGACTCGGACTCGGTTGCGGGGTCGCGGTCTCGCCCAGCACGCCCTGGTTCGGGCTCGGTGTCGACGTGACCTGGCCCACCGGGCCGTCATCGTGGTGCGACACGCCGACGAGCTGCGAAACTCCCACGCCCAGGATCGTGGCACCGAAGAGGACGGCGGTGGCCCCGGCCAGACGCCCCGCCAGCAGGAGCCGGCTGCGCTCGCGGCCCGTCGGCGCCCCTGGCATCAAGGCCGCGCCGGTGTTCACGATGCCGAGCTGGTCGTGCGCGGCGATCGAGCGCTGGCATGCGGCGCAGACCGAGGCGTGGACGGCGAGGTCGCGCGGCGGATCGCCGTCCGCGCCTGCGATCAGCCAGTCCTGGAACCGCTGGTGCCCCTCGTTCATCGGGACACCTCGCCGATGGAGAACGCCCGCGACGCCACCTCACGGACGCGATCCGCGAGCTCGCCCATCGGCTCCTCCGCAGACGCCTGGTCCGCGTCCGCAGACCCACCCGCGAATCGCAGGTAGCGCCTCCGCGCCTCCGCCACGACGCGCCGGGTCGCGGCGGGCGCCTCGTTGAGGATCGTCTCGACGTCGATCGGATCGAACCGCTCGATGCCCGAGGCCACGAGGGCCGCCCTGCGGTTCAGGTCGAGCGAAGCGAGACCTCGGTAGGCGGCATCTCCGACTCCCAGCTGCGCGAGCGTCGCGCGGCGATCTTCGGCTGCTGCCGAGCGCCGGAATCGGCGTTGCTCCCGGAGCGCGCGCAGCGTCCTGGCACGCAACCAGGCGGCCGCTCGCTCAGGGTGGCGAAGTGCCGCGGCCTGGCCAGCGCCGGCAGCCAGCGCGAAGCCGGCAACACGCTCCGCGAGCTGGGCGTCACCCAGGGTGACGAGCATGGCAAAGCCGTGCAGGCGAGGGCCGTGCAGGTCGCGGAACGCGGCCGCCAGCGCGTCGTCGTCGTGGTGCGCCGGGGCAGACCTAAGGATGGCCGTCGGACTCCTCCGTCATCATCAGGCGGATCAGGACGGCAAAGTGTATTCCCTCGCAGCAACCCCGCCTCGCCGCCGGTCTGGGGGGTGCTCAGACTTGACTTCGTGGTAGAATACCGACATCCCTCTTGACAAGCCCTTGACAAAGCGTCGCCTGGCGCAGGGTGGTTCTTCCGCATGACCGCTTCCGGCATCGCCGCCGAGATCAAATCCAAGCTCCCCGTGATCGACGTGGTCGGGGAGACTGTCGCCCTCAAGCGGGCCGGCTCCGCCTACAAGGGTCTCTGCCCGTTCCATGCCGAGAAGACCCCCTCATTCATCGTGACCCCCGATCGCGAGAGCTGGCGCTGCTTCGGCTGCGGCGAGGGGGGAGACATCTTCACGTTCCTCATGCGACGAGATGGGATCGACTTCCGCGAAGCGCTCTCCCGACTCGCCGAGAAGGCCGGGGTCGAGCTCTCGGCCCAGACCGCGAAGGAGGATCGGCATCGGCGCCGCCTGCGGGAGGCACTCGAGGCCGCCATCGCCTGGTATCGCGAAGTCCTGCTGCAGGCCACCCAGGCAGCGAAGGCGCGCGCCTACCTGGAGGAGCGGGGCCTCACCGCGGAGACCCTCGAGCGTTTCGGGATCGGCTACGCACCAACCACCTGGGATGCCCTCACCAGGCGCCTTGCCGGCCGAGGCTTCACGAATGACGAGCTCACCGCCGCCGGGCTCGCATCGGTCTCGAACCGCGGCGGCGTCATCGACAAGTTCCGCGGTCGGATCATCATCCCCATCCGGGATGCCTCCGGCAGGGCGGTGGGCCTCGGCGGGCGGATCATGCCGGGGGCCGATGGCCCGAAGTACCTGAACTCGCCGGCCGGGCCGCTCTTCGACAAGAGCCACACCCTCTACGGCCTCGACCTGGCGAAGTCGGCCATCCGCAAGGAGAAGCTGACCGTCATCGTCGAGGGCTATACCGATGTCATGGCCGCGCACCAGGCAGGCTTTGCCAATGTCGTGGCCAGCCTCGGCACGGCGCTGACGCGGGGACAGATCGAGCTGGCGACCCGCTACGCCGACGGGATCGCCCTCGCGTATGACGTGGACCTCGCGGGCGAGGCGGCCACGCAGCGCGGCCTCCTCGAGGAGCTCGGCCCAGACCAGTCGGTGAGCAAGGTGCGCGTGGTGCGAATCCCCGCTGGCAAGGATCCCGATGAGCTGATCCGAAACGACCCCGACGCCTGGCGAAAGGCAATCGCAGAGGCGAAGCCCGTGATCGAGTACTTCATGGAGCGCACCGCGACCGAGGTTGACCTCGACAGCATCACCGGCAAGCGCGAGCTCACCGGTCGCGCCCTCGCCCTCTTGAAGCGGGTCGGCGACCCCGTGGAACGCAGCCTCTACCTGCAGCGGCTGGCGCGGCTGGTGAATGTCGAGGAGAAGGTGCTCCTGGAGGCGCTGGCGCGCGAGCCTGTTCGGCGTGCGCCGCGTCTTGCGCCGGTTCCGATCGGACCAGGAACGCCGAATGCCACCATCCAGGGGCTTGCGCCTCTCGAGCGCGAGGCGGTGAGCCTCCTGCTGCGCTACCCGGCGCTCACCGCGGAGCTGTCCGCCGACGATCCTCTTCCGTTCCGCGATGCCGCGACCGGCGCCCTGGTGGGTGCCTGGCGCGACCGCGTTGCGGAAGGAGCCTCGACGGCAGCGGACCTCGAAGCGTTCGTCGCGAGCCTCGATCCGGTGACCGCCGCCCTCGCCCGCGACCTGCTGGCCCATCTTGCAGCGAACGGTTCGGGCGAAACGCTCGACCCGAGCGAGGCGCGTGCCCAGCTGCGTACCTGTCTCCTGCGGCTCCGCGCGGCCCGCATCGAGGAAGCGATCCACGACGGACAACTGCTCCTCGCCGAAGGACAGCGCGACGAGGACCCGAGCCATCTCGACGCCCTCAAGCAACAGATCAACCAGCTCGGCCGCGAGAAGGCCGATCTCAACAAGGCAATGGAATCTCCGGCCCAGGCGGTCGGTGTGAGGAGGAGCTGATCGTGGCCAAGACCATCACCAGGGAGCCGGCGAAGCCGGGGACGGCGTCGAAGGCGACCGTCGTCGCCGTCGCGCCGAAGGCAGCAACCAAGGCGACTGCCGTCGCGCCGAAGCTGACCGCCAAAGCCCCGCCGATCGCGGCAAAGCCGAAGGCCAAGGCAACACCGATTGCGGCAAAGCCAGCGAGCAAGGCGGCCGCAACCGCAGTGAAATCAGTTGCCAAGGCGGCCGTAGCCGCGTCGAAGGTTCCCACCAAGGCGACCGCCGTCGCGTCGAGGTCAGCGACGAAGGCCGCCGCACCGGCTGCGCCCAGGGCCACGGCGGCACCGAAGCCGGCATCCGCCAAGTCTGCTGCCACCGCGCCCAAGGCGCCCTCCGAGGCTGCGCCGAAGGCCCCGCGTCGGAAGGGGTCTTCGACTGCCGCCGCGGAGCAGACCAAGGCGATGGGCGCCGCCCTCCAGGCCCTGCTCGCCAAGGGGCGCGACGAAGGGTTCATCACCCACGACCAGATCCTGCAGGCTATGCCGCAGCCGGAGCAGCACCCCGGCGAGATCGAGGAGCTCTACGCCGCGGCCGAGGAGGCCGGGGTCGAGGTCCTCGACGCCGACAACAACCCGACCCTGATCGCGGAGGCCGGCCTCGACGCGGAAGAGGCCGCCGCGGTGATC
>DATJIJ010000056.1:0-6406 GCA_035493355.1 Candidatus Methylomirabilota bacterium
AGAGGCGCGAGCAGGCGTCATAGTCGGTCGAGACGGTCTCGGGGTTGTTGTTGATGACGACGGCGTCGAGGCCCATCTCGCGGATGGCCCACGCGGCACGGACCGAGCAGTAGTCGAACTCGATCCCCTGGCCGATCCGGATCGGCCCCGACCCCACCACGACCACGCTGCGCCGCTCGACCGGCGGCGCGACCTCGGCCTGGGTGTGCGACGAGTAGAAGTACGGCGTCTCGGCCGGGAACTCGCCGGCGCAGGTGTCAACGCGGCGATAGGCGGGGCGGATCCCCGCTCGCACCCTCGCCCGACGGACCGCCACGGCCGGCACGCCGGAGACGGCCGCGATGTCGGCGTCGCCGAATCCGAGCTGCTTCGCTTCGTCGAGCGGCATCCCGACCAGCCGGCCCTCCGCCGCCACCAGCTCCGCCAGGCGCTCGCTGAACCATGGCGCGATCCCGGTGGCGGCACTCAGCCTAGCGGCATCGGTCCAGCCATGGCGCAGGAGGCCGATCATCCGCCACAGCCGCGAGTCGGTCGGTTCGAGGAAGGCCCGAAGGTCCTCCGGAGGCCGATGGGAGAGGCCCCAGTCGGTGTCCTCCCACAGCCATCCATGCCCGCGCGGCTCGAGCGAACGGATCGCCTTGAGGAGCGCCGACCCGAACTCGCGGTCGATCGCCATCGCCTCGCCGGTCGCCTTCATCTGGATCCCCAGCGAGCGGTCAGCGGTGGGGAACTTGTCGAACGGCCAGCGCGGCAGCTTGACCACCACGTAGTCCACGGCCGGCTCGAAGGCGGCGCTCCCCGACCCCGTCGCCGGGTTGGGCAGCTCGTGGAGGCGCTTGCCGAGCGCGATGAGCGCTGCGACCCGCGCGATCGGATAGCCGGTGGCCTTCGACGCCAGCGCCGACGAGCGGCTGACCCGCGGGTTGACCTCGATAACGCGGTAGTCGCCCCCATCGGGCCGGACCGCGAGCTGGACGTTGCAGCCGCCCTCGAGGCGCAGCTCCCGCACGATCTTCAGGGCGCAGCGCCGCAGCCGCTGGACGACGGGATCGGGCAGGGTCTGGATGGGCGCCACGACGATCGAATCGCCGGTGTGTACCCCCATCGGGTCCAGGTTCTCCATCCCGCAGATCGCGATGGCGGTGTCGGAGGCGTCTCGCAGCACCTCGAACTCGATCTCGTACCAGCCGAGGAGGCTGCGCTCGACCAGGACCTGGCCGATCGGGCTCGCCGCCAGCCCAGTGCTCAGCCGCGCCCGCGCCTCCAGGAGCGTCGAGGCGAAGCCGCCACCGCCGCCGCCAAGCGTGAAGGCGGGACGGATGACGACGGGGGCCGCCAGCTCCGCCACGAAGCGCAGGCCATCCTCGACCGTCTCGACCACCGCGCTCTCCGGCACCGGTTCGCCAATCCGGGTCACCAGGTCGCGGAACCCGCCACGATCCTCCGCCGCCCGCACGGCATCGAGCGGCGTTCCGAGCACACGGACGCTGAAGCGCTCCAGGATGCCGGCATCGTCCAGGGCGACCGCCAGGTTGAGGCCGGTCTGCCCGCCCAGGGTCGGCAGCAGGGCGTCCGGCCGGTGCTCCTTGATCACGGCGGTCAGGTGCTCCACCGTCAGTGGGCCGATGACCACCGTCCCGCCCACATCGGGATCGGTCATCACCGTGGCGGGATTCGAGTTGACCAGGATCGTCTCCACGCCCTCGCCGCGCAGCGCCAGGCAGGCCTGCACCCCGGCGTAGTCGAACTCCGCTGCCTGGCCGATGACGATCGGCCCCGAGCCGATGACCAGGACCTTGCGCGGCACCGTCATGCGGTCGCCGCGTCCACGGCGAGGTCGAAGACCCGCGCCGCGTCGATCGGGCCCGGCGCACCCTCGGGATGGAACTGGACCGATGCGATCCGCCCCGAGGCGTGCACCAACCCCTCGACCGTTCCGTCGTTGAGGTCGCGATGGCTGACTCGATAGCCGTTCGCCGCCAGCGCCGGCCCGTCGACGACCTCCACCTCGTGGTTGTGGGCGCCGATGTCCACGCGTCCGCTCTCGAGCTCCAGGACGGCGTGGTTCCCGCCGTGGTGACCGACAGCCAGCCGCCGCGTCGCCGCGCCCGCCGCAAGCGCGAGGAGCTGGTGGCCGAGACAGATCCCCAGGATCGGGGGGCCGCCTGCCTGGGCCCGCTCTGCGAGGATGCCGGTCGTCGCGATCTGTGCGGCCATTCGCGACGGGTCGCCGGGGCCGGGCGAGAGGACGACCAGGGCGGGCGCGGTGGCGTGCACGTCGGAGGCCGTGGCGTCGTGTGGCAGGACGACGACCTCCAGGCCGCGGGCGGTCAAGGCGCGGAGGAGCGATCGCTTCACGCCAAAGTCGACGAGGGTCGCGCGACCACGGCGCGCGCCGTCTGGTGCGAGGCTGTAGCGGCCATTCGTGGAGACGGCAGCGACATGGTCGGTCGCCTCCCAGGCGGTGATCTGCGCGGCCTCGTCGATGGCTCCGGCCTCGTCCGTGAGGGGCCGGATGACGGCCTTCCGAGCTGCGCCGCGTCGCAGCGCGAGCGTCAGAGCGCGCGTGTCGATCCCCTCGAGCGCGGGGATGCCCGCGTCGATCAGCAGCTCCTCGAAGGAGCGCCCGGGGCCGGCCGGCGGGGTGACCAGGCGGGTGACAACCACAGCGCGCGGATGGACCCGACCCGACTCGAGCTCGGAGGCATCGATCCGGTAGCTGCCGACCATGGGGTGGGTGAGAATCACGATCTGGCCGGCGTACGAGGGATCGGTCAGGATCTCGCCCCAGCCGGTGGCCGCCGTCGAGAAGATGAGGTCACCTTCGGCGGGTATGGCCGCGCCCCGCAATCGGCCCTGGAGCACCGTGCCGCCCTCGAGGGCCACGATCCCTGGAGCCATGAAAAACGACGCCTGCCGCTCGGTGGCGGGTGGCGTCGTCGAGTCGCGGGAGAGGCTGGTTCGCATGCATCGCTCCTTTCCGGCATCGCAGTGCCGGTCTTAAAGGACCGTGGGCAGTCTACCGCAGGCCATCCTTCCTCCGCGCTTGATGCGCGCGGTACCATCGCCAGCCTGAGACCGCCCGTCGATACGAGGAGCCACCCATGACCACCCGCGCCGCCACCCTGGCCGATGTCGCCGTCCCCGCCATCGGTGGCGGGCAGGCCGCTCGATGGGTGCGTGCCGCGATCCTGGTCGCAGGCGGTGCGGCGCTGACCGCCCTCTCGGCGCAGATCGTTTGGTACGCGCCGTGGAACCCGCTGGTGCCGTACACCTTCCAGACGGCGTCCGTACTGCTGGTGGGCACCGTCCTCGGCTCGCGGCTCGGTCCCGCCTCGATGCTCCTCTACATCGCGCTCGGCGCCGCCGGCCTGGGGGTCTTCTCCGGTGGCTCATCCGGACTGACCACGAATGGAGCGTTGAGCGCCACGGTCGGCTACCTCGGCGGCTTCGTCCTCGCTGCCGCACTGGTTGGCTGGCTGGCCGAGCACGGCTGGGATCGATCACCAATCTCCACCATCGGCCTCATGGTCATCGGGAATCTGGTCATCTACGCGATTGGCGTTCCGGTGCTCATGGCCATCAACAGCCTGGACTTCGCGACCGCGTTGCGCTATGGCGCGCTCGACTTCGTCCCGTGGGATCTGATCAAGATCGCGGCCGCGGCGGCGATCCTGCCGCTGGCGTGGCGGCTGGTGGGATCCGGCAAGGGGCGCTAGCTCGGGCAGCCTCCAGTACGATCCTCGGATGGAGGCACCAACCCCCGGAACACCCGCGGCCGACTACGACCGCACCTGGCTCAGAGACCATCTCGCCGATGAGCGGCGCAAGGCGAGCCTCCTCGGCGAGATCCGCGAGGCGATCTTCGGCGCCCAGGACGGCCTCGTCAGCACGCTGGCGGTGGTGAGCACCGTTGCCGGCGCCTCCGCGGATCGCGTCCCGGTGCTGATCGCGGGCATCGCCACCGGCCTGGCTGGCGTCTTCAGCATGGCCGCCGGCGAGTACATGAGCAGCAAGAGCCAGCGCGAGATCTTCGTGGCCCAGATCGCCGGCGAACGGGAGGAGGTCGCCGAGCGCCCGGGCGAGGCCGAGGCCGAGATGGCCTACATGCTCGAGGAGGACGGCCTGCCCCGAGGGGTCGCCGCCACCCTGGCCGGCACGATTGCCGAGCACCCGGACGTGCTCCTGAAGACGATGGTGGAGAAGGAATTGGGCCTCACCGGCGAGCACGCCGAGGGGAGCCCGTTCCAGGGGGCGCTGGTGATGGGCGCCAGCTTCGGCCTGGGGGCGCTCGTGCCGATCATCGTCTACCTGATCCTCCCGATCGACGCAGCGATCTGGGCGGCGGTCGCCGCCAGCGCGGGCGTCCTCTTCGCGATCGGGGTGGTCAAGAGCCGATGGACGCGCCAGGCGTGGCTGCGCTCCGGGCTCGAGATCCTGGCGCTCGGCGCCTTCGCCGGCGTCGCCGGATTCTTCTTCGGCAACCTGCTGCCGACGCTCCTGGGAGTCCCCGCCGCGGCGCCGGTCTAGATGATGGTCAGGGTCCCCACCATCCCGTAGGCCTCGTGCCCCGGGAAGTGGCAGATGTAGAGCAGCTGGCCGGGCTTGTCGAAGGTCAGCGTGGTCTCGACCCTGGTCAGCGCCGCAATCGACACTTCGTCCGGCCGCGCGCCGTGATGCGCCTCCGTCCCGTGGCGGTGGCGCTCATGGAACGCCGCGTCCCCGATCAGCCACTCGTGGTCGATGGGGTCCTCGTTGATGAGGATGAAGGTGATGGGGACGCCGCGCGGGACGGTCAGCTCGCTGGGGTCGAAGTGCGAGTAGTGGATCCTGATCTCGATCCGCTGCGCCGAGCCGGTGGGGGTGCAGCCGGCGACCAGTCCTGCCAGGACCAGCAGGAGCACGGCCGCCGACCGCATCCGGAGATGGCGCACTGCTCAGCCGGCGAGCGGCCGGCCTCCACCGCCGTTGCGAGCCACAGCGGCAAGGAGCCACCCGCCACCCAGCGGGATCGCGAAGAAGACCACGAGGAGCATCACCCACAGCGGCGTCCAGGTCGGCGGCGCCGGCAGTGGGCCGAACGGAGCGAACCCGGCGTCGCGCAGCGATGGCTTGCCCGCGCCACTGGCGTCGATCGCCAGGTCAAAGCGCAGGTCGGCTGCCGCCGCGTCGATTTCAACCTTGGTCAGCCACGCCGACTGGGGAATCCACTCCATCCCCTTGTCGGATCGCAGGTCGGTAAGCAGCTCGGCGCTCGCCGCGTCGCTGTGCGCCAGCCGCAGGCCGCCTTCGGCGAGCTTGCTGCCAGGTGCGGGGAGGAGCGTCGGGTGGTCATCGGTCAGGAGGTAGACATCGGCCTGGACGGACTCACCCGCAGTCTTGCCGAGTGCCAGGATCCGAAGCGGAACCCATGGATTCTTGGTCGGAATGGTCAGGTGGACCGGGGTTCCGTCGCCGACCGCCTGGCCGCGCGCAGCGGCCGCATCGGCGTCGAACGAGGCTGCCATGAAGATCGGTGAACGGTTCGCGTAGAAGTCGAGGACCTCAGGAGCGTCCGGCGGCAGGGAGAAGCCGTGCTCCTTGGCCCAGACGCCGATCTCGGCGCCGCCGCCCTTGAGGATGGTGATGTCGAGGGCGTCGATGCGGACCTGCTGGAGAACCACCGCGCGGTCCTCGGCGGCACCGGCGGCTTCGAGCGCAAACGGCGAAGGCGGATTCGTCTCGCGCACGAGGCGCTGCAAGGTCCAGTCGCCGCCGCGCACCACGCTGCTGGGGACGCCGGGCAACGGGATGATGCTGCCGAAGGCGCCGCCTCCACCGGCGAACTCGAAGGCGGTGACGTAGTGCTCGACGCCGTCGTGGTAGCCGGCCAGCGTGGTCGTGCGCAGCAGGTTGACGGCGCCGTTCGGGCCGATCAGTCCGCCGCACGCCAGGGTCGGCGCGGCGATGGCCATGGTGAATGCGAGGGCTGCGAGGGGAGCGGCGAGGCGACGCATGGTTGGGTTCCTCTTTCGGTTGCCCGCAGGACGGACCCACTGCCGGGAGAGTTCCCCGCCGCGCTCAGCTAGGCTCCCGACTCCGCGTCCAGCTGCGCAACGAGCGCCTTCGGCGCGACCGTCCGGTAGCTCTCCTCGATCCAGCCCAACAGCAGGTCGACCGGCGCATCCGCCGGCGGCCGGACTGTCACCCAGTTGCCGCGAGCAAGGCCGTAGCCGGTTGGCACCGTGAAGGGCATCGAGAGCGCCTCGTCGTTCGAGATGGGGAGCTTCACGCTGAACCCGTACGGGGCATCGCCATCGGTCGAGCCGAAGAAGACGAAGACCTTCTTCCCCACCTTGGCGACCGATTCCCCCCAGGGATGGTCCTCCCAGGCCTCGGGGAGGCCGAATGCGAAGGTCCGCAGGGC
>DATJIJ010000057.1:0-6826 GCA_035493355.1 Candidatus Methylomirabilota bacterium
GCCGGCTAGGCGAGCTTCCCGACCACCACCGCGATCACCAGCAGCGCCAGGAAGACGGCGGCGACGATCAGGGCCGCCCAGCCTGAGTCGCGGAAGGTGCGCGGTCCGCTTTCCAACGGCGTCGGCCGGCGGGTGGGCGGCAGCTGGACCTCCCCTGGCTGACGGATCGTTCGCGGCGCGGCGCGTGTCTCCGCATCGGTGGCGCGCCAGGTCGCCCACGTGCGGGTGGTCGTTGGCTGGGAGGGCCGGATCGGCCTGCGCGACGCCGCCCAATGACCGCTGCCCGGCGTTCCAGCCGTCGGGTGGCCGGCGTCGTACTCCGCTCGTCGAGCGCTGGACGAGAGGATCCGCCACGCCTCGTTGACCTGACGCATGTGCGACGCCGTCTCACCGTCCGGGTGCAGGTCTGGATGGAACCGCTTCGCAAGGCGGCGATGGGCGCCGGCAACCTGCTGCTGGGTGGCATCGCGAGCGATCCCGAGCACCGCGTAAGGATCGTTGTGGGCGTCGTTTGGCACTGCGCGGATTCTAGGCTGGGCGACCCGGTCTAGACTCCGATCATGGCCGATCGCCGCCCCACCCTGATGCTCATCGACGGACCGAGCATCGTGTATCGGGCCTATTTCGCGATGATGCAGACCCCGCTGACCACCTCCGACGGGATGCTCGTGACGGGGATCTTCGGCTTCCTGAACATCGTGCTCCGCGGGATGCAGGATCTGAAGCCGGACTACGCCATCGTCAGCTTCGACCTCGGCAAGCCGCAGTTCCGCTTCGACGCCTACCCGGAGTACAAGGCGGGGCGGCCGTCGATGCCCGACGACCTGCGCGCCCAGTTCCCGATCGTCCGCGAGATCGTGACCATGATGGGGATGCCCATCCGCGAGCTGGAAGGCTACGAGGCCGACGACGTCATCGGCACGCTGGCGCTCAAGGCCGCCGCCGAGGACGTGGACACCTACATCGTCTCAGGCGACCTCGACGGGCTGCAGCTCGTCAACGATCACATCCGCCTCTTCACGACTCGGATGGGGGTCGCCAACACGGTCGTGTACGACGACGCCAGGGTCATGGAGCGCTACGGGCTGCGCCCCGACCAGATGCTCGACTACAAGGCGCTGAAGGGAGATACCTCGGACAACATCCCCGGCGTGCCGGGGGTCGGGGAGAAGACCGCGGTCTCGCTGCTCCAGCAGTTCGGCTCGCTCGACAACCTGTACGAGCACCTCGACCAGGTGAAGGGGAAGCTCAGCGAACGCCTGGCGGAGCATCGCGAGTCGGCCTTCCTGTCGCGGAAGGTCGGGCGCATCGTGACGGACCTGCCCGTCGCCCTCGATCTCGATTCCGCCCGGACCGGCCGCTATGACCGTCGCGCCGTGGCGCAACGACTCCGCGAGCTCGAGTTCCGCTCCTTGATCGATCGTCTGCCGCCATCGAGCATTGCGCCGACCGGGCACGACGCGCCGGAGCGCGACACCAAGGGCGGCCTGCAGCTCTCCCTCGACCTGCTCGGCGGTGGCCCGGGGAGCGCGCCGGCATCGGAGGCATCCGGTCCACCGGTGCCGCACGTGGCCCCGAATCCGCTCGTCGATCCGGGCGGCGCGAT
The DNA here is from genome assembly GCA_035493355.1 of Candidatus Methylomirabilota bacterium. Lineage (GTDB taxonomy): Bacteria > Chloroflexota > Limnocylindria > QHBO01 > QHBO01 > CF-167. Next base: position 1,607 of record DATJIJ010000057.1, read on the forward strand.
CGAGCACGTCGACCCACGGGTGGCGCGCAACGATGGAGACCGGGTTGAGCTGGAGGCGTGGCTGGCGGCGCATGGCGAGGAGATCGGGCTCGGGTGGGCGGCCGGGCCGGGTCGCACCCACGATCGTGTGCTGCTCGGGATCGCCATGGCCGGGTCCGACGCGTCCTCGTGGTATCTGCCCCTCGACCCCGACGCGGCGGATGGCGCCTGGCTGCCGCGCTGGTTCGCCCGCGATGACCGGCCGCTGATCGGCCACGACCTGAAGCAGCTGGTCGTCTTCCTGGCCACCGCGGGCATCACCCTGCGCGGCGCCCCCTTCGACAGCCTCATCGCCTCGTACATGCTCAACCCGGCACTGCGCGCGCAGACCCTCGACGACCTGGCCGCGAATCGTTACGGCACCGAGCTGCCGCCGAGGCCGGTGAGTGGCGAGTCCGGCGCCGAGGAGTCGGTCGTTGCCCGCCGCGCAGCCGGTGAAGCGCTCATCTCGCTCCTCCTGAAGCCGGCGCTCGAATCCGAGCTCGGTGAAGCCGGCCTGGCCGCCCTCTTCAACGAGGTGGAGATGCCGCTCCTGCCGGTCCTGGCCGACATGGAGCTGGCGGGCGTGGCGATCGACAGGGCGGCGCTGGCCGCGATGGCCGAGGAGTTCGGGGCGCAGCTCGCCTCCCTGGAGACCCGGATCTACGAGCTGGTCGGCCACCCATTCAACATCGGCTCGCCCAAGCAGCTCGAGCAGATCCTCTTCCACGAGCTGGAGCTGCCGGGCACGAAGCGGACCCGGACGGGCTTCTCGACGGACGCATCGGTCCTGGAAGAGCTCCGCGACAAGCACGAGGTCATCGGCCTGATCCTCGAGCACCGCCAGGTGTCCAAGCTGAAGTCCACCTACGTGGACTCGCTGCCGCTGCTGGCGGACGCCGATGGCCGGGTTCACACCACCTACTCCCAGGCGGTTGCCGCCACCGGCCGCCTCTCGAGCACCGATCCGAACCTGCAGAACATCCCGGTGCGCACGGCGCTGGGCCGCCGCATCCGCGGAGCGTTCGTCGCGCCCGCCGGCAAGCTGCTGCTGGGCGCCGACTACTCGCAGCAGGAGCTGCGCATCCTGGCTCATGTCTCGGGTGACGAGGGCTTGAAGGCCGACTTCGCCGCCCATAACGACGTCCACCTCGCCGCGGCGTCTCGCGTCCTGGGGCTCAGCCCCGAGCAGGTCGGCCCGCGCGAGCGGAGCGTCGCCAAGATGATCAACTACGGGATCGCCTACGGCCTGTCGGGCTATGGCCTGTCGCAGCGCCTCCGCATCCCGATCGAGGAGGCGGATCGATACATCGCCGACTACTACGCCGCCTACCCGGGGATCCGGCGCTACACGGTGGAGATGCGGATCCTGGCCCGCGATCAGGGCTTCGTAAGCACCCTGCTGGGCCGCCGTCGATACCTGCCGGAGCTCACGGCACGCAACAGCGCCCTGCGTTCGGCGGGGGAGCGGATGGCCATCAACATGCCGATCCAGGGAACTGCGGCCGACGGGATCAAGATCGCCATGGTGCGGCTGCATGCCACGATGCGCGAGCGCGGGCTGCGCTCGCGGATGCTCCTCCAGGTGCACGACGAGCTCGTCTTCGAGACCGATGCGGAGGAGCTGCCCGTCCTCGCCGAGCTCGCGCGCGAGGTGATGGAGGGCGCCCTCCCGATCGATCCGCCGCTAGAGGTCGATTTCAAGGTCGGGGCGAACTGGCAGGAGATGGACAAGTACCTACGGGACGACGGCGCGTGGCGTCGCGTCCCCAGGAGCTCGACCGACGTGGCGCGGGAAGCCGCCGAAGAGGAAACCGTCGCCGAGCTGGTCGGATAGCCCGATGCCGGAGCTGCCCGAGGTCGAGACGGTCGCGCGCGACCTGCAGCGCTGGGTGGCGGGCGCCACGATCACCGATGCCGAGGTGCGCTGGGAGCGCACGATCCGTCACCCGCAGCCCGGTGAGCGCTTCGCGGCCGAGCTGCGCGGCGCGACGATCGGCCGAGTTGGGCGGCGCGCCAAGAGCGTCCTCGTGCACCTCGTCGACGGCCGCGTGATGACGGTCGCGCTGCGGATGACCGGGGCGCTCATCGTGGCCCCCGCCGGCACGCCCGACGACCGCTACGCGCGGGTCGTCTTCCGTCTCGCCGACGGCCGGGAACTGCGCTATCGCGACGTGCGCAAGTTCGGTCGGATCGGGCTCTGGGAGCAAGGCGGCATCCCGCGCAAGCGGCGGACCGGCAAGCGCCGCGTCGCCGAGAAGACGGCGCCGTACCGGGTTGGCGATGTCTTCGCCCGTCACGGCCCCGAACCGCTGGCGCATTCGTTCAGCGCGGCACGCATGGCCGAGCGGCTCAAGGGGCGATCGGCTCGGCTGAAGACGCTGCTGCTGGACCAGACCTTCATCGCCGGGGTCGGCAACATCTACGCCGGTGAGGCGCTCTGGCGGGCGCGGCTGCACCCGCTGCGGGCCGCCGACACGCTGACCGCGGAGGAGGTGCGGCGCCTCCACCGCGCCGTACGCGCCGTGCTGCGGCAGGGGATCTCGAACCGCGGCACCAGCTTCGGGGATTACGTCGGTGCGGACGACAAGCCGGGCGACAACGCCGAACGGCTGGCGGTCTACCAGCGCACCGGCCAACCGTGCCTGCGCTGCGGCCGCCCGATCTCGCGGATCGTGGTCGGGCAGCGCAGCACGCACTTCTGCCCGCACTGCCAGCGGCTGCCCGACGAGCCTGCGACGAGATGAAGGTCATCGGCCTGACCGGCAACATCGGCTGCGGCAAGAGCACGGTCGCCGGGATGCTCCGCGACCTGGGCGTGGCGATCATCGACGCCGATGCGGTGGCTCGCCAGGTCCGCACGAATGATGGCGTCGTGCGGAGGCAAATCGAGGAGCGGTTCGGGACGCTGGACGCCGGCGAGCTGGCACAGGTTGTCTTCGCCGATCCTGCGGCCCTCGCCGAGCTCGAGGCGATCATGCATCCGGCGGTGCGCGAGGCGGTCCGCTCTCGGCTGGCGGAGCTGATGGACGCTGGCGCCGAGGCGGCATGCATCGAGGCCATCAAGCTGCTCGAGTCGCCGCTCCTCGATCGCTGCGACGAGACCTGGGTGGTGCGCTGCGATGAGGCGGATGCGATCGCCCGGCTGGCCGTGCGTGGAGTGGACGAGGCCGCCGCGCGTGCGCGACTGGCGAACCAGACGGCTCAGGCCGACAAGGTCGTCGCCGCGGACCGGGTGATCGAGGGCTCGGCGTCGCTCGAGGAGACGCGTGGACAGGTGGCGGCCGCCTATGAGGCCCTGATGGCGGTTCGCTAGAATTCACCTCCGCACCCCTCCGTTCTTCGCCACGAGGCCCTCCTCCCCATGCCCGATCTCAAGGTCAGCGCGCCGTTCGAGGCGACCGGCGACCAGCCGGCTGCCATCGCCGCGCTGGTCGATGGCATCGGGAGCGGGCTGAAGCACCAGGTCCTGCTGGGCGCCACCGGGACGGGAAAGACCTTCACCGCGGCGAAGGTGATCGAGGCGGTGGGCAAGCCGACGCTGGTGATGGCCCACAACAAGACCCTCGCGGCGCAGCTGTACCAGGAGTTCCGCGAGTTCTTCCCGGACAACGCGGTCGAGTACTTCGTCAGCTACTACGACTACTTCCAGCCGGAGGCCTACCTGCCCCGGTCCGACACGTACATCGAGAAGGATTCGTCGCGCAACGACGAGATCGATCGGCTGCGACACAACGCCACCCGGGCCCTCTTCGAGCGGCGCGACGTGATCATCGTCGCGTCGGTGTCGTGCATCTACGGCCTCGGCGCGCCGGTCGACTACGGAGCGACGGTCATCAACCTGAAGGTCGGCGGGCATTACCGGCGCGATGGGATCCTGCGCCACCTCGTGGACCTCCAGTACCAGCGCAACGACGCGGCGATGGCGCGCGCCCGGTTCCGGGTGCGTGGCGATGTCCTCGAGGTCCAGCCACCGCACGGCGAGTACGTGGTCCGCGTGGACATGTTCGGCGACGAGGTGGAGAAGATCGTCGAGGTGGACTCGCTCACCGGGGAGGTGCTCGCCGAGCGCAAGGAGGTCAACTTCTATCCTGCCACGCACTACGTGACGCCGCGGGACAAGCTCCTCGTGGCGATCGAGAAGATCGAGTCCGAGATGGAGGAGCGGGTCGCCTGGCTATCGGCCCAGGGGCGCGACCTCGAGGCAGCCCGCCTGAAGCAGCGGACCGACTTCGACCTCGAGATGATGCGCGAGGTGGGCTACTGCTCCGGCATCGAGAACTACAGCCGCCATCTGGCTGGACGCGAGGAGGGGAGCCGTCCGTGGACGCTGATCGACTACTTCCCCACGGACTTCCTGCTGATCGTGGACGAGAGCCACATCAGCGTCCCGCAGGTGCACGGCATGTACAAGAACGACCGCACCCGCAAGGAGATCCTGGTCGACTTCGGGTTCCGCCTGCCGTCAGCGCTCGACAATCGGCCGCTCACCTTCGAGGAGTGGGAGGACCACCTCAACCAGGTCATCTACATGAGTGCGACGCCCGGCCCCTACGAGTCGGAGCGCGCCGAGCGCGTGGCGGAGCAGTTCATCCGGCCCACTGGCGTCATCGATCCGATGATCACCGTGCGGCCGACGGCCGGGCAGATCGACGACCTGCTGGCCGAGATCCGCGACACCGTGGCCCGGGGCGAGCGGGCGCTGGTCACGACGCTGACGAAGAAGATGGCCGAGGACCTGGCCGACTACCTCGCCGAGCTGGGGATCAAGGTGCAATGGCTCCACAGCGAGGTGGACACCCTGGAGCGGGTCGAGATCCTGCGTGACCTGCGGCTGGGCGTGTATGACGTGCTGGTCGGCATCAACCTGCTGCGCGAGGGGCTCGACCTGCCGGAGGTGACGCTCGTCGCCATCCTGGATGCCGACAAGGAGGGCTTCCTGCGGTCGGGTGGCTCGCTGATCCAGGTCATCGGTCGGGCGGCCCGCAATATCGGCGGCCGGGTGATCATGTATGCCGATCGCGAAACCGATTCGATGCGTGCCGCGATCGAGGAGACGAGCCGCCGCCGCGAGAAGCAGGTCGCCTACAACACCGAGCACGGGATCGTGCCGGAGACGATCATCAAGGAGATCCGCGACATCAACAGCGGCCTGCGCCGCGTCGCGGAGGAACGGGCTGAGCTCGATGTGGCCGGCAAGGA
>DATJIJ010000058.1:0-11520 GCA_035493355.1 Candidatus Methylomirabilota bacterium
GCCCCCAGCGCGTCGACCGCGTAGCCGCCCTCCTGCAGTGCGACGGTCGGCATCCCCAGCCCCGCGATCATGAGACCGATTGCCAAGTAGTCCTCGGTCCGAAGGGCGAGGTCGCCGATCGGGTCACGCTCGAACGTATCGAAGCCGGCCGAGATGACGAGCGGCGCGTCGGGGTCGAAGGCCACGACCATGCGCAGCGCCTCCGCCAGCGCGACCGCGTAGCCGTCGAGGCCGGTCCGCGCGGCGAGCGCCCAGTTTCGGTTGAACCCCTCCCCGTCACCCGCCCCGAGCTCGGCGGCGTAGCCGGAGAAGTAGGGGTAGGCGCGCATCGGGTCGGCATGCAGCGAGAGGTAGAGGACGTCGCTCCGCTCCCAGAAGATCTGCTGGGTGCCGTTGCCGTGGTGGTAGTCGATGTCCAGGATCGCGACCCTGCGCTTGCCGCCCTCGCGAAGCAGCCACTCGGCAACGATCGCGGCGTTGTTGAAGTAGCAGTAGCCGCCGAGCATTCCCCGCGCGGCGTGATGCCCAGGCGGCCGGCACAGCCCGTAGGCGAGGGGCGCTCCCGCAACCACGCGCTCGGCCGTGGTGACCGCCACGTTCACGGCCCCCAGCGCGGCGTCCCAGGTGCCGCCAACGATCGGCGTGGCGGTATCGAAGAGGTATGCGCCCAGCCGGTGGTGCGCTCGAGCGGGCATCCCCTCGATCGCCATGCGCTCCCTGTAGGCGCCGATCAGGAAGACGTCCGGGAACATCGCCCGCGAGCCGTCGGCACCGGCGGCGACCGCATCGGTCCAGGCGTGCTCGAAGACCTCGACCATGTCAGCGTCGTGGACCGCCAGGATCGGCTCGCGGCCGTGCTCGGTCGGTGGCTCGAAGCCGAAGCCGCCGTCGGCCTGGAGGGCGGCCTCGATGGCCAGGATCCGCTCCGGCTACTCGAAGCAGGGGATCTCGACCCCGCTGGCGAGCTCGATCAGCCCGGTGTGGGCGAGGTGCGCATCGGATCGGATGACGGGGACGAGGTCGGACACGGGCGTCCCCGAGTGTACCGATGCGTCCCTACTGGACGGCGCCCTTCGTCCCCCATCGCTCGACTTCGGCATCCAGGTCGAGCGGCATCACCGTCCCGGAATCGGCGTACTCGCCCCATGCCTCGCGGGGCACCTGCCACATGATCTCGAACTCGTTGCCGTCGGGGTCGCGGCCATAGAGCGACTTGCTGACGCCGTGGTCGCTCGCACCGCCGAGGGCGCCCGCCTCGGAGAGCGCCTTGGCGGCGGTTGCCAGGTCCTCGATCGTCCCGACCTCCCAGGCCAGGTGGTAGAGGCCGACGGAGCCGCGCGGCGGTCGCGGCGCTGCCGCGCCGACCTCGAAGAGGCCAAGGTCGTGGTGATTCCCGCCGCTCGGCGAGCGCATGAATGCGGCGCGCATCCCCTGCGGCCGCTCGAGCTCCTCGAAGCCGAAGACGCGGTGGTAGAACTCGGCCGCCTTGTCCGCGTCGCGGACCCAGAGGACGGCGTGGTTGAGGCGCGTGACGTTGAACATCGGTGGACCCTACTGGTTGCTGATACAACTAATGGTAGCACCCGATCCGCATCGGTCCGGGCGGTGGGTTGGGCCCTAGAATGGCGGCACCGTGTACTACCTGCAACGCGGCCAGGTGCCGCACAAGCGCCACACCCAGTTCCGCAAGCCGGACGGCGGCCTGTACGCGGAGGAGCTGTTCGGGGTCGAGGGCTTTTCCGGCAAGGCGAGCCTCCTCTACCACCACACGCCGCCCACGCAGACTCACAGGATCGAGAAGGTTCGGGACGTTTCGCTGGAGCCCTGGACCGATGACGAGGCCGGCCCCCACCGCCACCACCTGGTGAACTCGGCCGGGGTGCAGCCCGCCGGCGACGCGATCACCGGCCGTATCCCGCTCTTCTACAACGCCGATGTCACCTTCGGCGTCGTCCGCCCCGCCGCCGCGATGGAGCACTTCTACCGCAACGGCGAGATGGACGAGATGTTCTACGTCCACGAGGGGCACGGCACGCTGGAGACCGTCTTCGGACCGATCGAGTACGGGCCGGGCGACTACCTCGTCATCCCCATCGGCACCACCTACCGCGTCATCCCCGCGGACGACGCGCAGCGGATGCTGTGGCTGGAGTGCCCGTCGCACATCGAGCCGCCGAAGCGCTATCGCAACGAGTACGGCCAGATGCTCGAGCACGCCCCGTATTGCGAGCGCGACATCCGGCCGCCGGCCGAGATGGAGGCGCACCACGAGACCGGCGACTTCGTCGTCGAGGTCAAGAAGGGCGGGCGGGTCACCGCCTACCACTACGGGTTCCACCCCTTCGACCTGGTTGGGTGGGACGGCTACCTCTACCCGTTCGCCTTCAACATCGCCGACTTCGAGCCGATCACCGGGCGCGTCCACCAGCCGCCGCCGGTGCACCTCACCTTCCAGCCGCGCAACTTCGTCGTCTGCTCCTTCGTGCCGCGCAAGTTCGACTACCACCCGCTCGCCATCCCGGCGCCGTACAACCACAGCAACATCAACAGCGACGAGGTCATCTACTACGTCGCCGGCAACTTCATGAGCCGCCGCGGGGTGGAGATCAGCTCCTTCACCGTCCATCCGGCGGGGATCCCGCACGGCCCGCACCCCGGGACGGTCGAGGCGAGCATCGGCAAGGAGGCGACCGAGGAGCTGGCGGTGATGATCGACACCTTCCACCCGCTGCGCCTCACCCGCCAGGCAGGCGAGCTCGACGATCCGCGCTATCCGTTCTCGTGGCTTCCGCCCGATGCCGCGGATGCGGATGCTCACGCCGCCGAGCTGGCCGACCGGGGCCCCGAAGCCTTCCCCGACTGATCGGCGGGTGATCCTCTACTTCCTGCGGCACGGCGACGCCGGTCCCTACGTCGGAGGGGAGGGTGACGCCGCCAGGGAGCTGACCGCCGGCGGCGTCGACGCCCTCGGCATGGCGGCACCGCTCTGGCGCGCCGTGAACCTTCGCCCGGACGTAATCCTCAGCTCGCCTCTCGTCAGGGCTCGGCACACCGCCGAACTGCTGATCGCGGGGATGAGCCTCGACATCCGGCCGGTCGTGGACGATAGGCTCAGCCCCGGCGCGAGCTGGGGCGACCTAGCCCGGGCGATGGCCGCGCACCCCGACGCGCGTCGCGTGCTGTTCGTCGGCCACGAGCCGGACCTCTCGCGCGTCATCTCGCTGCTGACGGGCGCGGCCTCGGTACGACTGCGACCCGGCGGAGTGGCGTGCGTCGAGTTTCCTGGCATCCCCGAGCCGGGCGCCGGGGAGGTCGCGTGGCTCCTGGATCCGGACGCCTATCGCGGCGCGGCCCCGGCCGGCAACCAGGTGACCCGCGTCGCCGCCTATGCGTTGTGCGTCGACGAGGCGGAGCGGGTCCTGCTCGCGCGGCTGACCTACCCCGAGCTCAAGGCCGGCTGGTGGACGCTGCCGGGGGGCGGGATTGACTTCGGCGAGGCTCCGAGCGAGGCCGTCCTGCGCGAGCTGACCGAGGAGACGGGCCTCACGGGCGCCGTGGAGTCACTCGCCGGCGTCGAGACCTGGGTGCGCCGTGGGCCGTCGCCCGGCGGCCTCGGCGACGACTTCCAGGCAATCCAGATCCTCTACCGCGTCCGCGTCACCGGTGGCACCCTCACGGATGAGGTCGACGGTTCGACCGATACCGCGGCCTGGTTCACCCGTGCCGAGCTGGCCGCGATCCCGATCGTCGAGCTGGTCGAGCTGGGCCTCCGGCACCTCGACAAGCCGTGAGCGCCTATCTCACGGGCGCGCCTGTCCGCGCGTTTCATCATCAGAATCCACACTGAGACACGCTCCGATGGCACTCTCCGCTCCCGCCGCCGATGATCGCCCCGTCGTCGCCGTGCACACCACCGGCATCTTCTGCCGCGATGGCTGCCCCGCTCCGGCGCCACGTCCCGGCAACGCGATGCGCCTTCCGTCTGCGGGGATGGCGCTCTTCTCCGGTTACCGGGCGTGCCTGCGTTGCCGGCCGCTGGCCCAGACATCACTCTCGGACGCGGAGATCCGCCGCGCCGAACTCCTGCGTCCGATCATCTCAGCCGCGCGACGCACGAGCCGTCGCCGATCCGGCGCCCGCGCCATCGTCACGACCCTGATCGCGACCCCGCTCGGCCCGATGCTCACGGGCGCGACCGACGACGGCATCTGCCTTGCCGAGTTCGCCGACCGGCGCATGCTGCCGACCCAGCTCGAGACGCTGCGGCGTCGCCTCGGCCGGCCGATCGTCGCCGGCAGCCATCCGCACCTTGACCGGCTGCGAACCCAGCTCGCTGAGTACTTCGCGGGAATGCGGCCGGCTTTCGACCTGCCGCTCGTCGCCCCCGGCAGCCCCTTCCAGCAGCGGACCTGGGCCGAGCTGCGCGCCCTCGAGGCCGGCACCGTGGTCAGCTACGAGGAGCTCGCCGGGCGGCTCGGGCGGCCCCGCGCGCAACGGGCCGTGGGCACCGCCAACGGCGCGAACCGGATCGCGGTCGTGATCCCCTGCCATCGGGTCGTACGCAAGAGCGGCGAGGCGGGGAACTACGGTGGGGGCCGCTGGCGGAAGGAGTGGCTGCTCGCCCACGAAGCGACGATCGCGGCGACTGCCTAGCGGATGTCAGTTCCCATGGCGTGGTAGCCGCCGTCGACGTGGATCAGCTCGCCTGACGTCATGGTCGACCAGTCGGAGAGCAGGAAGCAGCACATCTGGCCGACCGCGGTCGCATCGGTCATGCTCCAGCCGAGGGGGGAGCGGTTGACCCATTTGTCGGCGATCTGGTCGAAGCCGGGGATGCTCTTGCCGGCCATGGTGCGGATCGGGCCGGCCGAGACGGTGTTGACCCGGATCCCGAACTCGCCCAGGTCCCGCGCCAGGTAGCGGGTCGTCGCCTCGAGGCCAGCCTTGGCGACCCCCATCCAGTCGTAGATCGGCCAGGCGAACCGGCCATCGAAGGTGAGGCTGACGACCGACGCGCCGCCAGCGGCCTTCATCGGCTCGAGCAGGCCAACGCTGAGCGCCTTCAGCGAGAAGGCCGAGGTCTGGAAGCCGAACGCCACGCTCTCCCAGGGGGTGTTCAGGAAGTTGCCACCAAGGGCATCCGCCGGCATGAAGCCGATGGCGTGCACGATCCCATCCACCTTCCCCCAGCGCTTCATTACCTCGGCGCTCACCGCCTCCAGGTGCTCGGGGTTATTGACGTCCAGCTCGAGGACGTCGGGCGTGGTGGGGAGCCGCTTGGCGACCCGCTGGGTGAGGCTCATCCCACGCCCCACGCCGGTGAGCAGGATCTCGGCGCCCGCCTCCTGGGCGACCTTCGCCACGCTGAACGCGATGCTGTCGTCGGTGAGGACGCCGGTGATGAGCAGCTTCTTGCCGTCAAGCAACATGGCGGCGATTGTACCGGGCGGTCCCGCTCACGCGATACTTCGCGGGTGATGGTCCACCTTTACGACTACGAGGTCCCCGTGGCGGACCCAGCCGCCGTCGTGCCGAACTTGCGAGAGGTGATCGCCGATCTGGGGGACGAGGATCGCAAGGCGCTCCTCGGCGGCCTCTTCAAGCTGGAGCGCATGCCCGGCACCATGGAGCGCCTCTCGACGCTCGTCACCGACCTCGACGCGAGCTTCGGCGACCTGCTCACCCTCCTCGACAACTCGGCGCGCCCACGCCGGTTCGTGGCGATCGACGAGGCGAAGGCCGTCCTGGACCGATTCCTCCCGGAATCCGCCGTCGCTGGCACGCACGACTGGGACGTCGCTCGCCTGCACGAGCCGTATGGCGACGGCACCTATCACGGCAAGCTGCTGAAGCGGGTCCGCAAGCAGCTGCGCAGCGTCGGCACCCGCGAGGCGCTCACCACGCCGTTCCTGCTGCGCCGCGAGTGGGGCCGATGAGCCGCCGCTCCCAGCGCAAGGGCCGGCCATACCAGCCGTTGCCCGTCCGCCACACCAACTGGGGAGCGCGACTGGTCATCATCTTCGTCGCCTTCATCCTGGTCGCGGGCTTCGCGATCCTCAGCTTCGCGCGCTAGCTCGCTGGCGAAGCCTCAGTCGATGACGAGCGGCTTGACCGTCATGACCGCGTCGACGCGACCCTCCCACTCCGAGCGCGGAGCGTCGCAGTAGAGCTCGATCTCGTTGCCATCGGGGTCGGCGGTATAGAGGGATCGCGTCACGCCGTGGTCGATCGCCCCGCGCAGCAGCCCTCGCTCGGTGAGGACGGCATGCGCGGCCTGCACGGCCGCGAAGTCAGCCAGCTGGATGGCGACGTGATACAGCCCGACCGCGGTGGGTACCGGCGATGGGGCCTGCTGGCCAACCCGCAGAAGCGCGAGGTCGTGGTGGTTCACGCCATCGGCCGCCAGGAAGATCATCACGTTGCTCAGCTCGCTGACCACCTTGAAGCCCAGGAGGTCCCGGTAGAAGGCGAGCGATCGGTCGAGGTCGCGCACCTTGAGCACGACGTGGCCGATCCGGAGGGGCTGGAGCATCGCGGGATGCTAGCAGCGCGCCAGGGCGGCGGGGCGAGGAACGTCAGCCGCCGAGGTGAACGGTGACCGAGATCACTCCACGAGAGAGAGCACTGTCGCTGATCGCCGCCCAGGCCTCGGGGGAGAGGTCGGCGACCTTCTGGCTCGAGGTGCCCCACAGGCAGCCGCAGTAGTCGGCGACCGGCAGGGTCGCGCAGCGGTCCGCGCACACCGTCACGAATCGGGCGGCGGGCGGGGCGTCGTAGTGGCCACCCAGCGCCCCCGGCAACGCCACGACCGCCTGGCCGCGCCACCCCGCGGAGCAGCAGTACCAGGTCGCCTTGCCGGCGATGGTGGTCCCGCTGAACGGGGTCGGCACCGTCTTGACCGAGTGGCGGTAGAGGGTCGCCTGCATCGGCGCGGTCGGGGGTGTCGCGAGGGCCGGATTGAGGCCGAGATCCTCGACGCCGATGGGCTGGCTTACGGTCGACAGCGAGAGGGCGGATGCGCGGTCGCGCCCTTCGGCTGCGGACCGCGCGGAGAGGCTGAATGGCTGGTCGGCGACGGCGAGCAGTCGCATCGACTCCGCGGTGGCTGGCGTTGCGGAGCGTGCGGCGAGCGGGGCCAGGAGGCCGATCGCGACGGCGCTGACGACCGTCAGCGTGGCGAAACGGCGCAGGAAGTCCGGCAATATGATCCTCAGGTAGCGGGCTGATTCGACGACGGGCACGGTCGCGATCCCGCACGCAACGACGCCTCACCCTACCATCCGTGCGTTGGACCTGTCGAGCAGGAGATGGTCATGGCAACGAAACGCAACCAGCCGCACCGCAGCGGAGCGGTGGTCATGCGCGGTGCCGAGAAGCGGCCCACCGAGGACCAGCAGCTCCTCCAGCAGGAGGCCAGCGACTCCGACTTCGCGAAGACGGATACATGGCGAGCCCTTCGCATCCTGGGCGAGTTCGTCGAGGGCTTCGATGCGCTCGCCGGCATCGGTCCAGCGGTGAGCGTCTTCGGCTCGGCGCGCATCGGCCGCGGCGACCCGTCGTACCGCATGGCACGCACGCTCTCGCGGAAGCTGGCGAAGCATGGATACGCGATCATCACCGGCGGTGGTCCGGGGATCATGGAGGCCGCCAACCGCGGCGCTCGCGAAGCGGGCGGCGTATCGGTCGGGTGCAACATCGAGCTGCCCTTCGAGCAGGGGCTCAACGAGTTCGTGACGCTCGGGATGGAATTTCGCTACTTCTTCGTGCGGAAGACGATGTTCGTGAAGTACGCGGAGGCGTTCTGCATCTTCCCCGGTGGCTTCGGCACCCTCGACGAGCTCTTCGAGGCGCTGACCCTGATCCAGACCGGCAAGGTGCAGCACTTCCCGGTCGTCCTCTTCGGCAAGGCCTACTGGCGGGGCATGCTGGACTGGCTGAAGAAGACCCCGCTGACCGAAAAGAAGATCAGCCCCGAGGACCTGGGCCTCTTCACGGTGACGGATGACGTCGACGAGGCCGTGTCAGTGATCCTCGCGCATCACGAGATGCACGTCGCCGAGATGGACGAGAAGGCGGAGCCGGGGCGGCGACGGCCCTAGGCCAGAGCGCCCTCGGTCACTTCGCCCTTGTGCGCCGCGAACGCGGCCAGGACCTCGCCCTTCTCCCGCTCCGGCACGCCGACGGTGTCGAGCGTGCGGCCCAGCTCTGCAGCCACCTCGTCGAACTCCTGGGGCGAGATGCGCAGCTTGCGGTGGGCCTCCTCGAGGCCAAGGTCGGTGCTTCCGGGCCGGGTGGCGACGTATTTCTGTGGGCCGCCGGCGACCTCGCAGACCCAGAGGGTGCGCATCCACTTCAGGCCGGGGAGGCGGCCCAGGTTGTTGGTATGCCACTCGCGGAGCTGAGGATTCGCCGACTGCTGGCCGACCATTGGGTTCTTGACGATCGCGTCGCTGAAATGATCTACCACTGCCGCGATGGCGAAGACGCCACCGAGCCGGTCGTACAGGCTTGCCTCGGCCATCTGTCCGGTACCTCGCACGTGGGCTGCCCAGGAGGCTGAGTGCCTTCTATCGGTAGCGTGCGTTAGTGATACACCGGACAGTCACGCGCGTCAATGCGCCCGCGCTCCGTTGCAGGGTCGGCAGGGGTCAGTGGATCGTGGCGGGCCCGACCGGATTCGAACCGGCGATCTCCAGCGTGACAGGCTGGCATGTTGGGCCGCTACACCACGGGCCCGCGGGAGCGACGGTGGCGGAGTATAGCAGGGGCGCTTTCCGCCCCTCAGATTGGCTCCCCTCGGCTGCCCATGACCAGTGCCGTGACCACTGCGTAGCCGACGACCGCCGCCCCCAGGCCGATCGCCGCGGGGATCATGTAGACGGCGGGGGCGGAGCCCGCGGCGATGCTCACCACGGCCGCGACCGCGAAGGCGAGAGCCAGGATGGCCATCGTCGAGGCCAGCACCACGGCTCCGGTGACCGCGATGCCGACGCGGGCACGAAGAGCGAATGCGGTCACCCAATGCAGGACGCCAAGGAGGGCGGTGGCCACGCCGAGCGCCACTGCCGCCCCGCCCACGGCGGGAGCGTCGACGGCGGCATCGGGTGGCAGCTGGGAGCTGATCAGGCCGGGGTTGAAGACGCCGACTGCGACCGCTGCCGCACCCGTGCCCACCAGCACGAGGCCGGCGACGAGGAGGATCGCCCAGGCCAGCCGGGACGGCTGCCCCATCGGCGCCTCCGGGGGGCTAGCGTCGCAGCCGCGCCAGGATCGCGGAGGCGCCGCCAAAGGCGACCACCGCAACGGCCAGGGCGGCGAGGAGGACCAGGTCGCGACGCGTTGGCCCCAGCTGCAGGATGAGTGCGGCGAGCGCCAGCACGGCGGCGACCGCCGAGGTGCCGACCGCGAACGGCCTGCTGCGGGGGAGGCCCCCGAGGAGCGCCAGCGCGCTGCCTGCGATGAGGATCCCCAGGACGAGGAGGCCGATGCCGCCCACCATCTGGCCGATGCCGAGCTGGGCCACGTTCGGCGGCCCTTCGCCGGCGGCGTAGCGCCCGGGAAGGGTCAGCCCATTCACGGTCATGGCGATCCCGGTGATGAAGATCGACATTCCGCCGATGGCCATGACCAGGGTGGCCGCGGCGCCGCGCTCCCCAAGATGCTCAGGCGCCAGCGAGTGACCGCGGTGCCTCGGCACAGCGGTCCTGGGCGCAGCCTTGCTGACCTTTGGACTAACCACGGGCCCGGATTGTAGGGGAGCCGCCCCAGGGGCACCACCGTATACTCGGCCGAGTGCCGTTCGAGCCGCCGTCAGACCCTCGCCAGGCGCGCCGTACCGCAATCTGGCGGTGGGTTTCGTTCGTCATGGCGCTCTCGCTGGTGGCCCTGGTCGGCTACCTCGCCTATGTCGGGTTCGACGGCTCGCAGGCGTTCGCGGCCCATGACCGCTCCGGCGACTGCCGCACGCCCGCCTCGGAATACGGCTGGTCCTACGAGGCGATCAACTACGACCTCGCCACCGACCGCGACCTCGACGCGTATCCGGACCGCGCCGACTGCCCGCAGCCGGGGGAGGCGGCGGGGACCGAGATTCTCGCCAGCGACGGGATCAGGATCGCCGGCTGGTACATCCCCGCCGCGGGCGAGAGCGCATCGGCGCCGACCATCGTTCTGGCCCACGGGAACGGCAAGACGAAGAGCGAGATGCTGAGCTGGGCCGCGCCGCTGCACGCGGCTTACAACCTCGTTCTCTTCGACTTCCGGAACCACGGGCAGAGCTCCGGCAGTACCACCACGCTGGGCGTTCGCGAGCAGCTTGACCTGAAGGCCGTCCTCGACTGGCTCGAGAAGACGAAGTCGCCCCCTTCCATCGCGGTGCTGGGCGTCTCGATGGGCGGAGTGGCGGCCATCGATGAGGCCGCCACGGACGACCGCGTGTCGGCGCTTGTCATCGATTCGACCCACGCCACGCTGGTGGGTTCCCTCCAGACCCAGCTCGAGAGCCGTGGCCTGCCGCTCGCCCTGCCGGGCGCCTGGTCGATCCTCCTGGGAGGGCTGCTGCGCACCGGCGAGGACCTCAGCCTCGCCGATCCCGTGCAGTCGATCGGGGCGATTGGCGAGCGGCCCGTCCTGATCGTGACGGCCGGCGACGACAAGGACGTCAATCCACGAGACGCAGAGGAGCTCAAGAACGCCGCGCCAGACCAGGGCGCGCACGTCGAGCTCGCGACCTGTCCCGGTGCCGGGCACGGGGAATCGGTCGAGACCTGCAAGGCCGATTACGCGGGCTGGGTACTCGGGTTCCTCCAACGCTCGTTGCCGCACGGACCGTGACCTACCGAATCGGCCGATCGGCCGCCCCGGTCCTCGCCCTGCTGCTTGCCGCATGTGGCGCATCGCCGGCGCCCACGGCGAGCAACGCCGCAGGTGACTGTCCGGCGTCGGCTCCGAGCGCCAGCCAGGCACGTACCATCCTGGCCGAGGCGGGGCGCGCGGTGGTAGCGACCAGCCTGGGGTCGTTCACGATCAAGCTGGATTCCAGCTCGGCGCCGATCGCGACCGCCAACTTCGTGGCGCTCGCGCGATGCGGCTTCTACGACGGGGTCACCTTCCATCGCGTCCTGGCGGGTTTCGTGGCGCAGGCCGGCGATCCGCAGACGAAGTCGAATCGCGGCCCGTTCAACGAGCTCGGGCAGGGCGGGCCGGGCTACCAGTTCGAGGTCGAGTTCCCGAGCGAGAGCCAGCCATACGACCGTTACGTGGTGGCGATGGCCAACGCGATGCAGTACGACTTCGCCAGCGGCCAGATCACCGGCGGGACCGATACGAACGGAAGCCAGTTCTTCGTCGACCTCGACAGCCTGGTCGGCCGACTGCGTCCCTACTACAGCGTCCTGGGCAAGGTCGTGGAGGGGATGGAGGTCGTCGACGCCATCGGTGCGGTGGCCGTCAACGATCCCGAACAGGGGGTCCCGGTGGAGCCGGTGATCATCGAGTCGGTGAGGATCCAATCCGGCCCCT
>DATJIJ010000059.1:0-11188 GCA_035493355.1 Candidatus Methylomirabilota bacterium
CCGCGGTGGCTTTGCCGCGACTCGAGCTGGTCGTCCTTGCCCTGCGCCGCCACCATCGGGCTGTCCAGGTGATCTCCGGGATATTCATCATGGGGATCGGGCTGCTCATCCTGACGAACGCCTTCGCCCGCATGGCGGGGCTCTTCACCTTCTTCATCTGACGAGGTAGACCGATGCATCCCGCCCTGTGGCTCGCCGTGGCGATCGGCTCCGAGATCGTCGCGACGGTCTCCCTGAAGGTGTCGGACGGCTTCACGAAGCCGATCCCCTCGGTGGTGGTCGTGCTGGGATACGCAGTGAGCTTCTACGCGCTCTCGATCAGCCTGCGGAGCATCCCCCTGGGTGTGGTCTATGCAATCTGGTCAGGCGTCGGGACCGCTGCGATCGTGGTGATCGGGCTGTTCCTCTTTCGGGAGACGCTCGACGCCGTCAAGGTGGTCGGCATCGGCCTGATCATCACCGGCGTGGTGGTACTGAACGGGGTGGGTACCGCGACCGCCCAGTAGGGCGCGGAACCCACCCCGAGTTCAGACCGATCCGATCAGCTGCTGGTCGGCAGGATGCTCTGGACCAGGCTCTGCAGTGGTGCCGTGCTGTCGGCCGGCGTCCCGCTGCCGTTGCCGCCGTTCAGCAGGAACCACCACACCAGGAAACCGATCACGATGACTGCCAGGATCAGGCCGACGATCATGCCGGCCCCCATGCCTTCGCCATTGTTGCCAGGCACGTTCACATTGGTCTGACTCATGGGCTCACTTCTCCTCCAACTACGGGTGAGCCTTGGCGGCCCACCCGAGACTCTGCGATGGTGCCGTCAGGGAGATTGCAACGGCGTAGCAGCTTTGCCGGCTGTCATGACGCGCAACAGACATTCGCCGGCATAGACTTGCCCAGCACATGACCGAAACGCAGCTGGGCGTTCTGCTCTGGAACCAGGGGACCGATTGGCCGTCGTTCGAGCGCGCCGCTCGCCGGGTGGACGAGCTCGGCTACGACCACCTCTGGGCCTGGGACCACCTGTATGCGATCTTCGGGGATCCGTATCAGCCCATCTTCGAGGCGTACACCACGCTCGCGGCCTGGGCCATGGTCACCTCGCGGGTGCGGCTCGGCCTCATGGTCGGAGCCATCACGTTCCGCAACCCCGGGCTGGTGGCAAAGATGGTCACCAACCTCGACCAGATGAGCCAGGGCCGGGCGATGCTCGGAATTGGCGCGGCCTGGTTCGAGCTCGAGCACACCGCATACGGGCTCGATTTCGGCCGCAGCGTCGGCGAGCGGCTCGACTGGATGGATGAGGCGGTCGCCGGGTTCCGCGCGCTGCTGGATGGCGAGCCGGTGACATCCCCGCCCGGGGGCCACTATCAATTCGATCAGCTGCGGATGCTTCCCGCCGCCGTCCAGTCCCGGCTGCCGATCATGATCGGTGGCGGCGGCGAGAAGAAGACGCTCCGCACCGTCGCGAAGTACGCGGACATGTGGAACGAGATGGGCAGCGTTGAGCTGCTGCGCCACAAGCTCGACGTCCTCCGCGAGCATTGTGTGGCGGTTGGCCGCGACCCCGCCGAAATCGAGCTCACGACGGCCTGCAAGCCGCTCATCCGCGATACCGAGGGCGAGGCGCGGCAGGCCTGGGAGGCACAGATGGCCCAGAACCGCGTCCCGATTTCTGCGGTCGAGGACGACGATACCTTCTGGATTGGGACGGTCGAGTCGATCGCCGAGAAGATGATCGAGCGTAAGGCAATCGGCTTCCACACCTTCATCGCCGAGGTGCCGGCCCCCTACGACCAGGAGACCCTCGAGCGCTGGATCGGCGAAGTGAAGCCGATGGTCGACGCAGAGTCGCCCGCCTAGCCCCCTGCCTGGTCTCCCAGCCTCGCAAAGCCTTCCTGCAGTCGTCGGATCGCCGCGCGGTGTCGCGCGCCGGGCACCGCCTCCAGGCCAAGGAGGGCCGCTCCCAGCAACGGCGGAGTGCGCAGCGGAACGAGGCGCGCACCTGGTGCCACGCGGTGCACGCCGTTCGTCAACCGTTCGAGGAATGCGGCGTCATCGGCGCGGAAGATGCCACCGGCGAGCACGACATCCAGGTCGGTGCGAGCCAGGCGCAGGCGTCGGATGAGGGCGATTGCCATCGTCGCCAGCTCGTCAGCAAGCTCATCGAGGATGCCGCGCGAGACGGCGTCGCCCTCCGCGGCGCCAGCAAACACCGCGGGTGCCAGCTCGCGGAGCCGTGACTCGTCGATTCGCTCGGCATAGAGCGCCTGTGTCACGGCGATCGGGCGGGCAAGCCCGAAATGCGCGGGTACCCGCCGCTCCAGGGTGGTGCGCGGCCCACGACCGTCGCCCGCTCGGACCGCCGCGGCGAGAGCGGCCTTGCCGAGGTCTCCGCCCCCGCCCCAGTCCCCCGAGATCGGCCCGAGGGCGGCGAAACCCGCGACCCTGCCGTCCGGCGCGATGCCACAGGCGTTGACTCCCGAGCCGCAGATCACGATCACGCCCCAGCCACGGTCGCTGCCGGCGCGGAGGCCGGCGCGGCAGTCGTTGAGCACCGTCGTCTGACTCGTCAAGGCAGCGGCTCGCAACGCGATTTCCAGCTCACGAATGTCGGAGGGCGCATCCGCCCCGGCCAGGCAGAAGATTCCGAGGTCGGCGACCGGTCCACCACGCGGGAGCCCGGCTCTCGCCGCTGCTGACCGCACCACGTCCTCGAGGCGCGCCATCCCGGCGGCGACGCCGACCTGCTGGTGGGAGATGGTCCCGCCGCTCGCCGTCGCGAGCAGGGTGCCGTCGCGGGCGACGAGCGCCACATCGACCTTCGAGTTGCCTCCGTCAACGGCAAGGACGGCTGCCCTTTTCGCCTTCATCGGAACGCGGCCGGCCGCTGTTCGCCGAGTGGGCTGAGGTCCGGGTCGGCGTCCAGCTGATCAACTCGAACCAGGTCCGCACCAGCGGCCCGGAGCCGGGAGACGATGCCGGGCAGGGCGGCCGCTGTCGCGTCCGGCCACGTATGCAGGAGCACGATCGCCCCGTCGCCGTGTGAGGTCGCACCGCTGACCACCGTCTCCTCAACTCCGCGACCAGTTCGGCCGCGATGCCAGTCCAGCCCGCTGGCGTGCCAGCCGACGTGCCGATAGCCCAGCTCCCGAAGCCGCGTGACCAGCATCCCGCTCTCGGCCCCGCTCCCGAATGGCATGCGAAACCACGGCCTTGGATCGACACCGACGAAACGGATGATCGCCCGCTCGGCGGCCTGAACATCGGTCCTGAACCCACGCCGATCGAAGAGAGGCATGCGGGCGTGGTAGAAGGAATGGCTGCCGATCAAGTGGCCATCGCCCGCCAGTTGGCCGGCGAGGCGCGGGTAGGCCTCGGCCCATCGCCCCTGGACGAAGAACGTGGCACTGACATCGAGCCGACGCAGGCTCGCGATCAGGGAGGCCGCGCTCTCGCCGCTGCTGGGCCGATCCGGGTGCTCAGCGTCGAACGTCAACGCGACGCGGAAGCCCGGCGCTATTTCTCGACTCCGCTGATGACGATGCCGCGCGTGAAGAAGCGCTGGAACACGATGAAGATGAGGACAGGGATCACGAGCGTCATCAGGGTACCTGCCTGAATGAGGGCCGGGCTGCGGTAATGGATGCTGTGGAACGCGGCCAGGCCCACCGAGATCGGTTGAAGGTCCGGAGCCGTCGAAAGATAGATCAGCGGAGAGAAGTAGTCGTTCCAGCTGTAGACGAACGAGAAGACTCCGACAGCGATGATCCCCGGCCAGGCCTGCGGCAGGACGACCGAGACCAGGATCCGGAAGGGTCCGGCGCCGTCGATCTGCGCGGCCTCGTCCAGGTCATGCGGAATCGTGAGGAGGTACTGGCGCAGCAGGAAGACGTCGTAGGCATTGGCCAGGAAGGCAGGGACGAGCAGGGGTAACCATGTCCCGATCCAGCCCAGCTTGTAGAAGATGGTGTAGGTCGGGATCAGGGTCACGGCGGCCGGCAGGAAGATGGTGGCGATCAGGAGGGTGAACAGAAAGCCCTTTGCGGGAAAGCGGAAGCGGGCAAAGGCGTAGGCCACCAGCGTGCACGACAGGAGCGTCCCGATCGTGCCGATGGTCGCCAGCGCGATCGTGTTGAACAGCAGTCGCGGGTAGTTGATCAGATCCCAGACTTCCAGGAAGTTGCCCCATTGGGGCGCGAACACCCAGACCGGCTCGAGCGTCCGCCAGGAGCCCTCCCAGGTGATGAGTCCAGCATCGGGATGCGCCGGGTCGACGAACTCGCTCTCGGTGCGTCCCTTGGTGACCAGCGCCAGCTCGCGAGTGGCGCCGTCGACCGGCACGTTGTACACGTCGTACGCATGGCCGTGGTAGATGAACGTCTCCGGGTCGGCCGGGTAGAGCGGCGCCTTGGTCTGCGAGATCTGACCTGAGTTCTTGACCGACATCGTCGCGGCACGCACGAGCGGCGAGAGGAATGCCGCCACGATCGCGATGGCGAAGAAGGTGATGATGAAGGAACGCATCGCGTCTCGTGCCGAAGCGGGTTCCCTCCTCCGCCCGCGCTCGCGCGCGGCAGGGCTGGGGGCTTCGTCAGTCACCATCGTGATCCCCTACCGCTCGCCCGCGTAGTAGACCCAGCGGCGAGCGCTCCAGAAGAGCAGCAGGCTGATGGCCAGGGTGATGGCGAAGAGGAGCCAGGCGAGCGTGGCTCCGTACGACATGTCCTGGTAGGTAAAGAAGACCTTGTAGAGGTACAGGTTGAAGAAGAGCGTGGATCCCCCCGGATCCCCGGTCCCGTTGTTGATGACCAGCGGGACGAGGAAGTACTGCAGCACCTCCACCATGCCGAGAATCAGCGTGTAGAAGATGACCGGCGACATCAGCGGCAGGGTGATGTGCCGCAGGGTCTTCCACCAGCCCGCGCCGTCGATGTTGGCCGCGTCGTACAGCTCGGTGGGGATCCCCTGAAGTCCCGCCAGGTTGATGATGATCCCGGCGCCGATCCCCCAGATGCCGATCGTCACCAGGGCGGGATACACGACGCCCGGCTCGTTGAGCCAGTTCGGCGGATGAGCGATGCCGATGAAGTGCAGGAACCCGTTCACCCAGCCGCTCTCGGCGTTGAGCATCCCCTCCCAGATCAGCACCCCGGCCACGAACGGCACGACGTACGGCAGGAAGAAGAGGACCCGGAAGGCGGCCCGCCCGCGGATGTACCTGCTGTTGATGAGCAGGGCGATGCCGAACGGGATGATGAGACCGACCGGCAGGGAGAGGGCGGCGTACTTGAAGGTCACGAGGAGTGAGCGCCACGCATCCCCATCCGCCAGGAGGCGCGCGTAGTTGTCGAGGCCCACGAATCGGACCGGCTCATTCTGGGCGAGGTCGATGTTCGTGAAGGTGAATACGAGCGTGGCCGCCATGGGGATCAAGGTCAGCGCGAGAAAGCCGACGATCCACGGGGATAGGAAGACGTAGCCCCATAGCGCTTCACGACGCGCAAGGGACGGCTGGCGCAGGCGACGAATGGAGGGGAGTGCGGACATCGGACCTCTCGGGGCGCTGAGAGCGCCCCCGCCCCGGGCGGGCAGAGGCGCTCAGATTCGTCAGCTGGTCACTGTTGGGCCTGGTCGAAGATCACCTGGAGCGCGTCTCGCAGGTCGGCGATCTCCTGGTCCAGGTTGAGGCCGGGTGTGGCCTCCCACTTGGTAGCGAACTCATTGAGCTTGTCGAAGGCCTTGTTGTAGTCGGGCATCGGCCCCTCGAAGTTGGGGATGTCGGCGTACTGGATGCCGTCGATGGCGACCTGCCAGTCGATCTTCTGCGTGAATCCCTCGCTCAGGGTGTCGAAGAACGCCGCCTGCTCGCCGGCGCGAGCCGGCATGCCGCCGTAGGTGGTGAGCAGGTCGGCACGCGCGTCGTCGAGCAAGTAGGTGAGGACAGTCCACGCAGCCTCGTGATTCTTGCTCGCCTTCGTGATGCGGAACGTGTCCGCGTTGAAGGCTGCCGTCGTCTTTCCGTTGTACGAGGGGATCGCGGCCAGGTTCCAGTCGTCACCCGAGTCCGCCACCCCGTAAGTGGACCACAGGTAGTTCTCGCTCATGGCGACGTTGCCGGTGAAGAACGGGTAGTCCGAGGGATTGAAGTCGTCGCTCTCGAACTGTGGCCCCGTCATGCTGAAGTGGTCCTTCCAGATCCCGTCGTAGAACCAGTGCCAGGAGGCAGCCCAGGCGTCGGGGATCTGGGCCGTCTTGCCGTCTGCGCCGACCAGGGAGCCGGCACCCCAATCCGCCCCGACCTGGCGCAGGTCGTCGCGCTGCGGCTCAAAGCCCCACTGCACGATGTTCTCCGGGTCGAAGCCCGCCTGGGTGGCGTCCTTTCCGTTCTTATCGACGGTCAGCAGCATCGCGATCTGCCGCACCGTGTCGTAGTTCCACTCGACGCTGCTCCCGTCCGGCATGACGTACGGATCGCCGTACTTATGTGGCGGCTCATTCAGGCCCGCCTCGTCGAAGAGGCTCTTCTTGTAGAAGAGTGCCGAGGGGTAGATGGCGAACGGGATGCCGAGCTGACCCTCGTCGCCGGCCTGGTACACATCCACCGCATTTGCGGGGAACTGGGTGAGGTCGTAGTCATGCGCCGCGATCAGGTCGGTGAGATCGAGCCACAGGCCCGGGAAGGCGTTGCCGCCGCCGATTCCGAGGGGGCCCACGACGTCCGGCGGATTCCCGGAGCGGACCTCGGTGGCGAAGATGTCGAAGGCCGAGTCGTAGGGCTGGAACTCGAACTTCAGGTTGATGTCCGGGTGCGAGGCGTTGAACCTCTCGACCACCGCCTTCTCGACCGGCACCTGCTCCTCAGCGTCGCCGCCGCCCAGGCAGCAGAACCACCGGATCTCGGTGGCGCCGATCTTGAGGCCTCCGCAGGCGGAGACGATGAGCGGCACGGCGACGAGCACCAGTGCCACGAGACGTCGGCTGTTCATGCGCGTGGATCCTCCTCAAGCTGCCTGATGGCGGTGATGCCTCAACGTCCGGCCGCCACGCGCCGATCCGGCCCTCCGACCGGTTCGCGGCTGGCAATCGGCCGATTCGAGCGGGAGAAGCCCCGCTCAACGAAGTACCTGGTGCGGTCCCCGGCAACGTAGCTGCGCGCAAATTCGACTGGCTCGCCCCCCTGGGCGAACGCGGTCCCCTCGACGAGGAGGGCGGGCGTACGCGGCTTGCGGCCCAAAAGGCGGGCCTCCCGGGTACGAAGAACGACTGGCTCGATCGCCTCGGCGATCCGCACGATCTGCGTCCGATAGCGCTCCGCGAGCAGGATGTAGAGCGAGCTGTGTTCAAGGTCGTGCTCGAGCAGGCCGGGGAAGCGGTCCGCGGAGAGGTGGACCTGTTCGAGGATGAGCGGCTCATTGCCGGCCATCCGCAGGCGTTCGAGGTAGACCGTCGGCCGCCCCGGCTCCAGCTCCAGAGCCTTGGCGACCGCCTCGCCGGCCGGCTCCATGCGGGAGGTCACCACGCGCGTTCGGGCGTCGAGCCCATGACGCTGCATCTGCTCGGCGAAGCTGAGTGCCCCGGCAAAGTCGTGGTCGATCCGCTGCCTGAGGACATGCGTCCCCCGTCCCCGAGTGCGCTCGATGCGCCCCTCGCGCGCGAGCTCGCCAAGCGCATGCCTAACCGTGATCAGACTGCATCCATACCGGGACGCCAGTTCGCGTTCGGGTGGCAGTCGATCGCCCTCCCGCCAGGCGCCGGCGTCAAGCATCGAGCGCAGGTCGAGGTACACCTGGTGGTGCAGCGGGATCGGTCCAAGGTCCAGCCGGTACCGCCCCAATCGCCCTCCTCGTCAAGTCTCGGCCTTGACCGGTATTGCTCATAAGGTTATAAGCAATGTGTCAAGTCCCGCGAGCCATCACAGCAAGGGAGCCAGGCAGCGGATGGGCGTCAAGGTCGTGGTGATCGGTGGCGGGAGCACCTACACCCCCGAGCTGATCGAGGGCCTCGCGAATCGAGCCGACCGGCTCCCCATCGACGAGCTGGTGCTCCATGACATCGATGCCGAGCGGCTGTCGGTCGTTGGTGGGCTCGCCGGCCGCATGCTCAAGCGCGTCGGCTGGGGTGGTCGCCTGACCCTCACGGGCGACCGGTCCGCAGGCCTGGACGGGGCTGATTTCGTGCTTGTTCAGCTACGCATTGGTGGCCAGGCGGCGCGGCTCATCGACGAGTCGCTCCCCTTGCGCTTTGGCACCATCGGCCAGGAGACGACCGGGGCGGGCGGCTTCGCCAAGGGGCTGCGCACGATCCCGGTGGTCCTCGAGCTGGCCGATGAGATGCGCCGCCTCGCTCACGATGAGGCATGGATTGTCGACTTCACGAATCCGGTCGGGATGGTCACCCAGGCGCTGCTTGACGACGGGCATCGAGCCATTGGGCTGTGCAACGTGGCCATCACGCTGCAGCGCCACCTCGCCGAGCGGCTCGGCGTGGAGCCTGACCGAGTGGAGCTCGATCACGTGGGACTGAACCACCTGAGCTGGGTCAGGGCGCTACGCGTCGATGGAGTGGACCGCCTCCCGGAACTGCTCGCAAGCCAGGCAGACTCGATCGCCGAAGAGATGGACCTTCCGGTTGATGCCTTCCGACGAACCGGTGCCGTCCCCTCCTACTACCTCCGCTACTACTACGCCTTCGCGGAGACCCTCGAGAAGCAGCGGAAGGGGCCCAGCCGCGCTGAGACGGTAGCCGGGATCGAGGGCCAGCTGCTGGAGATGTACCGGGATCCGTCGCTGGACGAGAAGCCCGCGCTGCTGGCTGATCGAGGCGGGGCCTTCTACAGCGAAGCCGCCGCACAGCTGCTGGCGTCGCTCTACGACGGCCGTGGCGACATTCAGGTCGTCGATGTTCGCAACGACGGAAGCATGGCGGACCTGCCCGACGACGCGGTGGTCGAGGTGCCAGCCCGGATCGACCGCGACGGTGCGCATCCCCTGCCAGTGGGGGCACTCACAGACGAGATGCGCGACCTGGTGCTGCAGGTCAAGGCGTATGAGCGCCTGGCCATCCGGGCGGCGCGAAGCGGCGATCGCGGCGATGCCCTGGCCGCACTCTCGGCCAACCCCCTCGTCGGGCCATACACGGATCCGGAGCCTCTGCTCGACGCCACGCTCGAAGCGAGCCGTCGCTACCTGCCGGCCTTCTTCCCGAATCGGCACTGAAGCGCCCCCGGAGGGAATCGAACCCCCGACGCAGGCCTTAGGACGGCCTCGCTCTATCCGCTGAGCTACGGGGGCGGCGCGCGGAGATCCTATCATCGGGCCGTGCTCAGACCCGCGCGACTGGTCCTGTACGAGCGAGACGGCTGCCACCTTTGCGAGGAGGCACGCGTCCTGCTCGACGAGATGCTCACGCCCGACGGCTACAAACGCGTCGACATCGAGACCGATGACGCCCTGGTGCTCCGGTACGGCTTTCGCATTCCCGTCGTCGGGCTTGATGGGGTCGACCGCCTCGAGGCACCTATCACCGCTCCCGACCTGCGCGGCCTCCTCGCCGAGCTCGGTTCCTAGCGATGGGCTTCCTCCGCGCGCGCCGGGGATCGGTCCTCTGGCTGCTGATGATCGGCGTCGTTGCGGTCGCCCTGGGGGTCATGGCGGCGATCCCGCTGCTGAAGGGCGACGACGCGGGAGTCGAGGGGAGCCTGATCGGCCGTGCGGCGCCCTCAATCTCCGCAGACGACCTGGCGGGTCGCCAGTGGACGCTCGCAGATGGAACGGGACGGCTCACCTGGGTGAACTTCTGGGCGACCAACTGCGAACCGTGCCGCACCGAGATGCCCGCGATGCAACGCCTGGCCGACGCGTACGGGGATCGCCTGCTGGTCCTGGGCGTGGACTGGGGCGAGTCGCGCGCATCGGTAACCGATTTCGTCGACCGGTATGCCATCCACTATCCAATCCTGCTCGATGCCAGCCTGGACAACTTCTATCGCTGGTCCGGCAGGTCAGGGCTGCCCCGCCACTATTTCGTGGACAGGAGCGGAACAGTGGTGCGCGAGATCATCGGGCCGTTGGCTCCCGCCAGGATGCTGGAGATCGTCGAGGAGCTGCTGGGACCCGCCTAGGAAGGCTCGCGAACGGCGAAGCCCTTGGCTGTGGCCTCGATCTGGATCGGCATCTCGCCCGGATCGTGGGTGAAGTAGCACCACCAGCCCTCCGCCGCCGCGCGGGGCACCAGCTGGTTGCGGATCTCGACCGCCTGGATCGGGTAGTCGTCGAAGGCGCTCGTCCAGCGCACCGGGAGCTGCCAGCGGGTCGGGATCAGGTCGCCCCAGAAGATGGCCCGCTCGCCGGGCGCCTCGTCACGTCCCTCGCTGGCCACGCCGATCAGGACGGCCTGCGATCCACGGGTGTGGCCACCGGTCGGAATCACGCTGACACCGGCCACCAGCTCGACCTCACCCTGCACCTCGGCGAGCAGGCCGGCGCTCCGTACGAGGTCGAGCTGTTCGCGCTCCATGATCCCCGCGAGGCGCAGCTCGTCCCCGTGGGCGGCCTCCGACTCGTCGCGCTGCACCACGTAGCGCGCCTTCGGGAAGTTCGGCTTCCCGTCCGCGTCCACCATCCCCCCGGCGTGGTCGTAGTGGAGGTGGCTGACGACCACGAAGTCGATGCTCGCCGGGTCGATGCTCACGGCCCGCAAGGCTGCGGCCGGATCCCCGCCCTCGATGCCCTTGATGTCGCGATCCTTGTCGGTCATCCGCACCCCCGTGCCGGTCTCGACCAGGATCCGTTTCCCACCCGCCTCGACCAGGAGGAGATTGAGGCGGCACAGGATCCGGCCTCGCTCATCGGTCTCGACCAGGCGCGACCAGAGTGGTCGCGGCACAACCCCGAAGAAGCCACCGGCATCGGGTCGGAACCAGCCGGCGCGGACGATCCGCACGCGGACATCGCCAGCGTAGGTGCGTGCCTGGCGGGCAGGCGTGATGGCGAAGACTGGCTCGGTTACGTCGAACTCCGGCTGTGGCGCGGGCTCAGCGCTTGATGCGGCCCCGCTCGAAGTCCCGATGGTACAGGCTGGCTGTCGGGTCCCGCTGCCCGCGATACTTGCTCCCGATGCTCGCATCACCGTAGCCCACCTCGGCCGGGCTCGAGAGGCGCTGGAAGCTGATCTGGCCGATCTTCATGCCGTC
>DATJIJ010000060.1:0-7081 GCA_035493355.1 Candidatus Methylomirabilota bacterium
CCGAGGCGGTCGCAGCGCACGCCGCTCGTGGCGGCTCGACGTCCGAGACCTCCTAGCCCGATGCGGAAGCTGACACAGGGCAACGAGGCGGTCTTCCGGGGAGCTGTGGCGGCGGGAGCGAGCTACTACGCGGGCTATCCCATCTCCCCGTCAACGGAGATCCTGAACGTGGCCTCCGGCTGGGCCGCGGAGCATCCGGAGTTCCGCTTCCTCCAGGCAGAGGACGAGATTGCGAGCGCGAACGCGATCATCGGCGCCAGCCTGGCGGGGGCGAAGTCGTTCACTGCAACCAGCGGCCCGGGCTTCAGCCTCATGCAGGAGGCGGTTGGGTACGCGCAGAAGGTGGGCGTGCCATGCGTCTTCGTCGACGTCCAGCGGGTCGGCCCGGCAACGGGCATGCCCACGATGCCGGGGCAGGGGGACATCATGCAGGTCCGCTATGGCAGCACCGGCGACTACACCCCGCTGGCCTTCTACCCGAATGGCGTCGAGGAGGCCTTCCGGGTGACCGTCCAGGCCTTCAACGCAGCCGAGGAGTCGCTCTCACCGGTGGTCGTCCTCTCCGACACGTTCGTCGCGCACCTCAACGAGGTGGTCGACCTGGACGAGGTGGCGGAGAGCGTCGAGATCGTGCCGCGCAGCCTGGTTCCGCTCGGGAAGCACGAGGCTGGCAAGCCGCGCTTCTTCGCCGGCGTGGTGATGTACGAGCAGGGGCCGAACGCCGGCGAGCCGGCCACGGCGGACGCCGACGAGTACCTGCGCCAGTACTACGCGGCCAAGCATCGCCACATGGAGGTCGCGGGACGTTACGCGCTGTACGAGCACGGCTGGAACGTCGACGCCAAGACCCTGATTGTCTGCTACGGGATCGTGAGCCGCGTCGCCTCGCCGCTCGCTGACGAGTACGCCCTCTTTCGCCCGATCCGGATACACCCGATGCTGGCCGACGAGGTGCGCGCGATCGCCGATCGCTACGACGAGATCGTCTGCATCGAGGCGAACGACGGGCAGTACGCCGACATGGTCGAGCTCGCCCTGCGCCGCGAGGTGAAGCGCATCCCGTTGCTCGGCGGCCGGATCAGCCTCGAAGCGGTCCGCGACGGCCTGGATCGTGTGCTCGGCGGCGGGCCCTCGGAGCCGCCGATCCCGGTCGCGCCAGTCGAGCCGGTCGAGCGCTCCCCGCTGGGGATCGGCTGATGCCCGAGCTGGCATTCGCGGAGCTCGGCTTCAAGGAGCGGCTGAAGGTCGATCTCTTCCCGACCATCTGGTGCCCGGGCTGCGGGATCGGCACGATCATGATCCAGCTCGCGATGGTCCTCGACGAGATGGGGATGGACGAGACGAACACGATCATCGTGACCGGCATCGGCTGCACCGGCCGAATGGGCAGCTACCTGAAGCACGAGAGCGTCTACACCCTGCATGGGCGCACCCTGCCGGTGGCCGAGGCGATCAAGGCCGTTCGCCCGGAGATGCACGTGGTGGTCGTGGCGGGGGATGGGGATACCGCGAGCATCGGCGGCAACCACCTCATCCACGCCATCCGCCGCAACGCGCCCCTGACGGTGCTCTGCAACAACAACGAGATCTACGGGCTGACCGGCGGTCAGACCGGTCCGACCACGCCGACGGGCACCAAGACCCTCTCGTCGCCGGCCGGCAACCCCAACACCCCGATCAACCTGCAGGGGCTCGTCCGCTCGTCGCAGCACGCCCTCTACGCCAAGACGACCGTCTACCACCAGCTGCACATGCGCAACGCCATCAAGGAGGCCATCGAGCACGACGGCTTCAGCTTCGTCGACATCACCAGCCAGTGCATCGAGAACAACGGGCGGCGCATCGGCTTCGCGAGCGCGAACGACATGCTCAACTTCTACCGGAAGACGTACAAGCGCGCCGCCAGGGACGCTGATCACCTCAATCCGTTCGAGATCGGGATCCTCTCGCCGCGAGTCGGGGAGCCGATCAACGGGAACGGGGCCGGGGTCACGAGCACGCCCGAGCGCCCGCCGGAGCTGCCCGCACAGCCCACCGGACCGATGATCTCGGCGACCGAGTCGCCGGGCGCCGCCGCACCACCCGCGACCGATGACGAGAAGGCCCGACGCCGTGCCGAGTCGCAGCAGCGCGCCGCCGTCATGGCACAGCTCTCGACCGAGGTGAAGCTCGCCGTGGCGAAGAAGGAGCTGACGCTCACCGAGGCCTTGCAGCAGGCCGGCATCCCGATCCCCGAGTGGCTGCGAACCGGTGCCAGTGCTCCCTCGGGCGCGCCGGTCGCACCCGGCGAGGTCACGATCAGCGCCACCGGGAAGGATCCGCGAACCCAGGACCAGCCGACCCAGCTCGACGCGCAGAAGGCGGAGGCCAAGGTCGAGGAGCGCAACCTGATCGGCGGTACACCCGGCGGCGAAACGCAGCCCGCCGCGCCGCAGACGGCTCATGACGCCGCGCCGCCAGCGGTGCCGCTGGATCCGAAGGAGGCAAAGCGCGCCGAGGCGCAGCGCAAGCTGGCGCTCATGCAGCGGCTTCCATCCGAGGTGAAGCTCCGCGTGGCGAAGGGCGAGATCACCCTCGCCGACGCGCTGCGCGAGGCCGGCATCGACCCCGACGCGGCCGCATGACGACCCGGATCGCACTCGACGGAGTCGGCGGGCAGGGGGTGCGGGTCATCGCCGGCGTCCTGGGCGCGCTCCTGGCCCGCATGGGAAAGCAGGTGACCGTCCTCTTCGACTACGACTCCAGCGTGCGCGGCAGCATGTCCGACGCCTTCGTCATCTTCGATGACCATCCGATCGCGAACCCGGTCGTCGAGGAGGCGGACATCATGCTCAAGCTGGCCGACAAGGGGCATCTGCGGATCAGCGGCCGCAAGGTGGTGACGGACCTGGGACTCGGCAGGCCTGGCGACGAGCAGATCCCATTCGCGTCGCTGGGCTCGGAGCACTTCGGCAAGGAGCTGTTCGGCAACATGATCGCCCTGGGCCGGCTGCTGCGGCTGGCGGAGATCGACTTCGACGATGCCGCGATTCGCGAATCCCTGCCGCGCCGGTACCAGGACGAGAACGTGGCCGCCATCCGCTTCGGCTACCAGCTCACGCCCGACGAGATCGCTCGCCTCGCGTCGGCCGCTCCTCCCAGCCGGTTCGAGATGAACGACGCGGCGACCGCGCCGCTCCACCGTGAGACCGGCATTGCGACGGGCAGCTCCCTCTCCGCAGTCGGCGACGCGGGGGAGTCCGGCTAGCTCGCCAGCGGGACCGCCGGATCCAGCTCGCCGAGCACCGAGTCGAGGGCGGCGCCCTCCCCTTCCGTCAGCGCCCGCATCGGGGCGCGCAGGTCCGGGTTGATGGGGACGCCGCGGCGACGAAGGACGTGCTTCACCGAGGCGATGAACGGGTGCATCTCCATCGCCGAGCGGAGGGTCCGCAGCCGCGCCTCGGCGGCGGTATCGGGGGAGTCCAGGGCAGCCCGCACGACCTCCGGAAAGGCCGCGGCCAGCCCGGAGACGGCGCCGAGCGCGCCGCGGGCCATGGCCGCCGGGATGAGTGGCTCCGAGCCGACGAAGACCGGCAGTCCAAGGTCGAGGAACGGCTCCACGTTCGGAAAGGGCGACTCGCTCACCTTCAGGCCGGCCAGGTTCTTGGCGGCGTCGCGCACCCGCGCCACAACCTCGAGCGGCACCGGGTAACCGCTCCGCGCGGCGAAGGCGTAGATGTAAAACGGGACGGGGTCACAGGCTGCAGCAGCGGCCAGGAAATGGGCCGTCAGCGCGTCCGCGTCGAGGGGGAAGTAGGGCGGCGGGATGACCGCGACGGCATCGGCCGCCACCTCGGCCGCGTGGGAGGCGAGCGCCGCCGTCTCGGCCGTCGTCTGCGCCCCGCAGTGCATGATCAGCCGTCCGCGAACCGCGGCACGGAAGACGACCGCGGCGCGCATCCGCTCATCGGTGCTGAGCAGGATCCCCTCGCCGGTGGTGCCGCAGGCGAAGACGCCGTCGGCACCGCGCTCCTCGAGGAAGCGGACCATCGACCAGATCGCCGCCTCGTCCAGCGCCTCGCCGCCGGGGGCGAGCGGCATCGCGGCGGCGACGATCAAGGGCGGGCGTTCGGGCATCGGCGGAAGCGTAGCGGCTTTGCCCTTGTAGGCGCGTCAGCTGCGGGCTAGGCTGCCGGACACCATGGCAGCCTTCGTCCTCGACCTCGACACGATTCGGCGCGCTCCGAAGGTGCTGCTCCACGAGCACCTGGACGGGGGTCTGCGGCCCGCGACATTGATCGAGATGGCCGATGAGATCGGCTATACCTCACTCCCGACGCGAGATCCGGACGAGCTGGCGACCTGGTTCAAGCCGGCACCGGGCGAGGGCGGCCGCTCCCTCGAGCGCTACCTGGAGGCGTTCGACCACACAGTGGCGGTGATGCAGACGGCCGCCGCCATCGAGCGCGTCGCGGCGGAGGAGGTGGAGGATCTTGCGGCGGACGGCATCGTCTACGCGGAGGTTCGCTTCGCCCCGGAGCAGCACCTCCGCGAGGGGCTGACGCTTGACCAGGTGGTCGAGGCTGCCGCGACTGGCATCCGCCGCGCATCCGAGGGCAAGCCGATCGTGGTGGGGCTCCTGCTGAGCGCGATGCGCCAGGCGGCCCGATCGGTCGAGATCGCCGAGCTTGCGGTTCGGCATCGGGATGGTGGTGTCCTCGGCTTCGACGTGGCGGGGCCGGAGGCGGGCTACCCGCCAACCCGCTACCTCGACGCCTTCCAGCTCATCGCCCACGAGAACTTCCACTTCACGATCCATGCCGGCGAGGCCTTCGGATTGCCGTCCATCTGGGAGGCGCTCCAGTTCTGTGGTGCCGAGCGCCTGGGGCACGGTGTCCGGATCGTTGACGACATCGTCGCCACTGCGGGCGGTCCGGTGACCCTCGGTCGGCTGGCGGCCTATGTCCGCGATCGGCGCATCCCGCTCGAGATGTGCCCGACCTCGAATGTCGACATCGGTGCGGTGGCCCGCCTCGAGGATCACCCCATCGATCTGCTCAAGCGGCTGAGATTCCGCGTCACCCTGAACACCGACAACCGGCTCATGAGCCACATCAGCCTCTCCGACGAGTTCGCGAGCATGGTCGCCACCTTCGGCTGGGACCTGGCCGACATGGAGTGGGTCACCCTGAACGCGATCAAGAGCGCGTTCCTGCCGTTCGACGGGCGGCTGCGGATCATCAACGAGCAGGTGAAGCCCGGCTACGCCCGCCTGCGGGCGGAGGCATCGGCGGCGGGCATCTCGGCGGGCTGAGCGGGCCGGTGCGCTCGGTGTATCCTCAGTGCGCCGAATGAGAGTCCCGGCCGAGGGAGTTCGACATGACCTACGTGATCGCGGAGCCATGCATCGGCGTCAAGGACGCCTCGTGCGTGGACGTCTGCCCCGTCGACTGCATCCATACCAGCGACGAGGCGCCGCTCTTCTATATCGACCCTGACGAGTGCATCGACTGCGGTGCCTGCGAGCCGGAATGCCCCGTGACCGCCATCTTCGCCGAGGACGCCGTGCCGGAACAGTGGACCAACTTCATCCAGATCAACGCCGACTTCTTCAAGAAGTAGCGGATCGTGGTCCGCCTGGTCGCCCTGTACAGCCAACCTGAGGACCCCGACGCATTCGACACGCACTACCACAAGGTGCATGCCCCGATCGTCGCCCGTTATCCCAAGCTCGTCGGAGTACGGTTGACGAAGGCCGATGGGATCGGCGGCCGGCCGGCCGCCTTCTACCTCATGACCGAGATGAGCTTCGCGTCGCGAGCCGACCTGGACGAAGCGCTCGCCTCCGATGCCGGGCGCGAGAGCGGTCGCGACCTCCGCAACTTCGCCGGAGCCGGCGTCTCCCTCTTCATCATCGATGACGAGAACGCCACCGATGGCTGAGCCCAGCGCCCCGCTCGCGGTCGATCCGGACACGCTCGGCTTCGAGAAGGTGCGGTACACCAAGGACGCGGCCAGCGGCGTGGCGACGGTCACCATCGACCGGCAGCCGGTCCTGAACGCCTTCGACTTCCAGACGCTGCGCGAGCTTGGGCGCGCCTTCGAGGACGCGTCGTGGGACGATGCCGTCGCGGCGGTGGTGGTGACCGGAGCGGGAGAGCGGGCCTTCTGCACCGGCGCCGACCTCGACGAGCAGGCGACGATGGGCGCCACCAGCGGCCAGTACTGGCGCTGGATGGGCGCGTTCATCGAGATGCACGATCGGCTGCGGAACATCGGCAAGCCCACCATCGCGCGGATCAACGGGATCTGCGTCGGCGGTGGAAACGAGCTCCAGATGGCCTGTGACCTCTCCGTGCTGGTGGACGACGCCTACATCCGCCACGTCGGCCCGGAGCATGGCTCGGTGCCGGCCGGCGGCGCGACGCAGTGGCTCCCGATCCTCGTCGGCGACCGCCGCGCGCGCGAGATCCTGATGCTCTGCGAGCCGATCAAGCCCATCCAGGCGCTCGACTGGGGCCTCGTCAACCGGGTCGTGCCGCGGGCCGACCTGGACGCGACGGTCGAAGCCATGGCGGCCAACCTGCGTGCCAAGCTGCCGGAGGCGTTGCGCTACACGAAGACCCAGCTGAACTGGTGGCGCGACCTGGCCTGGTCGCAGACCGTGACTCACGCCCGTGACTGGCTGGCCATTCATTCGACCGCCGACGAGACTCGCGAGGCGGTGGCGGCCTTCCACGAGAAGCGCGCTCCCCGCTACGACGAGCTGCGACGCCTGCAGGCGGACATTGGGCGCGTCTGCCCGACCTGCGGCGAGACGGGCATCTCCGCGTACGCCACCTACTGCCCCGCCTGCGCGGCCGAGCTCTCCGACGTCTTCGAGGCGATCCCATGAGCGACGAGCAGCTGATCCTGGTCGAGCGCGACGAGGAGCGACGCGTGGCGCTGCTGCGCTTCAACCGCCCGAAGCAGCTGAACGCGCTGAACGGCGCCGTCATGGATGCACTCTGCTCCGCCCTGGAGGAGCTCGACCGCGACGACGCGATCCGCGTCCTCGTGGTGACGGGCAGTGACCGGGCGTTCGCCGCGGGCGCGGACATCG
>DATJIJ010000061.1:0-4430 GCA_035493355.1 Candidatus Methylomirabilota bacterium
CGCTCCGCTCGGGTCTCGGGGGCAAGGGTCATTGCGTAGTGCTTCTTTATCAAATGCGGATTGATATAAGCGGGGGCTTATGATATGGGCCGCTACGCGGGGCGTCAAGGGCCGCGAAGGGCCCGTGCTAAGGTGCGACCCGTGACGACTTCCACGCCCGACGCGCTGTGGGCCTCGCGGTCGGTGCGCACCCTCAAGCCCGCGGCGGTCGTGTGCGAGGGGGTCACTCGCCGATGGCACGGCCAGCGCCTCCTCGATGACCTGACCCTCGTGGTTGGCGTCGGGGCGCGCCTCCTCGTCGTCTCACGGCCCGAGCAGTCGGCCTCGATGCTGCTCCGCGTCCTCGCCGGCCTCTCGCGGGTACAGGGGGGGATCGTGCGGCTGGCGGGCGTCGCCCGCCCCGACAGCTCCGCCGCCGGCTGGGCGCGTCGCGTCGGCTACGTGGGCCCCGAGGCCGGAATCTACCCGTGGATGACGCCGCGCGAGGTCCTGGATCTGGCGGGGAGGATCGCCGAGTACGAGCCGAGCGAGATCCAGCGCCGGATCGACAGGGTCGCGGAGGATTACCGGATCGGAGTTCATCTCGACCAGCCCATCCGCCGGGGCGGCGAGCCACTCGCCCAGCGGGTCGCATTGGCGTCGGCGATGCTGACCGAGCCGGAGGTTCTCCTCTTCGACGAGCCGCTGCGGGCGGTCGACGCAGAGGAACGTGCCAGGCTGCTGACCATCCCGGGCCGTCGACGGACGGTGGTGATCGCCAGCCGCTACCCGGCCAGCGAGGCGGGGATCGTGAACCAGGTCGCGTTCCTGAGCGAGGGCCGGCTGCGGGTGCACACGCCCATCTCCGAGCTCGATCGACGAGGACTGGCGCTGTCGCAGCGCGGGATCGACGCGTTCATCGAGCTTGCCGAGGCGGAGGCGGGATGAGGCGCCTGCGAACCCTTACCCGAATGGCGCTGCACGAGCTGTGGATCAGCTTCCGGCTGATCCCGCTGGTGGGGATTCCCGTGGTTGGCGGGATGCTGGTGACCGCGATCCCGCCGGAGTTCGCCGGCGAGACCGCCGTCGGCGGGGCTGGCTTCTGGTTCGCCGTCGTCGCCGCGGTCACGACCTGCATTGCGTCGGGCCTGGCGGCCCTGACGATGGCGCACGAGCGGCGTCGCGGGACCACAGCCTGGATGGCGGTGCGCGCCGTCCCGCGCGCATCGGTCCTCTTCTCCTGGTTCCTGGGCTTCGCGGTGCTGCTCGTGGTGGGGCTGGCCATCGGTGCGGTCGGCGCCTGGCTGGCGGCGATCGCGCGGGCCGAGACTCCACCGGATGCGATTCCCTTCAGCGCCGCGGTGGGCGCCGCCACGGCCACGTCCATGGCCGGGGTGGCCGGCGGCCTGCTGATCGGCACGACCTTCCGGACCATGGCGGCGACGCTACTGGCGCTTGGGATCATCGGTCCGCTGGTCGTACTTGCCTTCCTGATGCCGCTCAGCGCCATCCCGCTGCCGCTCGGCGGGCTGGGGCTGCTCACGCACCTGGACTCGGCGGCGCGACCGGTCGCCGGCGCGCTCGAGTCTGCTGGCGCCGCCATCGTCGCGGCGGCCGTGCTGCTGGTCCTGGCAGCGGCGGGGCTGGAGCGCAGCGACCTGTGAGGCTTGCCGCCTGGGGGATCCTGGCGGTCGCCTCCCTGGGTGTTTTTCTCGGGGGCGCCGAGCTGATGGTCGTCGCCATCGCGCTCCCCTCGATCGTCGCCGACTTCGGCGGCTGGGCCGACCTCAGTCGCGCCAGCTGGATCGTCAACGCCTACCTGCTGGCCTACATCGTGGCGATGCCGCTGGCTGGGCGAGCCGCCGACCTCTGGGGGGCGCGGCGCCTCTACCTCGTTGCCCTCGTCCTCTTCTGCCTCGGCAGCCTCGGGGCCGGCCTCTCTCGGCTTGCCGGACCCGAGACCGGCATCGACTGGCTGATCGGGTCACGCGTGGTCCAGGGGCTCGGCGGCGGGGCGCTGGTGCCGCTCTCGATGTCCCTTGCCAGCCACCTCTTCGAGGGCCGGGCCAGAGCGACCGCGCTTGGGATCGAGGGAGCGGCGACCTTCGTCGGGATGGCGGTTGGCCCCGCCTACGGAGCCTGGGTTCTGCTCAACGTGGCGTTGCCGATCCCCGGCCTGGACGTGGTGGGCTGGCAGTGGATCTTCTTCCTGAACGTGCCGGTTGCCCTCGTGGTGCTTCTCCTCCTGTACGTGGTCGCCGGGGGTGTCGAGACGCCCCGCGCACCGGGCCGCCTTGATCTGGTGGCGGGCCTGGTCGCGTCGATGGCACTGGTCGCCGGGGTCGGGGCTCTCTCGCTGGCCGGTGAGCGTGGCTGGGGGGATCCGCTCGTACTCGGCGGGCTGGCCGGATCAGGCGTCCTCATGGCGGTCTTCGTCCTGCGAGAGCTGCGGCAGGCGACGCCCCTGATCGACCCGCGCCTCTTCGCCGACGTGCGCTTTGCCGCCTCGAACGGGGTGAGCCTCCTCACCGGCTACACGCTGGCGACCGCGATCATCGGCGGGCCGGTCTTCGTCAACCGGGTCCTGAACGACGGCGCGGACCAGTCGGCGATGGCGCTGACTGCGCTGACCCTCGCGATCGCTGTCGGGGCCGTGGTCGGGGGCGTCGGATCGGGGCTGATCGGGCAGCGCCTCGTCGCGGTGGCCGGGGTCGTGATGACGGCGGTCGGCCTCTGGCTGGCCGCGGGCTGGGGGGTCGACACCGACCTTGCCCGGCTGCAACGCGACCTGGCCATCTTCGGGGCCGGCTTCGGGCTCACCGTCTCGCCGCGGGCCACGGCTGCCGTGGAGGCGGCCGGTGCATCGGCCTATGGGGTGGCGAGCGCGATGCTGCAGGTCACCCGCACGATCGGGATGAGCATTGGGCTGGCGCTGCTCACCAGCATCGGCCAGAACCGGATCGACGAGCTGACGGCGCTGATCAACGACCCGCCGCGCCGCGATGCCCTGGTCACGAGCCTGGGCCATGCCGAGTTCGTGGGAGTCGACCCGCGGTCGAGCCTGGCGCTGGTGGACCTGCTCGAGAACTGGTCGCGCGGCGAGGCGTCAGACGTGCTTCGCCTGGTCTTCCAGATTGCGCTGGGCGTGGCAGTGCTGACGGTGATCCCGGCGCTCCTGGTGGCGGGGCGCCGTCGCGGGGCCTAGAAGAGCGGCTCCGCGACGATGATCAGCTCGCCCCAGTTGCGGTTGAAGCCCTGGCTGGTCTGCAACGTCAGCCGCTCGTGGTCGGTCGGGATCGCCCACCGTGCGCCTGGGCAGCCGGGCGCGGCGTACTGGAGGGCGAGCGGCGGGTCGGGCATCGGCTCGGCGCGCTCGTCGGGGCAGGAGATGTTCGGGTGGATCTCCGTCACCACGTAGTGCAGGACGACGCCGTCGGACATGAGGATCTTCACCTCCGCCCCCAGCTGGACGTTCCAGAGGCGCTTGAAGAGGTGCTGCAGGGCATGCCCCACGATGTACGAGTTCGTGCCGCGCCCGGGCTCGGAGCTCTGGTAGAGGATGTAGGCGGCGTCCGCGGGGGGGAAGGTGCCCTGACCGACCGTGGCGTGCTTGACGGCCACGTTCAGGTCCACCGACGAGACCTCGAGCTGAACCGCCACCCAGCCCGCGGGGATGGGGGTGCCCGACGGCGTGGGCACGGCGGTCGCCCCGGACTCGACCGGCGTGGGGCTCGGTGTGGCCACCGCCACCTCGCTCCCCTCGGGGATTCCCGGCAGGCTGGCACCGGGCTTGTCGAGCGGGAGCCCGGCGGCGACGATCAGCGCGGCGCCGATCACGGCCAGGAACAGCGGCAGGCCGATTCCCGCCGCCAAGGTGCCCTTCATCGGGCCGAGTCTACCGGCTCCTCGCTCAGAGCAGCGCGGCGGCCGATGCCCGAAGGAAGCTGATGATCGGGTCGGGGAAGAGGCCAAGGGCCAGGACGCCCGCCACCGAGATGGCCAGCGCGAAGGCGGTCAGCGGGGAGCGGTCGATCGGCGCCGGGTCGGCCTCCGGCTCGCGCATGTACATGTAGACGATCACGCGCAGGTAGTAGAACGCGGCCAGTGCGGCGTTCAGGGCGATCGCCACGGCCAGCCAGGCGACTCCGGCATCCACCGTGGCCACGAGCACGTACAGCTTGGCGAAGAAGCCGACCGTGGGCGGGATGCCGGTCAGCGAGAGGAGGAGGATCGCCATCGCGGCGGCCAGCGCCGGGGCGCGTCCGGCGAGGCCACCGAAGGCCGCCAGGCCGCCGAAGCGGCGCGGGTCCCGCTGCAGCATCCCCACCACGCTGAAGGCGGCGATGTTCATCACCCCGTAGCCGAGGACGTAGAAGAGGATCGCCTCGATCCCCTGGGCCTTGACCGCGGGATCGGTTGCGTGGGCAAAGGCGGCCAGGCCGGCGATGATG
>DATJIJ010000062.1:0-9462 GCA_035493355.1 Candidatus Methylomirabilota bacterium
ATGTTGAACGGGTGGCCGACCAGCTCGTAGATCCGCGCCTCCAGCGAGGCGAGCTGCGCTCCGAACTCCTCGGCCATCGCAGCCAGCGCCGCCCTGTCGATCGCCACGCCCGCCAGCTCCATGTCGGCCAGCACCGGCAGCAGTGGCATCTCCACCTCGTTGAAGAGGGCTGCCACCCCGGCCTCGCCCAGCTCGGCCTCGAGCGCCGGCTTCAGGAGGAGCGAGATGAGCGCTTCGCCGGCGGCGCGCCGGGCAACGACCGACTCCTCGGCGCCGGACTCGCCGCTGACAGGCTTCGGCGGAAGCTCGGTGCCGTAGCGATTGGCGGCCAGGTCGTCGAGGGTCTGCGCCCGCAGCGCCGGGTTGAGCATGTACGAGGCGATGAGGCTGTCGAAGGGGGCGCCGCGGAGGGTGACGCCGGCGGTGGCCAGGAGCACGACCAGCTGCTTCAGGTCGTGCCCGATCAGCGTCCGGTCATCGCGTGCGAACCAGCGCGGCAGCCAGGCGCCGTCCGCAGCCTCGGGGTCGAGCGGCAGATACCACGAGGAGGCGTCGGACCCGGCCATGGCGATCCCGAGCAGAACGCGGTCATGGGTGCGGCCCGGCCCGGCTGCCCAGCCCAGCCCGATATCCTCGCCGTGTGCCGCCAGCCAAGCCTCCAGCTCAACGCGGTCTCCGTCGTTGCGCGCCACCCGTGGGTCGACGTGCTCGATCGCGCCGCCCGGATCGACGAGCGGATTCGGGGCCACGTGCGGCACCGGTGGACCGGATGCCTCGGACGCTGGTGCGCTGCCCGCGCCGCCGCCGAGGAGGTCGAGCGAGAGCTGCAGGCCACCCTTCGTGTCGCGCTCCGGCGCGTCATGCCCCGTCGGCGCGATGCTCGAGGGGGGAAGCCGATCGATCAAGGAGCGGAACTCGAGCTCGCGGAGTCGTTGCGCCACGGCGCGACGGTCATAGCGGCCAGTGCGCGCCGACTCGAGATCGAGCTCGACTGGAAGGTCCGTCACGATGCGCCCGACCTTCCGTGACAGAAACGCCGACTCGCGATGCTCCGTCAGGCGCTCGCTGAGCTTCCCTTTCACCTCGTCGAGGTGCTCGTACAGGTTGTCGAGCGAGCCGAACTGCTGGAGCAGCGAGACCGCGGTCTTCTCGCCGACCCCCGGTACGCCGGGGATGTTGTCCGAGGTATCTCCCTTCAGCGCCTTGTAGTCGAGCATCTGGTCGGGGCGCAGCCCGTAGCGCTCCATGACCCTGGCGTCGTCGTACACGACCGTGTTGGCGACCCCCATCCTGGTCGTGAAGAGGCGGATGTGATCGTTGACGAGCTGCAGACCGTCGAGGTCGCCGGAGACGATGTAGGTGTCCACGTCCTCGGCAGCGGCCTTGAGCGCCAGGGTGCCGATCACGTCATCGGCCTCGTAGCCGGTGAGCTCCCGGATGGGCATCCCCATCATCGTCACGATCTCGCGGACGATCGGGAACTGGGCGCGCAGGTCGTCGGGCATCGACGGGCGGCCGGCCTTGTACTCGGGGTAGGCGTCGAAGCGGAACTGCGGCTTGCCGAGGTCGAAGCTGACGATCGCGTAGTCGGGCTTCAGGTCCTGCATCCCGCGCAGCACGATGTTCAGGAAGCCGAAGATCCCCGTCACCAGCATCCCGTCCGAGGTCGTCAGCGGGGTCTGCATCATCGCGAAATAGGCCCGATACACGATGCTCGGTCCGTCGATGAGCATCAGCGTGGGGCGGCGATCGGCCATGATCGGAGTCTAGACCGGGTCGCCCAGCCTAGAATCCGCGCAGTGCCAAACGACGCCCACAACGATCCCTATGCGGTCCTGGGGATCGCTCGCGATGCCACCCAGCAGCAGGTCGCCGGCGCCCATCGTCGGCTTGCGAAGCGCTTCCACCCCGACCTCCATCCGGACGGCGAGACGGCGTCGCACATGCGCCAGGTCAACGAGGCGTGGCGGATCCTCTCGTCGAGCGCCCGGCGGGCAGAGTACGACGCGGGGCACCCAACCGCCGGAACGCCGAGCAGCGGTCATTGGGCGGCCTCTCGGAGGCCGATCCGGCCCTCCCAGCCAACGACCACCCGTACCTGGGCGACCTGGCGCGCCACGGATGCCGAGACGCGGGCCGCACCGCGAACGATCCGTCAGCCAGGGGAGGTCCAGCTACCGCCGACCCGCCGGCCGACTCCGCTGGAGAGCGGCCCGCGCACATTCCGCGACTCGGGCTGGGCTGCGCTCATCGTGGCAGCCGTCTTCCTGGCGCTGCTCGTGATCGCGGTCGTGGTGGGGAAGCTCGCCTAGCCGGCTCGGGGGGAGATCGTGAAGCGCAGCGCCGTGGCGGCAACGAAGATGCCGGCACCGGCGATCAGGAGCGTCAGCCACGGCTGCTCGTCCGTGGATCGCCCGCGCACGTGCTCGGTCGCATCTGAGCCGGCGGGTGATGCATCGGGGCTGAACCGCGCACTCGGTGGCTCGCTGGCGCTCGCGGAGTCCACGACGCCGCCCTTCGTCTCGTTCGAGCTCGGGGTCGGCGATCCCTTGACCCCGGGCGTCAAGGCCGTGTCGGAGGCAGTCGCCTCGCTCTCCGGGGCGCCCGCACCCTGGAGACCCTCGCGGTTGTCGAACATCGCACTGGATGCCTGACTCAGAAAGCCGCTGGTCGCTCCGATGCCGATCGCCCCGACCAGCACGAGCCCGGCTCCGGCGGCCATGGCCGGGGCCGTCAGGCGGCGGAGCCACGAGCCGACGCCCGGAGTGGCGGCGGGTCCAGGAACGGGAGGAATCAGGCGGAGGGGGCGGGATGGGGCAAGGTCGGGAAGCTCGGCGAGAGCGCCACGCAGGATGGAGAGCTCGTCGACGAGCGGGCGGCATCGGTCGCAGGTCGCGAGGTGCGCGACCAGCGTGGCGTCGTCCATGACGTCGCGGTCGCCGCCGGCATAGGCGGCGAGCCGCTCATCGTCGGGATGCGGGAGGTTCTGCATGGTCATCGGTCCAGACGCCTCTCGTTCATGAACAGTTCCCGGTGCTCGGCCATCAATTCGCGAAGCCGCAGGCGTCCGCGGTGGATGCGCGACTTGACGGTCCCGAGCGCCGACTCGGTCGCCTCGGCAACCTCTCCGTAATCCATGCCATAGACGTCGCACAGGACGACCGCGGTGCGCTGGTCCTCGGGCAGCCGACGAAGGGCGGCATCCAGGTACCGGTACAGCTCGGAACGACCCGCCTCCGCCTCCGGATCCAATGCAGAGCGGTCGGGGAGCTCCGCCTCCCCCTCTTCTGCATCGGGCAGCGTCGTCGTCGGCTTCCGTTGGGCGCGGCGCAGGATGTCATAGCTGGCGTTGGCGGTGATCCGCAGCAGCCACGATCGGAAGAGGCCACCGCGGTACTTGGCAATCGCGTCGTACGCGTGCACGAACGCGTCCTGCGCGGCGTCGGCGGCCTGGTCGGGGTCCCCGAGCAACCGCCAGGCGAGCCCGTAGCAGGCGGACTGGTAATGCTCGATCAGCTGCGTGAAGGCAGCCCGATCGCCGTTCGCGGCGCGCGCGATGACCGCCTCCTCGTCGGCGAGGGGCGCGGTGCGCGACGCGGGATTGGCGGGATCGCGCGGGGGCATCGGGCTTCTCATCTTCACATGCGGCACAGACCGATTCAATTGATACGGATTGCCGGTTGGCTCGTATCCCATTGGGACGTTACTTGCTGGGGAGTATCGCCGCGATGTCCAAGCCCGACCATGCATCGGACCCTTCGCAGACCCTCCGCTGCAGGCGATTCGTCGGCAATCGCCCCGGCGCCCGAGACGGCGAATGCGGGCTGGTCGCGAAGCTGATCATCGAGGGACAGCCCGTCTGCTACGTGCATACGCCCGTCGCCTACCGGCGGGCGGTCACTTCGGGTCGCGGTCCGATTCGTTCCATCGCCAAGGGTGATCCTGCCCTCGGCTGAGACATTGCGCCGTCTCAACAATTCGTTGTCCGCAAATTGGTTGCGCGCTGGCGTTTTTCTTGTCACCTTGCATCCGGCGCCGAACCCGCTGCGCGCACGTCGACGTGCCGCCGGCTTCAAGCGGTGCGTGGAGGAGACCCAGTGCCGACCCATCCGATCCCTCGGCGCGGCCGAGGTGCCCCGCTGGCCGCCATCGGCCTGCTGCTGACCAGCACCCTGGCATTCGCCCCAACCGTCGCTGCCGCCGGCTTGACGCTGACCACCCCATACCCGTCGGTGGCAGTCGCTCCCGGCTCGAAGGTCGGCTTCGACATCACCGTCACCGCAGCGGCGAACCAGCAGGTGGCGCTCGCCGTTTCGGGCGTCCCGACCGACTGGACTGCGACCCTGCGGGGCGGTGGCTACGTCGTGAATGGCGCCGAGACCGATGCCACCGGCAACGCCACCGTCCACCTCGACCTCCAGGTCCCCGCCGCGGCGACCGACGGCACATCGACGGTGAACGTGACCGCATCGGCCGCCGGCGAGCGCGCGGTGCTGCCGCTGACGGTTCAGGTGAGCGCCGCCGCCGCGGGGGACGTAACCCTCAGCAGCGACTTCCCGTCGCTTCGTGGCGCCTCGGGCACCACCTTCACCTTCAACCTCACCCTGCGCAACGAGAGCGCCGAGGACCTCACCTTCGCGGTCACCGCCGTCGGGCCCGAAGGCTGGGAGGTGAACGCGACGCTCACCGGCCAGACCCAGGCGGCGAGCGCCGTCGTCAAGGCGAGTGGCAACGCCGCCGTTTCTGTCTCCGCCAAACCGCCGGCCGAGGTTGCGCCCGGCACCTTTCCGATCAACGTGCGGGCGACGGTTGGCGACCGGACCATCGACGCGCAGCTGTCCGTCGAGGTGACCGGCACCAACGCGATGACGCTGACGACCCCGGACCAGCGGCTGAGCAATTCCGGCTCCGCCGGGGCTGCCATCACCCAGCAGCTGGTCGTCAGGAATGACGGGACGCAGCCGCTCCAGCAGGTCGTTGTCTCCGCCACCGCACCGACGGACTGGACGGTGACCTTCAGCCCGTCCGCCACGATCGACACGATCGCGGCGAAGCAGGAGACCACCATCACCGCCACGATCGTGCCGTCGAACGACGCGATCGCGGGCGACTACGTGGTGACCTACAAAGCGACGACGACGGGCGCCAACGGCACGGTCGACATCCGCATGACGATCGAAACGTCGCCGCTCTTCGGGTTCGTGGGCCTGGCGCTGATCGCGCTCGTGCTCTTCGGCCTGTGGTGGGTCTTCCAGAAGTACGGACGC
This sequence comes from Candidatus Methylomirabilota bacterium, assembly GCA_035493355.1. GTDB lineage: Bacteria > Chloroflexota > Limnocylindria > QHBO01 > QHBO01 > CF-167. Next base: position 5,268 of record DATJIJ010000062.1, read on the forward strand.
CGGTGACGACCAGTGGCGAGCCGCCCATCGTCGCGGCGGGCCTCACGAAGCGATACGACGATCTGGTCGCGGTCGACAATCTCGACCTGACGCTCCGCCGTGGGGAGATCTTCGGGCTGCTCGGGCAGAACGGGGCGGGCAAGACCACCACCATCCTGATGCTGCTCGGGCTGACCGAGCCGTCGGGCGGGACCGCTCGGGTGATGGGGCTCGACCCGGCCCGCGACGCCCTGCAGGTCAAGCGACAGGTCGGCTACCTCCCCGACAGCGTCGGCTTCTACGGGGACCTGACGGGGCGCCAGAACCTGCGCTACACGGCGCGGCTCAACGGGCTGCGCGGCGCCGAGGCCGAGGCCCGGATCGACGAGGCCCTGGGCCAGGTGGGGCTGAGCGACCGAGGGGACGGGCGAGCGGACACCTACTCGCGCGGCATGCTCCAGCGGCTGGGCATCGCCGATGCGCTGATCAAGGACCCGGAGATCCTGATCCTGGACGAGCCGACGGCGGCGATCGACCCGATCGGCGTGGTCGAGATCCTCCAGCTCCTCCGCGACCTCGTGCGCGAGCGCGGAGTAACCGTGCTCCTCTCGAGCCACCTCCTCACGCAGGTCCAGTCGGTCTGCGACCGCGTCGGTATCTTCGCCGCGGGCCGCCTCATCGGCCTCGGAACCGTCGCCGAGCTGGCGGCACGGTTCGGCAACGACACCGGACAGGTCGAGGTCACGTTCGAGGGCGAGCAGGCTGCCGGCGCGGCGAAGAAGCTTCGGCCGTTCCTCGAGGGGATCCCGCAGGTCGAGCAGGTCGACCCGGCGACGTCGGCCGGTCAGCCGTGGACGCTCCACGTCCGGCCTGCCAGCGCTGGCCGGCAGGTTCGCGAGGCGGTCCTCGCCGGCGCCGCAAGCGACAAGCTTGGCCTCACCGCCATTCGATCCGCCGAGCCCTCCCTCGACGACATCTATCGCGCCGCGCTCCGCGAGGCGGGCCTGCACCGCGACGCATCGGACGCGGCCGAGCCCGTCGGAGCAGTGGCATGACCACGGTCGAAGCCGCCGTCCCGCCGCCGGCCCGAAGCGTCCCGCGCAACGGGTGGCTGGTCGTCGCCGCCAAGGAGTTCGCCGATCACGTCCTCAGCGTCCGCTTCTTCGTCCTGCTGATCGTGGTTGGCCTGGCGGCCGGGATCCCGCTCTTCCTGGCGACCGAGCGGATCCACGAGCTGGCATCCCAGGTGAGCGGTGCGCAGGCGGTCTTCCTGGCACTCTTCATCATCGGGCCGCAGGACGTCTCGATCTTCGGGCTCGACGTCAGCGTCCAGGGCTTCATCGGCCTCGCGGCGCCGCTGCTCGGGATCGCCTTTGCGTTCGACGCGGTCAACGGCGAGCGGTCCCAGGGCACCCTGCCGAGGCTCGTGGCCCAGCCGATCCACCGCGACGACGTCATCAACGGCAAGTTCGTGGCATCGCTGGTAGCGATCACACTCGTCCTGCTGTCAGTGGTGCTCCTGATCTCGGGCTTCGGGCTGCTGCGGCTCGGGATCGTGCCGGAATGGTCCGAGGTGCTCCGTCTGATCGTCTGGTTCATCGTGACGATCGCCTACGTCGCGGTCTGGCTCGCTTTCGGGATGCTCCTTTCCGTGGTGGTACATCGCGCGGCGACCGCCGCGCTGATCGGCTTTGGGGTCTGGATGGCGGTCGCGATGTTCGGCCGGTTCCTGCTGAACCTCGTGCTGGGAGCGATCGCGCCGGTCAGCGACAGCACCGCCGTCGACAAGGCGCTCGGCCTCTACCAGCTGCACGCCTTCGTGCTGCGGCTCCTGCCGACGACCCTCTACTCGGAGGCGTCATCGGTCCTGCTCAACCCCTCGCTGACGGGAACGAACACACCGGCGACGCTGGGTCAGCTGACGCAGGCACAGCAACAGATCCCGACCCTCCTGTCGCTCGATCAGAGCCTGCTGCTGGTCTGGCCGCACGTCGTCGCACTGGTGGCGCTGACGGTGATCTGCTTCGCGATCGGCTACATCCAGTTCATGCGCCAGGAGGTGCGTGCCTAGCTCGCGACTTGCGGTGCATGGGACAATTCCCAGGCAACTGGAGCGGGCGCCACGTGATGGGTGAACAACCCAAGATCCCCACTGCACGACTGAGGCCAAGCCCGACGGTCGCCTTCGGCCGCCGCATCTTCCGCCGTTTCTTGCTACGGGCCGGGCTGGCCGACGTCGTCGAGCTCCCTGGCCGGCGCACGGGCGAGCCGGTGCGGGTCACGCTCGCTCGATGGGAGGTCGACGGGATCCCCTATCTCATGTCCCAATACGGGGAAACTGACTGGGTTCGCAACCTCCGGGCCGCAGGGGGCGGCCAGCTGCGCCACAAGGGCCGCATGGAAGCCTTCCGCGCGGTCGAGGTCGACGGCGAAGAGCGCGAGCGGGTGATCGCCGCATTCCGCTCCACGGCCGACAAGCTGCTGAACAGGGAATACGACCGGCTCCCGAGCTCGGCCGACCATCCGACCTTCAGGGTTGAGCTGATCGGGTAGCGGCCGTCTTCGTCACGTCGTCGCGCCTGGCTCCTCGGTTACCATCAGCCCCCGCGCCGGAGTGGCGGAACTGGCAGACGCGTCGGTCTCAAACACCGATGAGCGCAAGCTCGTGTGAGTTCAAATCTCACCTCCGGCACCACGATTCTCTCGGTGGTGTGGAGGTCGCGCCCTACATCGGGTGAACGAAGAACCCGAGCGCGAACGAGATGAGCCCCATCGCGGCGGCGACGATGCTGTTGCGGCGGGTCAAGAGTGCGCTCCCCCTGGTTCGAGTGGTCACGAACGGCCTCCCCTGGATGCTTCTGCTCCCCTGCGGAGAGCTGATGCGCCACCCTAGGCCAGAAGTACTGCCCCTGCACAGTACCCCCGGTGCAAGCCGAGTGGGGTCTGGTGCGGTCCGGTCCGGACGTGATGACTTCGGTCGTTGCGGCGTTGCACCGGATTTCGCCACCGTTTCGTCCACCGGCAACCGGCGGCGTAGTCACCAGTGCCGCCCGATACGTGTTCAATCGGAGGACACCCCGATGAAACGACCGATGACCATCATCCGTTCCATGGCCATTGCCGCCACCCTGGGCGCAGGGCTGGCGCTCTCATTCGCGGCGGGAACCCTCGCCACGGGCAACCCGGCTGGCTTCGGCCAGCCATCCGCCGAGTGTGGGGATGAAGGCGCCGAGCTCGAGCCTCACGGCTTCCTGACCGGTGGGTTCGAACGAGCCGAGTCGGTGTACGCCGGCAGCGATGGGACGCATTCGCTGCTGCATGCCAACAGCGAGCATGCCGTGTCGCAGTACGACATCGCCTGCGTGCACTTCACCGCCAGTCACTGACGCTGGCCCGGAGGGCCGCCCCTCCCCCAGCGGGAGGGGCGGCCTCGTTCATGAGGTTTGGCAGCGTCGATCGGGTGGGCTAGCATCGGGCACGGATGACCCGTTGCGGGGTCCTCCACCGGGCCGTCGGCGTTCTCACCGCCGGCGGCCACCTGCGTGCTAGGCTCTGGCCCGATGACCGGGGACACCGTCGAATGCTTCAACTGCGGCCACGAGAACCCATCGTGGGCGCAGGTCTGCCGGTCGTGCGGGTACGCCCTCCAGCAGGTCGCGCCGACCACGGGCGGCCCCGCCGGCCTCTTCCCGACCGATCAGGCCTCGCTCACGGCGATCGGCGGTGCGATGGCGGCGATCGTGGGCGCAATCGTGCTGGGGCTCATCCTCTCGGGACTGATTCCCCCGGCGCCGAACATCGCCGCCGAGACGCCATCGCCGACCCCGACGCCGAGCGCCAGCGCCTCCGCCTCGGAGATTCCGAGCGTCGTCGAAAGCGCCAGCAGTAGCGCGGTCGCGTCACCGTCGCTGCCCGGGACGATCATCTTCGGAACCGGCTGGAACAAGGACACGCTCCAGATCACCGGCCCCACCACCGACTTCACCGCGGCAAGCTCCGGCTTCGCGCATGCGATCAGCCTGGCCGATCCGATCGGCGTCGACCGGCTCCAGGAGGAGGTCGTCCGGCTCGCCGCCGACGGGACCGAGACGGTGGTTCAGAGTCAATCGGACGGCACCGTCTTCGTGGATGCCACGCGAACGACCGATGGGTTCAAGTCGACGGCGAGCATGTCCGCGCTGCTCGCGGCCTGGGGCAAGGGGACCATGGTGATGCG
>DATJIJ010000063.1:0-24847 GCA_035493355.1 Candidatus Methylomirabilota bacterium
TTCTTAGCCCCCAGCCATTGACCCATAGCCGACCCAGCGGATATCCTTTTGGGGCTGTTCGCACAGCGATTCACCACTGATCGCAAGGCCATGGGTAGGTTTGGGTAAGGGTAGAACGGGAAACCGTTCGTGAAAGATGCCCTTGCGGTTAGCGAATCCGGCAGCAACGGAAGGCCCCTCTTCGGAGGGGCCTTCTCCTTTCCGGTAGACTCGCTGCCCGCGCGCCGGTAGCTCAGTGGATAGAGCGTCGGCCTCCGGAGCCGAAGGTCGCAGGTTCGAATCCTGTCCGGCGCGCCAACCTCGCCAGGTCTCTCAGCGCTACATCGGCCCCAATGGGGCTGGCGCCAGAGTCGTCCCCGATGACTCCCTGATCCAGTAGCTCTCCCAGATCCCGTCGACGATGTAGTACCACTTGCCGGTTTGCCCGGGGAGGGTGCTGTATCGGCTGGTGGGGGCGGAGGACGGCGCCGTCAGCGTGTGGCTGTAGCTCCCCGCCAGGATCCCGTACCGGCTGTATTGGTAGCCGACGTAGGTCCCCGGCGCGAGCTGGAGCGTCCGCGGGGGGTCGTAGATCGCGATCGGTTTGGGGTACGGCGGCGGCGCGGCGCCGAGGGTGACGCCGGCCGTCTCGAGGATCCAGTAGCCGCTCCAGGCGCCGAGCGTGACGTAATACCAGCGGCCTCCCTGGTTCGGGATGCCGCTGCGCTTCGTCGCCCAGATGACGGTTGGACCGGTCAGCGTCAGCGCCTTGGACCCGGTCACCGACCCGAACACATTGAACCTGTAGCCCGTCCGGACCCCCGCTGGCAGCGTGACCGGTCGCGCCGTGTCGAACTCCTCAACCACGGGCGTCGGAGGTGATGACGGATCGAGCACGATCCGCGCCGAGCCCTGGACCCAGTACCCCGCCCACACCCCGGCGGTGACGTACCAGTAGCTGCCGCCCCGCGGGTTGGTCGCCCACCCCCCGGTCGGCGCGCTGGAAGCCCTGGCGAGGGTGTACGGCTTCGACGCCGTGATCCCGCCACTCCCATTGAACTGGTAACCGATATACGTGCCCGCCTGGAAGGTGAGGTGCCGCGGCGGGTTGTACAGCTGCCCGGGCCACAGGTTCATGGCGGCCGCGACCTGGCTGCGGATCGTGGGCATCAGCGCATACAGCACCCCGCCGGGACAGGTCGTGGATTGGTAGTCACGATGACCAGTGATGTTCGCCGTGTAGCGGGACACCCCGGTCTGGGGATTCACGTACGTGCCCGAGGCTCGAGGGTCGATGTGGTATTTCGCCGCCGCCCACGCAAGCATCCGCACCAGCGCAGCCTGCGCTGCGGCGGTTGGAGCCTGGGTCGTGAACGTGCCGAGCAGCGCGATGCCCATCGTGCCCTGGTTGTGGTATTTGGCGTGGCCACCCGCCACCGCCAGGCCGCCGAGGTTGTCCGAGCTGGGGATGGTGCCGTTCCAGTAGTCGCGCGATGCGCGGCCCTCGTAGACGCGCCCAGCCTCGTCGATCAGGTAGTTGTAGCCGATGTCGCCCCAGCGTCGAGTGACCGCGTGGAAGTAGTAGATCGCCCGAACCGTCGCGGCCGGGTTCGGATCCGCGTTCCGTCCGGCGGTGTGATGCACGACGAGCTTCTGGAGGGGGAAGTACTCGCGCGGCCAGCGCTCGTCGCCGGCACCGTCGAAGCGAATTGACTCGTCGGCGCCCCATGCAGCTCTCGAGATGACCCCGGGGATCGGGGTCCCACCGAGCGCCTCCGCCCCGAGCCCCAGGGGCTGAACGTCGGGACCTGAGGCGTCGAGGGCGAGGAGTGTGACGCGCTTCAGCGGCCGGTCGGCCCGGATGCGGACGACGGTGATGCCGTCCACCCCCATGAGCGGCCCGAAGGTCTCGCCGTCCGCCTTGGGATCGGCATCCGGAGCCTCGTCGGCGTCCTCGGCCACGAAGGCGGTCGGGTCGGAGAAGGACCTGCCGTCGCTGCTGAATGCCGCGGTGAGCTGCGCGCCGGGCTCCCCCGCCCAATGGACCTCGATGTGCGTCGTGGCAGATGGGATGGCGAAATCGCGGGTGCCCTCGACCCGCTGGCTCACCTCGGAGGCGTGCACCTTGACCGGTCCGGGCTGGACCCTCGCCGCCATGGGGGCCCCGGCCGTGAAGAGCATCGCAGCGGCCAGCGCGGCGATGAAGGGGCGGGCGATGGCGGTCTTCACGTGCATGCCGAAGGCAGGGCCTCGAGCGGGTTCGCGGCGGTCGCGTCCACCGTAGACCCATCCTGACACGGGCGCTCTCACCCGGATCGCCCAAGGGGACCCGGGACTATCGGGACGCCAGAGAGCCGGGGCATAGGTCATCATCGGGCCATGGCAGGCCTGATCCGACGTGACCGCCTCGCACGCGAGCGAGAGGAGGAGGGGCTGTCGGAGGCCGCCGCGCGTTCCACCCGGAGCCGCGGCCGTGTTCGGCCGGAGGAGCCAGATCCGTTCCGCACCGCATACGAGCGTGACCGCGACCGGATCATCTACTCAAAGGCATTCCGCCGCCTGAAGCACAAGACGCAGGTCTACCTCAACCCGGAGGGCGACCACTTCGTCACCCGCCTCACGCACACGCTCCAGGTGGCGCAGATCGCGCGAGCGCTGGCGGGCGCCCTCTCCCTCAACGAGCCGCTGGCCGAAGCGATCGCCCTGGCCCATGACGTGGGACATACCCCCTTCGGGCATACCGGCGAGGAAGCGCTGTCCCCGTACTTCTCACCGGATGGGTGGCACCACGCTGCCCAGAGCGTCCGCGTGTACGAGATCCTCGAAGACCTCAACCTGACCTGGGAGGTGCGCGACGGGATCCGGGCCCACTCCTGGAAGATCGAACCTCCGCCGTCAACCCAGGAGGCCTTCTGCGTCCGATACGCAGATCGGATCGCCTACCTGACGCACGACGCCCTCGACGCCATCCGCGCCGGCGTCCTCGACGCCACCTCATTTCCGGCGGCGGTCATGGCGCGGTTCGGCGAGCCGGGGCGGGTGTGGGTCGGCGAGATGATCGACGCGGTGATCGACCACTCGCTGCGGATCGGCGAGGTCCGGATGGACGACGAGACACTCGCCGTCATGCACGAGCTGCGAGCCTTCATGTTCGAGCGCGTCTACCTGGCGCCGCCGCTCCTGCGCGAGCAGCGCGGAGCGATCGAGACGCTCCGCGCGCTGGTCGACCACCACCTGGCGCATCCGGACCAGATCCCCGCCACCTATCGCGAGGCCGATGCTCCGCTCGTCACCCAGGTCGCCGACTACGTGGCCGGCATGACGGACCGCTACGCCCTCGCCGCCCACCAGCGGCTGAGCGCCACGCCCTAGGGCGAGGCGCTCTGGACGGCGAAGAGGAGAACGCTGCCGTCGTCGCAGTCGAGGTAGATCCGGGTCGGCCGGTCGCCGGCCGATTCGGACGGGGCGCTGCCGGGAGGGCCCCACACCTGTCGCGTGGTCAGGCCGATGAAGGTCGAGCCAATCTCGACCGGTGAGCCCTCCGCGAAGCTCGGCTCGGCCCGCGGAGACCCGTTCGGGAGGTAGACCCGGTCGCCCCATTGCAGCCGGTTCGGGCATCCGTCGAGCCGGTCGAAGGCCTTCGACATCCCCCACAACCCGATCGCCACGAAGACCACGATCGCCAGGGTGCCGCACCCGATCGCGCGCCAGTTCATGGTCGGGTGATCTGGAACCGGCCGTAACCGCCCGATGCCGGCGAGCGGGTGGCGTCGACGCGATCGACCACCGCTCCGGGAGGCCCCTGGCCCAGCAGTCGTTCGAGCTCGTCGAGGGCCGCGGGGAGGCCCTCGGCCACCAGCTCGACTGAGCGCTCATCGGCTCCGTTCATGACCCAGCCGGTCAGCCCCATCCGGTCCGCGAAGGAGCGGACCCACCAACGGAAGCCAACGCCCTGGACCCGCCCGACGATCGTTGCGGAGAGGCGTTCGAGGCCCTCCCTCGAGTCCTCGCTCACCGGTCCGGCAGGGTCGGCCAGGTCAGCATCGCCACCTCGAGGGCGAGGCGGGGAGCGGCGTTCTGGCGGAGGCCGTCGCGGATCCGCTCGAGGAGCGCGATGAAGTCGCGGATCGCCCCGCGGCCGATGCTCGCCGCGATGCCGGGCAGCTCCGGGTCGAGCGCCACCGACGCCGCGATCCCCGGCCGGCCGGCTGCGGCAACGAGCAGGTCCCGGGTCAGACCCAGCCACGCGTCGACGATGAGCAGCGCTGCCTCGCGCTGGGCCGCGCCCGTGGGCTTCACCACGTCCTCGGCCGCTGCTGCGTCATTCGCCGGCTGGTCGCTGCCATGCCGCGCGGCGTCATCCAGCAGGTCGCGGACGGAGCCGAACCGAGCCGCCCGGCCGCGGGCCAGCAGCCCAAGCAGCTCGCGCTGCGTGCGCCGCCGCCAATCAACCAGCTGCGGGGCGCGGGCGTAGCCAATGGCGGTGCCGGCCATCCCGCCGGCGATCCGCGCCAAGGCATCGGCCTGGTCGATCGGCAGACGCTCGCGGTCGACGAGCCATTCGACCAGCTCGGCGCGAGGAACGGACCCGATCCGCAGGGCCTGGGCTCGCGATCGGATGGTCGGCAGGACCCGGGTCGGCTCGTCGGCGACCAGCACGAACATGTGGCGGCTGGTCGGCTCCTCGAGCGCCTTGAGCAGCGCGTTCTGGGTCTGCTCGTTGGCGCGGTCAACGCCTTCGACCAGGATCACGCGCCGCTCCCCCGCGATCGGTGCCCCGGCGCTGTCGGCGAGCCAGCTTCGCGCCGCAGCCACGATGCTCTCCCCCGTGGAGCGCCCCTCACGCCAGCGCTCCGGCGACCCGACGACGAGGTCCGGATGGGTCCGCGCGCGGGCCTGCCGGCATCCGTCACACACGTTGCAAGGCCGATCGCCACCGGCCGCCTGGCAGAAGAGGAGCGCCAGCAGGTCGTCGACGAATGCGCCCTTGCCGCTCCCGGCGGGCCCGTGGATGAGCAGCGTTCGCTGGAGGCGACCAGAGGCAGCGGACCGCTGCACGATCGTCCTGGCGGTTGCCTGTCCGAGGCTGAGAAAGCCCGCCGCGGAGGCCATCTGAATCACCGCCGGAGTATAGGCAGCGCAGCCGATAAGCCCCCGGTAACGACCCGGTCAGGCCTCGCGGCGACGATGCCGATGCCCCGCCGATCCGTCGCGGGCACGCGCGCTGGCGGCCGGCCGGCAACCGGATCCGCCGCACCGTCAGGCGGCCGGCGGGGCGCCATATGGCGATTGGTGCCATACTTTTACGCACGCCCCCAACCTGAGAACCAAGGAGATGCCAGCCATGGCCGATCAGGTAACGACAGCCAAATCGATCGTCGAGCGGCTGTTCGACCCCAAGGTCCAAGACGAAGTAACGAAGCGCGGCCGCGCCCTCGTGGCCGCCCTCGGCGAGGCCGCGGAGACGGCTTCAGAGCGTGCAGCCACGGGCTGGCGCGACGCCGAGCCAATCCGCCGTGATGCGGCCCGCGCGGGACGCGACGCCCTCCGCTGGGGCAACCGCACCTGGCGCCAGGACCTGCTTCCCGGCCTCAACAAGCTGTGGAACAAGCGAACCGTGGCGCTTGGCGCAGCCGGCGCCGCGATGCCCGTCGCCAAGGAGCTCATCGATGACGCCGCCGTGCGGATGGGCATTCGCGCCCGTCGCGAGCCGCGCCATTGGGGTGCCTTCCTCGGCGGCCTGCTGCTCGGAGCGATCGGTGGCCTGATCGCCGCCATCCTCACCGCCCCGAAGGCTGGGCGCGAGATGCGCGACGAGCTGGCGGAAACCGCGAAGGACGCGGCGACGCGTGCCCGAGAGGTTGCGTCCGTCGGCGCGCGCGAGGTTGCGACCCGCGCCCGTGAGGCAGCCGCCACCGCGGGCGAGTGGGTCCCGATCTTCCAGCGGCCCGACGTCGGCGACACGAACGGCGACGCCCTCGCGGAGCCGATCATGGAAGCGATCGAGTCGCCTGAGATCGCGACGGAGTTCCCGTCCGAGATCGCACCGCCGACCCCCGCCCGCAAGCGCACCCCGAAGGCGAGCACCGTCGACGAGGTGGAGTAGACCCAACCCGGGCATCTCCAAAACGAAAGGCCGGCCCGCGGGCCGGCCTTTCTGCATCCGCCGAAACCTACGGGGTCTTGGTGCGGGCCCCACGGAACCGCTGCCAGATTCCCTCCTCGGCACCCTCGCTGGGCGCCGGGTCAGGCGCAGCCTTGGCGCGGGACCTCGACCTGGGCTTCGGTGAGCTCGCCTCGGTGGCGGGCTCGTCCTTCGCCTTGGCCGTCCGGCCACGGGGCTTCGGCGAGGCGCTGGTGGCCTCGGCCGGCTCCGACTTGGCCTTCGCGGTTGTACGCGTCCGACCACGGGTCGGCTTTGCGGCCTTGGCATCGGCCTCGCCCGGTGCTGCCGCCGGCTTGCGTCCACGCCTCGACCTGGCATCGGTCGCCGCCGGAGCGTCCGGCTCGGTGATCGCAAGGGCGGCCACGTCTTCGGACGTGAGGCCCAGCTCGGCGAGCGTCGCGGCATCGGCCTCCTCGAAGGAGTACTCCCTGACCTCATCGGCCTCGGCCGAGCCAGCCTGCGAGATGTCGTCGAGCTCGGTCCAGCCGATGGCGGCGTCTGCCGCGGGGGCGGCTGCCGTCACCTCATCGGTGCGGCCGCGACCGCGTCCACGGCCACGGCCACCCCGCCGGCGGCGGCGGCGACGTGCCTCGCCGGTGGCGCTGTCGGTTGTCCCATCGGCAGCGACGGTCACCGCCTCCGGAGGCTCCTCCGTCCCGGGAGCCATCGCGTCGAAGACCGGCTCGGGCTTCGGGGCGCTGCGGCCCCTCCCCCGCGCGGCGGGCTTGGCGCCACCCTCGCGAATCGCGGCCAGCGCAGCGGCAGCCACGGCAGCCGGAGCCTCGCGGAAGCCGAACTCTGGCACGACCTCCTTGGCGGGCATCGGCGGCGCGCTCATCACCTTGCTGGCGGCCTTGTCGGCATCCTTGCCGCGGCCGATGCCGATGATCTTCATGATGTCGATGAACTCGTCGGCCACTGCGATCAGGTCCGAGCTGGTATTTGGCCGGAAGCTGATCACCTCGCAGCGGACGCCCTTGTCCTGGAGCGCGCGGATGGCCGGGGCGAAGTCGCCGTCGCCGGAGACGATCACGGCGATGTCCATCCGGTCGGCGAGGCGGAAGAGGTCCACCACCAGCTCGATGTCCAGGTTGGCCTTGACGCGGCCGTCGCCGAACTTGCGGATGTCCTTGTGAACGACCTTGTAGTCGTTCTTGCCCAGGAAGTCGATGAACTTGCGCTGGTTTTCGTTCTCCGGGTCGAGCCCGGAATAGGCATAGGCGCGAATGAGGTCGCGCCCCTTGGTGGCCGCTTTGAGGAGGGCGACGTAATCGACGTCGACCTCCAGCCCGCGGGCCGAATAGTAGAGGTTGGCAACGTCAACGAAGACGGCCACGTTCTTGCTCAACTGAGCTTCTCCTAGGTTTGATTCCGATGCGGTTGACGCTGCGGTGTCCCGGCCCGGCGCGCCCCGGCTGAAGCGTTCAGACGGTGGCGCGGCTCAGAAGCGCCCCTCGTCTCGCGAACCCGGCTTGCTTCAGCAGCGCCGGCTCTGCGGTGGCGAGAGGATCGGTGACGTCCACGCGCGTACAACCCTTATTGCGCGCCGAGGTGACGAGGTGCTCGAGAATCGAGACACCCAACCCCTTGAGCTGCGCGGCGTCTGCTGCCGGCGCGGCGCTCCCCGACCGTCCCGCTTCGGTTGCCACTCCGAGCTCATCGACGACGCCGATGAACGGACCCGAGCGGACCGACGGGCGGATCGAGAGGACCCCGATGGCGATGACCTCGCGCCCCGCTTCGGCGACGACCACGGTGGCCGACGGCATGAAGAGAAGGGTGCGGAGCCGGTCGGCGTCCTGGCGCTGCTGGTCGGGATCGGCCTGATCGCGCATCAGGATGCGGATCGCGGCGTCGACATCGGTCAGGCGGGCGCTGCGGACGTGATACTCCACGGGAGCCTCTCGGGAGCGAAACGCAGCGCGTGGGCTGCAGACGTACCCAAGGAAGCATACCACGCGGCTATTTCGAGCTCGACGACCAAACGTTTGAACGCGCGCGGGCTTCCGGGGCTAATGCCAGTACAAGCACGCGCCTCTTGCGCTGCAACGAAGGGCGCCCTTATGATGCGCCCCACTCTTTACTGAGCTGGCGTGCTCGCGCCTACCCGAGCAATTGGAGGATCACTGGATGCGGAATATTTTGCGTTGGAGCGCCGTCTCGACGGCCATGCTCCTCGTCCTGGCGGCATGTACGCCCGCCGGCAGCGGATCACCGAGCGAAGCGGCAAGCGTCGCAGCCTCGGCCGCCGCCGATCCGGCTGCCGCCTGCGACGCCTTGGAGAACGGGTGCTTTGAGGTCCCAGCGGGCGAGCCGCTGACGATCGCCAGCGCTCTGGCCATCACGGGGGACGTTGCCTTCCTGGGTAACGACTCCAACTTCGGCATCGATGTGGCGAAGACGGAGCGCGGCCAGGTGCTCGGACGCGATGTCGAGGTCGTCCATGAGGACGCCGGCTGTGGCGACGCCGCCACGGGCCAGACTGCCGCGCAGTCGATCCTTGGCAACCCGTCGATCCTGGGCGTCATCGGGACCACCTGTTCCCGCACCGCGGTCACCGCGATGCAGGTGCTTGGCCCGGCCCACGTTGTCATGGTCTCGCCGTCGAACACGGCGCCTGGCCTGACCGACCCGAATCACGAGCAGTACGGTACTGAGTGGTTCTTCCGCACCGCCTACAACGACAAGGTCCAGGGCGCGGCGGTTGCGAAGTACGCCTGCGAGGAGCTCAAGATCAAGAGTGCGGCCACCATCCACGATGGCAGCCCGTACGCCGAGCAGCTGCAGCAGGTCTTCGCTGACGAGTTCAAGTCCCAGTGCGACGGCACCATCACCTCGCAGAACGCGATGGCCGTCGGCGACACTGACTTCCATCCGCTCCTGACCACCATCGCGGCCGAGACCCCGGACATGATCTTCATGCCGATCTTCGACCCCGAGGGTCCGCTCATCGTCAACCAGTCGCGCGACATCCCCGGCCTGGCCGACACCATCTTCTTCGGCGCCGATGGCGTCAAGGACGCTGGCTTCATCCAGGCGGCGGGCACCGTCGCGGAATCGATCGGGATGTACTTCTCCGGTCCTGACCTGAACTTCGGTACCAAGTACACCGACGATTTCCTCCCCAAGCTCCTCGCGCTCGAGGGGACCACGGAGCCCCAGGCCCCGTACCACGCACACGCCTACGATGCGTTCAACATCCTGATGGATGCCATCGTGGCCGCCCACGTGGGCGACGGTGCAGACGGGACGTCCTTCTTCTCGAGGGACGGCATCCGTGAGCACTTCGCAAGCCTGAAGGACTACCCCGGCCTCACCGGTACGCTGACCTGTGGCGGCACCTTCGGCGACGGCGACTGTGGCGCCAAGGACGTTTCGATCGCTCAGTTGAAGGACGGCGTCTACACCGAGGTCTACACGACCCGCGCCCAGTAGGCACGTAACCATCTGATCGGAAGAACCCAGAGCGGGTGGGCCGGCTAGCGGCCCACCCGCTCTCTTGCATCCCCTAGGTACACTCCCCAAACCTCGTCTGATTGGCAGCCACCCAGGAGGACCCGGTTCCGGTGCGACGGCCGTCCAACCTGTCTCTGGTAGACGTCATCCTCTGGGCCCTGCGGGTGGCCATCGTGGTCGGCGTAGCGGTCGGTGTCTTTACCACCCTCTCCACCACCCGCCTGAGCGGCGACCAGTGGCGCGATCTCCTGATCTTCGGGATCTCGCAGGGCAGTGTGTATGCCCTCGTCGCCCTCGGCTACACGCTCGTCTACGGCGTCCTCCTCATGATCAACTTCGCCCACGGCGACGTCTTCATGTTCGGCGGAATGACCGCCTTCTTCGCCGCCTCCTGGCTGAATTCCAACGGGATCCTCAACACCTCGCCCTTGATCGCCGTGCCGATCATCCTGGTGGTCGGCGCCCTGAGCTCCACGATCGTCGCGCTCCTCCTCGAGCGGATCGCGTACCGACCGTTGCGGCGGGCTCCACGTCTCGTGCCACTCATCACGGCCATCGGCGCTTCGCTCTTCATCAGCAACAGCGTGCGTGGCCTGTACGGGGACGGCGTCAAGGCCTACCCACGGGTCGAGGCCCTCCAGGGGACCTTCAACATCCTCGGCATTCCCATCCTCAAGACGCACCTCGTCGTCATCCTCGCCGCCTTCTTCCTGATGCTCGCGCTGTACTGGTTCGTCGAACGCACGCGCACCGGTCGTGCCATGCGCGCGGTCAGCGAGGACAAGGACACCGCCGCCCTGATGGGGATCGACGTGGACCGCATCATCTCCATCACCTTCGCCATCGGCGGAGCGCTGGCGGGTGCGGCCGGTGTCCTGTACGCCTTCGTCTACAACCAGGTCATCTGGTCGATGGGTTTCCTCCCCGGCATCAAGGCCTTCACGGCCGCGGTGCTGGGTGGGATCGGCAGCATCGTGGGCGCCATGCTGGGCGGCCTCATGCTCGGGGTCCTGGAATCGCTCGCCCCAACACTCCTGCTTGCCGGATTTGGCGTCCCGTCGCCGAACCAGCTGCGAGACGTGATCGCGTTCTCGGTCCTGGTCCTCGTCCTCATCTTCCGCCCGTATGGCCTCTTCGGCCGTCCCGAGGGGAAGTAGATGTCACGCAACCTGACAGTGCGAAGCGCGGTCCGGGCCGGCCTCATCGCCGGCGTGGTGATGGTCTACCTGGTCGCGGTCGGGATCGCGTCTGCCTTCGCCAAACGCGAAGTGGTCACCGGCTTCCTGACGCTCGGCCACCTGATGCTGGTGCTTCCAGCGGTGGGGATCGGCTACATCCTCGCTGGCCGGCCCATCTCCAACTCGCTGCGGATCACGCACGCCGCGGCGGCGGGCCTGGCGGCGGGCCTCCTCTTCGCGGCCGCGTTCCTGGCCGCGGAGGCGCTCTCGCCGGGCATTCGGACGGTCCTGAATCGCGTCTCGACCGATCTGCTGGCCTTCGTCGGCTTCCGTGATCTCGGCCTCGAGCCGGCAGCCGGCGCCGCGCTGAATGTCGCCATCCCGACAGCGCTGGCCGTCATCGCTGCCCTCGTCCGCGTCGCTCCGACGAGCGTGCGACGCGCCATCGTGGGAGGGGCCACCGCCATGGTACTGCTGAGCATGGTCGAGCCGTTCCTGCGACCGCGGCTGCTGCAGTTCGGGGTGCCCCTCGTGGCCCAGTTCATCTACAAGTCTCACGGCCTCTCCACGGCGAGCGCCGCGATCGTCCTCGTCATCGGGGCGGTCCTGGCGACCATCTGGCCGGGCGCGCGAAGCGCCGCGCGCAATCGCGTGGCTGCGGCGGACCCCGGGACGAGAAAGATGCTGCGCTGGGCAACAATCCTCGTGGGAATCGCCTTCCTCTACACCCTGCCGGTCATCTCCGGGTCGTTCCTCACCCAGGTCCTCGTCCTCGTCGGCTTCTACGTGCTGCTGGGACTCGGGCTGAACATCGTCGTCGGCTACGCGGGCCTCCTGGACCTCGGATACGTGGCGTTCTACGCCGTTGGGGCGTACTTCACGGCGCTCATCACGTCGCCGACCTCGGCGCTTGGCTGGGGGCTCAACTGGTGGGTCGCGCTTCCGATCGTCATCGTGCTGTCGGCGATGGTCGGCCTCTTCATCGGCGCGCCGGTCCTGCGGCTGCGCGGCGACTACCTCGCCATCGTCACCCTCGGGTTCGGCGAGATCGCCCGCGTGCTGCTCGGCTCGGATGCCCTCAAGCCGTGGCTGGGTG
The DNA here is from genome assembly GCA_035493355.1 of Candidatus Methylomirabilota bacterium. Taxonomy (GTDB): domain Bacteria; phylum Chloroflexota; class Limnocylindria; order QHBO01; family QHBO01; genus CF-167. The sequence continues at coordinate 11,876 of DATJIJ010000063.1, forward strand.
GCCCGAACGGGATCCTGAGCGTGCCGTTCATGATCGACGACGGCACCTACTTCCTCCCGATCGTGGGGAAGGTGACCGGCCCGGCGGCCACCTACTTCCCGCTGATGGGCTTCTGCATCCTGGCGGCGTTCATCGCCTATCGGCTCAAGTACTCGCGGACCGGTCGCGCCTGGAACGCGATGCGCGAGGACGAGGACGTCGCCCAGGCGACCGGGATCAGCACCGTCAACTACAAGCTGCTCGCCTTCGCGATGGGCGCGGCGGTTGGCTGCGTCGGCGGCGCCATCTACGCCACCCATCTCCAGGGGGTCGTCCCCGGCGGCTTCGTGCTGCAGGTCTCGATCACCGTGCTCGCGGTCGTCGTGCTGGGAGGCATGGGGAGCATCCCGGGCATCATCGTCGGCGCGCTGGCGCTGATCGGCCTGCCGGAGCTGCTCCGCGAGTTCGCCGAGTACAAGGTGCTCGTCTACGGGGCCGTCCTCGTTGCGGTCATGCTGCTGCGCCCGGAGGGCCTGATCCCCGATGCGTCGCGCCGCGCGGAGCTCGAGGAGGCCCGCGAGATCGAGGAAGGCGAGCTGAAGGTCGAATATGACGAGATCACCGGGGACGCCTGACCGATGACCAGCACCGACACTCAGCCCGCCATCGACGCCGCCGCGGAGCGCCCGCTGCTGGTTGCGACCGATGTCACCAAGGCCTTCGAGGGCCTGGTCGCCAATCGCGAGATCGACTTCAACATCCCGCGCGGTTCGATCGTGGCGATCATCGGTCCCAACGGCGCGGGGAAGACGACCTTCTTCAACCAGCTGAGCGGCGTCTATCACCCCACCTCGGGGACCATCGAGTTCGACGGAATCGACATCTCGCAGATGGCCCCCCACGTCGTGGCGGGGCTCGGCGTGGCGCGCACCTACCAGAACATCCGCCTCTTCCAGAACATGACGGTGATCAACAACGTGATGGTCGGCCGCCACGTCCGGATGCGCGGGCAGTGGTACCAGGCGATCACCGGGCTCGGTGGGATCCGCCAGGAGGAGGATGCGACCAGGCGCCGCGCATTCGAGCTGCTGGAGCTGGTCGGAATCTCGCGCCGCATGTCCGCCGAGCTCTCGAAGAACCTCCCCTACGGCGACCAGCGGCGTCTCGAGATCGCCCGAGCCCTGGCCAGCGACCCCAAGCTGCTGCTGCTCGACGAGCCGACCGCTGGCATGAACCCGGGCGAGACCCGCCAGATGACGGACTTCATCGGGCGCCTGCGCCGCGAGCTGGGGCTCACCATCCTGCTGATCGAGCACGACATGAAGGTCGTCATGGGCGTCAGCGAGCGCATCACGGTCCTCGACTACGGCGAGAAGATCGCCGAGGGGACGCCGGCCGAGATCCGTGCCAACCCGCGCGTGATCGAGGCCTACCTCGGAAAGCAGGCGACGGCATGACCGGCACACCGCACGCGCTCGAGCTGATCGACATCCACACCTACTACGGCAACATCCACGCCCTGAAGGGCATCTCGCTGACCGTTGACCCCGGCGAGGTGGTCACCCTCATCGGCTCCAACGGTGCCGGCAAGTCCACCACCCTGCGCACGATCAGCGGCATCACCCGGCCGCGCGAGGGAAAGGTCCTCTTCAACGGCAACGAGATCCAGGCGGTCAAGCCGCACGGCATCGTGGCGGCCGGGATCGCGCAGTCGCCCGAGGGGCGCCATGTCTTCGCCCAGATGACGGTGTACGAGAACCTGCTGATGGGGGCCTTCAGCCGCAGCGGCTCGTTCGACGCCGACATCGAACGGGTCTACGACCTCTTCCCCCGCCTGAAGGAGCGCCGCTCGCAGAAGGCGGGGACGCTGTCGGGCGGCGAGCAGCAGATGCTGGCCATCGGCCGCGCGCTCATGGCCGAGCCGACGGTGCTCCTCCTCGACGAGCCGTCGATGGGCCTCTCCCCCATCCTCACCGAGCAGATCTTCAAGATCATCACCGACATCAACACGCAGGGCACCACCGTGCTCCTGGTCGAGCAGAACGCGCAGATGGCGCTCAACGTCGCCAGCCGCGGCTACGTGCTCCAGACCGGCCAGATCATCCTCGCGGATACCGCCGCCAACCTGGCGGCGAATGTCCAGGTGCGACAGGCCTACCTGGGCGAGATCTAGCCGGAGCCGATGTCCGGCGACGCGCGTCCGCCCCGCCGGTCGCCCGGCGACTACCGCCCCGACCTGCGCCCGATGCTGATCCTCGGCGGTCTGCTGGTGGCGGTGATCGTGGGCTGGATCCTGATCAGCCCGCTGCTGCTGCCGGCGGCCCGCTAGACCGGGCGCCGCGCCCCGAACCCGCGACCCGCGCCGTAGAGGACCAGGCCGACCCCCACAACCGCTGCCGCGAGGCCCGGCGATCGCTGCGGGAGGGGCAGGTAGCCCACCGACCACAGCTCCCAGAACCGGTATGCAAGTGCTGCGGCCGCGACCAGGCCCAGGGCCAGGTACACCCACGGGCCGTCGAGCACGAAGCCCCAGCGCCCGCGCATGTAGCCGATGTCCAGCAGCACCAGCGCCGTGAGCGCCGCGCCATAGACCACGATCCCGGGACCCTCGAGACCGATCCCGGCGCTGGCGGGGATCGGCACTCCCTCGACGCTCTCGCCTCCTGCCTGCCACCAGGTCAGGAACCCGGCCGCGATCATGAGCACGCTGCCGAGCAGGATCGGGAAGCGGAAGCGGCCGCCCGGGGCACCGTCGGGCATGCGGGCTAGGCCGGGGCTGCCGCGCCGTAGACGGATGGCCGCAGCACGCCGATGTACGGCAGGTTTCGGTAGCGCTCGGCGTAGTCGAGGCCGTAGCCGATCACGAAGCGGTCGGCGATCGTGAAGCCGCGGTAGTCGATCTCGATCGGCGCCAGGCGCCGCGCCGGCTTGTCCAGCAGGCAGCAGATGCGGATCGAGGCCGGTCCCTTGTCATGCAGGTAGCGGAGGAGGTAATTGAGCGTCAGGCCCGTGTCGATGATGTCCTCGACCACGATCACCTCGCGCCCCTCGATGGAAGTCGAGAGGTCCTTGAGGATGCGCACCTGTCCGCTCGACTCCGTGGATGCGCCGTAGCTGCTGACCTCCATCAGGTCGATCGCCAGCGGGATCGGCATCGCGCGCACGAGGTCCGCCAGGAAGATGATCGAGCCCTTCAGGACGCTCACCAGCACGGGATCGCGGCCCTCGTAGTCCGCCGCCAGCTGCGCTCCCAGCTCCGCCACCCGGGCCTGGACTTCCTCGCCGCTGAGGAGGACCTCCTCGACGTCGGCGTGCATCACCGGTTCAGAGGTCCGTTGCCGTTCATGGCGGCGACATCGGCCATGAAGTCGAGGCGCCCGTACTTGACCATCAGCGCGCGGAAGTCACGGGCGTAGAAGAGCTTCACGCGGATCTCCGGGTAGAGCTGCCGGAGCCAGCGCAGCTTGCGGTTCTTCTTGCGAACCAGCGTCTGCTTGAGGGTGGTCAGCTCCAGGTAGATGTCGATCTCGGGGAGGTAGAAATCCGGCGCGAACGACTCGACGACCGCGCCGTCGGCGTTCCAGGAGATGGGGAAGACGTCGGGTTCGTATCGCCATGCGACACCGTAGAAGTCGAGGATTCGGGCCAATTCAGCCTCGCTCTGGTGAGCGAAGCGCGGCGAACCGCTGGTCAGCGCCGCCGCCACTGGTCCCCGATCGTACCGGCCCGCCGGGCCCCTGGCGTCATCGAAGCCGAGTATAGCCCGGCGACTTATCCACAGATCGGCTCCTCCTGCGGAGATTGGTGGATAACCCGGGTTGCTGGCTCCGGTCGACGGCGGTACGCTGTTCGTCCTGCTTCCCCGGCGGCCGAGTACGGTAACCGGGCACGCGCGGGGCCGATGCGAAAGCCGGCCACCAAGACCGCTCGTGACCGGGAAGACCGAAACGCCACCGGAGAGGCATTTTCGTTTGCCGAGCACCGATCAACAGACGGCGGGAGCTGCCCGACGAGCGCTCGAAGGGCTGCTCGTTGACGCGCCGCTCATTGCGAACGGCCTGCCCGCCGGGTTCATGGACCTCGCGCAGCGGTTCGTGGAGCTCCTCCTGGCCGGCAATCGGCGCCTGAACCTGACCCGGGTCATCTCCGCCGATGACGTCGCCCGCCTCCACCTGCTCGACTCGCTCGCCGCCCTGCCGGAGATCGACCGGATGGCTCCCCGCAACGCCATCGACCTCGGCTCGGGCGGTGGCCTCCCTGCACTGCCGCTGGCGATGGCACGACCGCAGATGCGCTGGACGCTCGTCGACTCGGTCGGCAAGAAGGCGGCGATCCTGGCCGAATTCGTCGAGGCGCTTGCCCTGCCGAACGTCACCGTCCTCGGCGACCGTGCCGAGGCTCTCGGACGCGACCCTTCGCACCGGGGACGCTACGACCTCGCCACGGCGCGGGCCTGTGCCGCCCTGCCGGTGCTGGCCGAGCTGGCGCTGCCGCTCGTGGCGCCGGGAGGGTCGCTGCTGGCCTGGAAGGGACCGCTCTCCGAGGCCGACGAGGAGGTGCGGCGGGGCCGCGCCGCGATCGGCCAGCTCGGGGGCGGCCGTCTGCGGATCGTGGATCCCGGGGTTGCCGCACTGGGCGGCCATCGCTTCGTGATCGTGCCCAAGGAGCGCGAGACGGACGCACGCTTCCCGCGACGCGCCGGCGAGCCCGGGCGCCGGCCGCTCGGCTGACCATCGGTATACTCCGACCCCCATGCGCCTCGCTGTCCTGTCGGACATCCACGCCAATCTCGCTGCGCTCGACGCCGTAACGGAGGCGCTGGGGCCGGTCGACGAGCTGTGGGTGCTGGGCGACATCGTGGGCTACGGGCCACAGCCGAACGAGGTGATCCGCCGGCTCCAGGAGCTCGGCGCGCGGGCCGTCACCGGCAACCACGACGGCGCGGCGATCGGCACGGTCGATGCATCGTGGTTCAACCCGGACGCCCAGGCCGCGATCCAGTGGACGACGACAGTGCTCGACGAGAATTCGCGCGCCTACCTCGCCGCCCTGCCGGAGGTGCGGACCGACGGGGACCTGACGGCGGTCCACGGCTCGCCGCGCGAGCCGATATGGGAGTACATCACCGACGCGGCGATCGCTGCCGCCAACCTGCCCGCCTTCCAGACGCGCAGCTGCCTCTACGGCCACACCCACCTGCCCGTCATCTATCGCGCCGATGGGATCCACATATCGGTCGTCCCGGCCGCGCCCGGGTCGAAGATCGCGCTGGACGAGCGCCGGGCGTTGGTCAACCCGGGAAGCGTGGGACAGCCCCGCGACGGAAACCCGGATGCCTCGTACCTGATCCTGGACATCGAGGCGGGCGTCGCCGAATTCCATCGGGTCCGCTATGACATTGCCCTGACGCAGCGCCTCATGCGCGAGGTTGGCCTCCCGCGCTGGCTCGTCGAGCGGCTGTCAATCGGTCGCTAGGGGTGACGGGGCGCCGTAGGATATCGGCCAGATGATCTTCGGCCGGCGTGAGAAGCGCCCCGCCCTGCTCACCTTCGACCGCATCCTCGTCCCGATCGCCGGCACCGAGGCGGACGACGCCGCCCTGCGCCTCACCGCGATCCTGCTGGCCGGGAGCGCCGGCAAGGCGTTCCTGCTCCATGTGATCGAGATCCCCTTCGAGCGGCAGCTGGATGCCCAGGACCCGACGGCGGTGGCTTTCGCCGACGAGGCGCTGGGCCACGGGGAGTCGTTCCTGACCGAGCACGAGGTCCAGGTCGAGACGGGGATCGCGCAAGCCCGCGCGGCGGGCGCCGCGATCGTGGACGACGCCGTGGAGCGGCGCGCCGATCTCATCGTGATGGGACTACGCTATAAGCGGCGCTTCGGCGGTGGATGGGACGCGGGACGCACCGTCCCGTATGTCATGCGCAACTCGACGGCACCGGTCTGGTGCCTGCGAGCCGAGACGGAGGAGCTGGCACACACGCCATGAGGGTGATCATCATCGGCTGCGGGCGCGTCGGCGCGCGGACGGCGACCGAGCTCGACCAGCGCGGGGACCACGTGACGGTGATCGACGTCGACCAGCGCGCATTCAACCGACTGCCGAGTACGTTCGCGGGCGTCACGGTGCGTGGCAGTGGCAGCGACGAGGACATCCTCCGCGGTGCCGGGGCGGATCTGGCCGACCTGCTCATGGCGCTCACCGAGGGCGACAACCGCAACGCGCTGGCGGCCCAGCTGGGAAAGCACATCTTCGGCATCCCGCGCGTGATCGCAAAGATCAACGACCCGCTGCGGGCCGAGGCGTACCGAACGCTCGGCCTCGAGACGATCTGTCGCACCGTGATCCTGGCCGATGCGCTGGCCGTGGCGGCCGCCGAGGGAGCCGAGGCGACGAAGGGAGCAGTCGAGCCACCGACCGCCGAGCCGCGGCAGGGAATCCCGCCGGCCGGCTCTCGCGCCGCAGCCAACGCGCAGAAGGCGATCGACGAAGCCGCGAGCGAAGAAGCCGCGACCGATGAACCCTCGGCGGAAGGCGCGGGTACCTGACATGTACGTGGTCGTCATCGGCGGCGGAAACGTCGGCTACTACCTGACCAAGGAGCTTCTGGCCGCCGGGCACGAGGTGGTTATGATCGAGAAGGATCCCGGCCGCGCCCGCACGATCGCCGACGAGCTCGGCAGCATCGTGATCCCCAACGATGGCTGCGAGGGGCGATACCAGGCCGAGGCGGGGATGGCGCGTGCCGACGTGATCGCGGCAGTGACCGGGGACGACGAGGACAACCTGGTCGCCTGCCAGGTGGCGAAGATGAAGTTCAACGTGCCGCGCGCCATTGCGCGGGTCAACAACCCGAGCAATGAGGCCCTCTTCCGCCGCCTCGCGATCGACGACACGGTGAGCCCGACCCGCAGCATCCTGGCCCTCATCGAGCACGAGATTCCGATCCACGACCTCCTTCACCTCGCCGAGCTGGAGGGCGGCGAGGTCCAGATCGTGGAGGCGCAGCTCGACGCCAGCTCACCGGTGATCGGCAAGGTGCTCCGCGACCTGGAGCTTCCCGAGGGCAGCTCGATCGCGGTCGTGGTGCGCGACGAGCACGCCATCGTGGTCCGTGCCGACACCACCCTGCGCAGCGGGGACAAGCTGCTGGCGGTCACCTCCGCAGAGCATGAGGCGGAGCTTCGCAGCCTGTTGATCGGGGAATGACCGAGCCGGCCCCCACCCTCGACGGGGCGCGGTTCCTGGACGACCTGGGGTCGAGCATCTCTGCGGCGGTCGTGGGCGCCTCGCTTCCCCTGCGCCAGATGGCAACTGCCCTCCTCGCCGAGGGGCATGCGCTGGTCGAGGACGTCCCAGGGGTCGGCAAGACGCTGCTGGCGCGCGCGTTCAGCAAGGCCCTTGGGCTCACCTTCGCGCGGGTGCAGGGCACCCCGGACCTCCTCCCCACCGATGTCACCGGCAGCAGCATCCTGGACAAGGGAGAGTTCCGCTTCGTGCCTGGGCCCGTATTCGCGAACGTCCTCCTCGTCGACGAGATCAACCGCGCCACGCCTCGCACCCAGTCCTCGCTGCTCGAGGCGATGCAGGAGCGCCAGGTCTCCGCCGAGGGACAGACCCGGCCCCTCCCCGACCCGTTCCTGGTGCTCGCCACGCAGAACCCGATTGAGCTCGAGGGGACCTTCGCGCTCCCCGAGGCGCAGCTCGACCGCTTCCTGCTGCGGATCGAGATGGGATACCCGGATGAGGGTGGCGAGCGCCAGATCGCCCGGCGCTACCAGGCGTCCGCCGAGCCGCTCGAGGCGGTGAAGGAGGTCATCGATACCGATGGCCTGATGGCCCTGCGCGGGACGACTCGCACGATCCTCGTGAGCGAGGACGTGGAGAGCTACCTCGTGGCGCTGGTGCGCGCGACGCGAGAGCACGCAGACCTGCGGCTCGGCGCCTCCCCCCGCAGCAGCACCGCGCTCTATCGCGCGGCCCAGGCCTGGGCCCTCCTCGACGGGCGAGGGTTCGTGCTGCCGGACGACATCCGGGACGTCGCGCATCCCGTGCTCGAGCATCGGCTCCTCCTCGACATCGACCGCGAGCTGCGCGGCGCGACGGTCAAGGGCGTGATCGACGCCGTGCTGGAGGCGGTCCCCGTCCCGCTCGCCGGCGACTCCAGCTAGGCCACCGACAAGCCGATGGGTGGCTGGCTGGCGCTGGCGGCGCTGATGGTCCTGATCGGTGGCGCGGCTGGCGCGCCCGGGCTCTTCCTGGTCGCCGCGGCGACCATCGGCTATGGCTCGCTCACACGCGTCTGGAGCCGATACGGGATGGGCCGGGTCGAGTACGAGCGGACCCTGGGCACAAGTCGCGCGATCGTCGGCGACACCGTCCCGCTCGACGTCACGATCTGGAATCGCAAGCCGCTGCCGCTGCCGTGGATCTCCGCCGAGGACCTGGTCACCGATGGGATCGGAGTGCGCGAACGGCCAGCCATGGACTGGGATGACGAGCGCCTCGGGCGGCGCGTGCTGGCGAATGCGTGGGCGCTGACCTGGTTCGAGCGCGTCGTCCGCCACTTTCATCTCGACGCGTCGCGTCGGGGACTCTACGAGTTCGGCCCGGTACGGCTGAAGGTGCGCGACCTCCTGGGCCGGGACGCGGGTGGCGGCGAGGTGGCCACCGACGAGATGCTGCTGGTGGGGCCGCGAACGGTGCCACTCAACCTCCGTGGTTACGATGCCGCTCCCCTCGGTGAGCGGCGAGCGCGCCGCTCGCTCCACGCGGACCCCGCGCTGTACGGCGGCGTGCGTCCCTTCCAGCCGGGCGACTCGATGCGCCAGGTCCACTGGCGGGCAAGTGCCCGCCTCGGCGCCACGGTGAGCCGCCGCTTCGAGCCGGCGCGAGGGCGCGAGGTGGTGATTGCGCTCGACGTGCAGACGATCGAGGGTCCGCACTGGGAGATGACCTATCACGACGCCACGTTCGAGGGCTTGTGCGTGGCGGCCGCGTCGCTCGCCCGCCAGCTGCTCGCCGAGGGAGCAGCGTGCGGCATCGCTGCGGCAAGCTTCACGGGCACGATCCAGCAGCTGGCCTACCTCCCGCCGCGAGCCTCGTACGGCCAGCTGCCGCGCGTCTCGGAGCTCCTGGCGCGGATCGGGCCGATCAGCTCGCGCCCGTACGGCAGCCTCCTCACCTGGCTGACCCGCCGCGTCCCGCCGGGGAGCGTGGTGCTGACCCTATCCTCGCGCGATCCGCTCACCTTCCTTGCTGCCATGCAGCGGCTGGCGCAAAGCGGATATCGGGTGGAGCACATCGCCTTCGGCGACGAAGCTGCTTCGCATGCCGCATCGGTTCGGCACGCGGGACTGCCCGCCTCGACGGCGACCCTCGACCCGGACTGGGAGGCAGCCGATGCGCTCGTCGTGGCCGGTTAGGGTCCTCCTCCCCACCGTCCAGGTGCTGGCCGAGGGCGGCTGGCTGGCCGTCGTCTACGCCGCGGTACAGGCCTTCTCGGGCGCGATCCCCCGGGTCGGGCCCATCGAGCTGGCGCTCCTCGCCTGGATGGGGCTGGCGTGGGGGCGTCGCACCCGGTGGCAGTCTGCGGGGGCCGAGGCGATCGGCCTCCCGCTGCTGATGGTGGTCGGCGGGGCGGTGGGATGGCTGCTCGCACCGGAGGTCCGCACCCTGCTGGTCAACGGCCATCCCCTCGATGCCCTCGGAACGCACCCCGCCGGCTGGGTTGCCGCGATCGCGGTCTGGCGCGGCGACGCCCATCGGGCGGCTGACGACGACGATCAGATGGCGGGACAGCTGCTGCGGTGGGCGGTGCCGGGCCTCGCCATCCCATGGCTGATCGGCCACCAGCTCACCTCGGGGGCCGCCGAGATCGCCTTCACATCGGCCGCCTTCATGGGCACGATCGTCTTCACCGGATCGGCCTTCACGGCAGTTGGCCTGGCGCGCCTCGAGGCGGTCCGCAGGGCGACTGGCAGCGACTGGCGGACGAATCGGTCGTGGCTGCTGCTGGTGCTCGGCGTTGCGCTGGGGCTCACCGCGGTGGGGATCCCGGCTGCGGTCTTCCTGGGCGTGCCCGCCAGCGCGGTCCTCGTCGCGTTGATCGGCCCGCTGCGCGTCATCTTCCTCGTGCTGCTGCTCATCGCGACACCGCTGGTCGTCGTCATCGCAGCCCTGACGGAAATCGTCGTGCCGAACGGCATCCAGTTCCCGCATATCGAACTGCCGTCGTTCATGGCCATCGATCCTGGCGACGTGGTGAGCGACGCCCCGACGGTGATCGTCTTCTCCGGCGTCATCATCCTGCTGATCGTCGAGTTGGCGATCCTCGCCATGATCATCTACCTGCGCTGGCAGGAGCGGCGCCGCTACCGGGTTGCGCCGGAGGATCCGTTCGAGGAGCGCCAGATCGTCATCCCGACCGAGGCGGCGCCGGTCACACCACCGCCCCGACGCAGCCGTCCGAAGGCCGATCCCAACGACCCGACCGGCGCCTACCTGACCGCGCTCGAGACGCTGGAACGCGACGGCCGCTGGCCGAGGCGGTCGACCGAGACGCCGGCGGCGCACGCCGAGCGCGTTGCTGGCGAGGGCCTGCCGGGGACCCCCCTGCGCCGTCTCGCGAGCGCCTACCAGCTCGTCCGCTACGGCGATCGGCGACTCGGGCCGCGCGAGGTCAGCCGCAGCCGCGGGCGACTCGCCCGGCTGCGCGACATCCTGCGAGCCGCCGTCTAGGGCTGTTGGTCCGCGGGTAGCACTGTTGACAACGCCATTGGTAGACCTTAGGGTAATCGGCACGTTGTCAAAACCACCGACCATGCAGGGTAGATGAGCTCACTCCGCGATCCGAAGCGACCGCGCTACTTCATCAGCATCGCGGCCGAGCTGGCCGAGGTGCATCCGCGCACCCTTCGCATCTACGAGGAGGAGGGGCTCGTCTGCCCCCAACGGCGCAACAACCTCCGGCTCTACTCGGAGGCCGATATCAGGCGGGTGCGTGTCATCCGTTTTCTCACCCGACGCCAGGGGGTCAACCTGGCGGGCGTCAAGGTCATCCTTCAGCTCGAAGCGCTGGGCAAGATCCGCGTGTACGACCTGTTCGATGGAGACGATGTCGAGCGATACGTCGAGGAGGACGCGCCGGAGCCGGTGGGCGCCTCGACTGAAGGGACAGCAAGCTGAACCATGGATGACAAGAACGTCGAGCCCGAGGTCGAGGTCGAAGTCGACCAGATCCAGGTGCTCCCACTGGTCGCCCTCCGCGACACGGTGATCTTCCCGGAGATGATCGTTCCGCTGCAGGTCGGTCGCGACCGCAGCGTCAAGGCACTCGATCGCGCGGTCCGCACCTCGCAGCCCGTCGCGCTCATTACCCAGCGCAGCAACGAGACCGAGGAGGTCAACTCGGTCGACGAGCTGTACTCCATCGGAACCCTGGCCAAGATCGCCCAGGTGATCCGTCTCCAGGACGGCACCATCCGGGCCATCGTCCAGGGGCAGAAGCGGATTCGCCTCCTCGACCTGGTGCAGACGGATCCGCACCTCGAGGCCCGCATCGAGCTGATCGACGACGACCAGGAGAAGAGCCTGGAGGTCGAGGCCCTGATGGCATCGGTCCAGGGGCAGATCGAGCAGTACGTGAGCTCTGGGGCATCGGTGCCGCCGGAGGTCGCGGTCGCCGCGCGCAACATCAGCGACGGCGGGCTGCTGGCCGACATGGTCGCCTACTCCCCCGACATGAGCACCGAGGCGCGCCAGCAGCTGCTCGAGACGATCGACGTGGCCGAGCGGCTGCGGATGGTCGGCCAGTTCCTGGCCAAGCAGATCGAAGTGCTCGAGCTGAAGGGCCGCATCCAGAGCGAAGTCAAGTCCGAGATGGACAAAACGCAGCGCGAGTACATCCTCCGCGAGCAGCTCAAGGCAATCCAGAAGGAGCTCGGCGAGGACGACCCCGCGGTCGCCGAGGCCGGCGAGCTGAAGACCAAGGTCGAAGAGTCGGCGATGCCCGACGACGTCAAGGAGAAGGCGCTCAAGGAGGTTGATCGCCTCAACCGCATTCCGAGCGCCTCGCCGGAGCAGGGCGTCATCCGCACCTACGTGGACTGGCTCGTCAGCCTGCCGTGGGGTGTCCAGACCGATGACAACCTCGACCTCGACGAGTCGGAGAAGGTCCTCAACGAGGACCACTACGGCCTCGAGAAGCCCAAGGAGCGGATCCTCGAGTACATGGCGGTGCGCAAGCTCGCGGAGAAGATCCGCAGCCCAATCCTCCTCTTCGTCGGCCCTCCTGGCGTCGGCAAGACGAGCCTTGGCAAGAGCATCGCGCGTGCCATGGGCCGCAAGTTCGTGCGGATGAGCCTCGGCGGCATCCACGACGAAGCGGAGATCCGCGGACACCGGCGCACCTACATCGGTGCGCTGCCGGGACGCGTCATCCAGAGCATCAAGACGGCCGGATCGTCAAACCCGGTCTTCATGCTCGACGAGATCGACAAGGTCGGCATGGACTTCCGTGGCGACCCGTCATCGGCGCTGCTGGAGGTGCTCGATCCCGAGCAGAACAACAGCTTCCAGGACAACTACCTGGAGGTGCCGTTCGACCTCTCGCGGGTGCTCTTCATCGCCACCGCCAACATGGTCGACACGATCCCACCGGCCCTGCGCGACCGGATGGAGATCATCCAGCTGCCCGGCTACACGCAGCTCGAGCGGCTCCGCATTGCGCAGCGCTTCCTGATGCCGAAGCAGCTCGAGAACCACGGCCTGACGGCCGAGCAGCTCGAGGTCAGCGAGGAGGCGATGGTGCGCCTCATCCAGGCCTTCACCCATGAGGCCGGGGTCCGGAACATGGAGCGCGAGCTTGCGAACATCGCCCGCAAGGTGGCGCGACGGGTGGCGGCCGATGCATCGGTCAAGGTCGTCGTCAAGCCCGAGGACCTGGAGACGTACCTGGGACCGGCCCGCTTCGACTACGGCGAGCTGGATGC
>DATJIJ010000064.1:0-11537 GCA_035493355.1 Candidatus Methylomirabilota bacterium
GCCGCGTGCGACGCGCAGTGGCCGAGCTGGCCATGGACCTCCTGGAGATCTACGCGGCGCGCGAATCGGCGCCTGGCTTCGCCTTCAGCCCGGACACGACCTGGGAGCGCGAGCTGGAGGAGGCGTTCCCGTGGACGGAGACACCCGACCAGGTGCGCACCATCGAAGAGGTCAAGGCCGACATGCTCCGCCGGAGGCCGATGGACCGGCTCGTCTGCGGCGACGTCGGCTATGGCAAGACCGAGGTCGCCCTGCGGGCCGCCTTCAAGGCGGTGCAGGACGGGAAGCAGGTCGCGGTGCTGGTGCCGACCACGGTCCTGGCGCAGCAGCACCTGGGCACGTTCCGCCGGCGCCTGGCCCCTTTCCCGGTGCGGGTCGAGATGCTCAGCCGCTTCGTCGGCAAGGCCGAGCAGGCGAAGATTGTGGACGCGACCACCGGCGGCGAGGTGGACATCCTCATCGGGACGCATCGGATCCTCTCGAAGGACATCGCGTTCGCCGACCTGGGGCTGCTCGTGGTCGACGAGGAACAGCGCTTCGGGGTCGGCCACAAGGAGCGCATCAAGTCGATGCGGAAGGAGGTCGACGTCCTGACCCTCTCTGCCACGCCGATCCCCCGCACGCTGCACCTCTCACTCGTGGGGATCCGCGACCTGTCGGTGATTGAGACGCCGCCCGAGGCGCGGCTGCCGATCCTCACCCGCATCGCGGAGGACGACGACGGCCTGGTGCGCGACGCGATCAACCGCGAGCTCGACCGCGGCGGGCAGGTCTTCTACGTCCACAACCGGGTCGAGACGATCGAGGCCGCCGCCGAGCGTGTGCGACGCCTGGTGCCGCGGGCGAAGGTCGCCATCGGTCATGGACAGATGGCGGAGGGGATGCTCGAGCGGGTGATGCTCGACTACGACTCCGGCCGCTTCGACGTGCTGGTCTGCACGACCATCATCGAGTCGGGGCTCGACATCCCGAACGCCAACACGATCATCATCGCCCGCGCCGATACGCTCGGGCTGGCGCAGCTCTACCAGCTGCGGGGTCGGGTGGGCCGATCAGATCGGCGCGCCCACGCCTACCTGCTGCACCGTCGCGGGCAGCCGCTCTCGGCGGTCGCGCGGAAGCGGCTCCATGCCATCTTCTCCGCCTCCGACCTCGGGGCTGGCTACCAGATCGCCCTCTCGGACCTCGAGATTCGCGGAGCGGGCAACATCCTGGGTGCGGAGCAGCACGGCTTCATGGCAGCCGTCGGCTTCGAGCTCTACACCCGCATGCTGGCCGAGGCAGTCGACGCGGGCCGCGGCCGGGCGATCGAGCCCGAGCCTGCCGGCGTCCGCCTGGACCTGCCCGGGTCCGCCTATCTGCCAGATGACTACATCGCCGATGCCGGCGCCAAGCTGGAAGCCTATCGCCGCTTCGCGGCCATCCACAGCGAGGCCGATGTCACGGCCCTCCGTGGCGAGCTGCGTGACCGGTTCGGTCCGCCGCCGGAGCCGGTCGAGGGGCTCTTCCGAGCGGTCGGGGTGCGCATGGCCGCGGAGGCAGCGGGCGTCCCCGACGTGCGCGCGGAGCCGGGGCGGATCACGCTCAAGTGGCCGCGCTACGACCGTGCCGTGGTGGTTCGCGCCTTGACGCTCGCCGGGTTCCGACCGGCGGCGGCCTCGAACCAGGTCCGAATTCCGGTGCCGCCGGGCCGCGACCCGGTCGAGACGGCCCTCAAGGTGTTGGCGGCCTTGTCGTAGGGATTACCGTTGGTCGATGGCGCGGAGGCTCCGTCCGTTCGTTGCCGTCCTGCTGGCTGCCGTGGTACTCGCTGCGTGCCTGGCCACGACCTCGGTGCGCAGCGAGGACCGTGAGGCTGGCTTCCTGCTCACGATCTCATCGCCGCACCTCGTCTGGGGTGCCGACCAACCGATTTCCGTGAGCGCTGAGTTCTCCTACCTTGGCCCTGGCTCCGTCGCGGTGTCTGGTCCCGGGCCGGGTCCGCACGTCAAGTTTGCCGTCGTTGAACTCACTGGCGACCGCGAGATGCAGCCCCTCTGGCTCATGGCCTGCGCGTACTGGGAGATGAGCCGCAATCCGCTGGCATACTCATTTCGCAAGGGCGGCGGCTACTCCCCCGACGAGCCCAATGCAGCGTTCTACGAGGCTTGGAATGCCGAGCCCGAGTTCCTGCTCCCGCCCGGACGCTGGGAAGTGAGCGCCCTAGCGCCGTTCTCGCTCGGCCAGTGCGCCGGCCGGAATATCAACCTGAAGGCCACCGTCACGCTGACGGTGCAATAGAAACGGCCGCGGGACCCTCGCGGTCCGCGGCCGTTCCCGACGAGCGAAGTGTCCTAGAAATTCGCGACGGTGTGGCACTCGATCGTGGCCTGTACCTGCTCTCCAGCCGCGGTCGTGCCGTCGATCGTGATCGTGGCTGTCGAGCCGCGGTTGTCGAGGGTTGCGGTGCCTGAGCCGAAGTTGCTGCCCTGCGAGGCAGTCAGGTACGGATTCACCTCGACGGTGTAGGCATAGTTGTTGAACGGGAACGCGGCCGAGAACTGGGCGTTGTCGCCGCCAGCGGCCGAGGCCGCGTCGGCGTCGTACAGCGTCAGCTGCGGCCCCATGAACGCATCGGCGGGATCGACCGTGACGCTCGCCACCGCAAACGTGCCTGGGCCTTGGACCCCAGACGAGCAGCCGCCGGATCCGGTGATCTCGACTTGATAGTGGCCGGCGTAGTCCCCACCGGTGATCGTCAGGTCGACACTGGCGAGGCTATCGCCACCACCACCGCCCCCACCTGCGCTGGCGGCCGCGCTCTCGCCAGGCGCTGTGCTCTCGCTGGCGGGCGAGCTGGCTCCCGCGCTGGCGGCCCCGCCCTGGCTCTGCTCCCCGGAGCTGGCCGGGCTGCTGCAGGCGACGAGCAGAACAATCGGTGCGAGGACCGCAAGGGTGCGGCGAATCATGGAATCCTCTCCTCCGGGTGCTGGGGTGCGCCCCTGGGCGGGGCATTGCGGCGCAGGATACGGCACCCGTCAACCTCTGCGCGATACTGGCGGACGCATGAACCCTGACCGTGTCCGCCTGCGGGATGTGGCCCTCGCAGACGCCGATCTGATCGAAAGCTGGGAGAGCCCGGCCATCCGCGGCGAGTTCAACGACTTCGGGATGCCGCTTGGACCGTTGCCCCGCGACGTCCTGGCGTCGGGTCCGCTGCGCAATGACCACAACGGCATGCTCGTCGTGGAGCTCATCGCCGACCGCTCACTTATTGGCACGGTCGGCTGGCATCGGGTCATGTACGGACCGAACCCCGAGTCGGCGGCATGGAACATCGGGATCTCGCTCATCCCCGAAGCGCGCGGCAGGGGCTATGGCACGGAGGCCCAGCGGCAGCTGGCGGCGTACCTGTTCGAGCAAACCGCGGTGAACCGCGTCGAGGCCTCGACCGATGTGGAGAACCTGCCCGAGCAGCGATCGCTGGAGAAGGCTGGCTACCAGCGCGAGGGGATCCAGCGCGGGGCGCAGTACCGTGCCGGCGGCTACCACGACCTCATCGTCTACGCCCGCCTCCGCGACGACCCGGCGTGACCCTCGAAGGCGCGCGGCGCGCCTACCTGATCTATCTCGGCGAGGAAGCCGCTGGCAACTTCTGCTTCATGATGGTCATCACGGCCGCGGGGCTGTTCATGATCCAGGTCGCCCGGCTCGATGCCTTCCAGCTCGTGCTGGTGGGGACGACCCTGGAGCTCTCGGCCTTCCTGTTCGAGATTCCGACCGGCGTGCTGGCCGACACGGTCAGCCGTCGATTGAGCGTCATCATCGGAACGGGGCTGATCGGGATCGGCCTGATCGTGTGGGGCGCCTGGCCGTTGTTCGGAACGATCCTGATCGGCCAGGTGCTCTGGGGAGTCGGGGCGACCTTCACCTCGGGCGCCACGGAGGCATGGATCAGCGACGAGACCGGCAACCAGGGGACGGGCCAGATCTACCTCCGGGCTGCCCAGTGGGGCTGGGCTGCGGGCGCCCTCGGGATCATCGCCAGCGTGCCGATCGCCGCGGTCTGGGGCCTGCAGGCGCCGATCCTGGCCGGTGGCCTCGGCTATCTCGTCACGACGGTCGTGCTCATCTTCGTCATGCCCGAGCGGCACTGGTCTCCCGCGCCGCGGGAGGGGCGCTCCGTTTTGCGCGCGATGGGTGACACGATCCGCAACGGGGTCGGCACGATCCGGGTCTTCCCGGCACTGCTCACGATCCTGGCGATCTCGTTCGTGGCGGGCGCCGGCTCAGAGGCCTTCGACCGGCTGCGGGAGCTGCACATCCTGAGCAACTTCGCCCTCCCCGACTCGCCGCAGCTCCCCGCCATCGCCTGGTTCGCCCTCATCAACCTCGTGTCACTGATCGCCAGCGTTGGCGCGGTGCAGGTCGCCCAGCGCCGCATCGACACGGAGACCCACATCGGCGCCGCCCGCACCCTGCTGGTCCTCCACGTGATCCTGATCGGGATGATCCTCGTCTTCGCCCTGGCGGTGAGCTTCGAGATGGCGGCGATCAGCTACCTGCTGACGCGGGTCGTGCGGCGTGTGGCGCTGCCGATTGCCTCCGCCTGGATCAACCTCGGCCTCACCTCGGATGTCCGGGCGACCGTCCACTCGCTGAACGCACAGGCCGATGCGCTCGGACAGATCGCCGGTGGCCCGCTACTTGGCTGGCTGGCGGTCGCCGCTGCGAGCACGCGGCCGGCGATGCTGGCGGTTGCGGTCATCCTCGCGCCGTCGCTCTACCTCTACCTGCGCACGATCCGGCTCCACGGTCGCGACATGATCGTCGACGAGGTGGCGGCCTAGAGCTCCTGGCGCCGGAATGCGATCCAGGCGACGCCGAAGATGGCGGCCACGCCCGCGAAGTTGACCAGGAGCGGGCCGATGACGGAGCCGGGATCCCGGCCAACGGCCAGCGCCGCCCCCGGCACGTCGAGGCCGCCCGGCGTGAAGGCGCCGACCGATGGGAGCGCCGAGACGATGGCCAGCACGACCATGGCGCCGATGCCGATCGCGGCCGCCCCGAGCGACGACCGGGAAAGGACGCTGCCGAGGAAGGTCAGCGAGGCGTAGGCGACGAGCGCCAACAGCAGGAGGCCGGCCATCGCCCCCCAGCCCAATGGCGGCAGCGCCTCGAACAGGATCGCGGTGTAGTAGTAGCCGCCGATCGCGCCCAGCAGCAGCCCGACCAGGAGCGTCGCGGCGATGGCGAGCAGCTTGGCCAGCAGGAACGCGCCCCGCGACACCGGCTTCGTGAGCAGGAGAGCGGCGGTGCCACGTTCCTTCTCGACCGCGACGCTTCCCATGGCGAGCAGGATCGCGGTCAGGACGCCGGCCTGCCCCAGGTTCTTGAGGAACTGGCTCACGGCATCCGCGGCGGTAGGCGGCGGGACGACGATCTGGAACTGGTCGCCGGCGAGGGCCTTGACCAGCTCTGGCGTGTAGCGGGCGAGCAGGGGTGAGCCGATGCCGATCGCGGTGAAGACCACCGCCACGACGACGACGCGCCGCGTACGCCACTGCTCCAGGAGCTCCTTGCGCAACATCAAACCGAGTCCGATCATGCGGCCGCCCCCGTCTCGTGCGCTTTCCGTCCCACGAGCTGCAGGAAGACATCCTCGAGCGTCGGGCGCTGCCGCTCGAAGACGAGCAAGGCCACGCTATGGGCGGCCACCATCTCCAGCAGATCGCGACCGGCGTTCGGTGCTTCGGACACGGCAACGCGCAGCCCGGCGCTCGACTCGGCGACATGCGTCACGAACGATGTCATGAGGAGGCTCTCCGTCAGGCGCGCCACGGCATCGGCCTGGCCATCCTCTGGCTCGACGCGATAGATCGGCCGCGCGTACCGATCCAGCAGCTCGGTCATCAGGCCCGTGGTCACGAGACGCCCGTGATCAAGGATCGCGACCCGGTCGCAGACTCGCTCCACGTCGGTAAGGATGTGGGTCGAGAAGAGGACCGTTGAGCCGCCCCCAAGACGCCGAATGACCTCGAGCATGTCCACGCGGCCCTCGGGGTCGAGGGAGCTCACCGGCTCGTCGAGGAGGACGATCGGGGGACGGTTGAGGATTGCCTGGGCGACTCCGAGTCGCTGTCGCATGCCTCCCGAAAGCGTGCCGATGGGCCGCCGCGACGCATCGGTCAGGCCAACCGTCTCGAGCGACTCGTCGATGCGGCTCCGGCGTTCCGCGGCGGGCATCCGATACAGCCGGCCAACGAGGTCCAAGAGCTCGCGAGGCGTCATCCAGCCGTGGAAGCGAGGATCCTGGTCGAGGTAGCCAAATAGGCCTCGCCGGTTCGGCTCACCTTCGCCGACGGGCACTCCCGCAAGCGCCGCCGTGCCGCTGGTTGCCTGGGCAAGGGAGGTGAGGAGACGAAGAGTGGTTGTCTTGCCCGCCCCATTCGGGCCCAGGAACCCAAAGACGCTTCCCGCGGGCACCTCCAGGTCCAGCGCGTCGAGGGCGACGACACTGTCGTATCGCTTCGTCAGGGCGCGACAGACGATCGCCGCTTCGTCCTGCGGAGCGGTCACGCGGCTAGACGTCCTCGCGCCCGAACAGGAAGTAGGCGAGCGGGCCGAAGAACTGGATGAAGGCGATGACCAGGCCCCAGATCAGCTTGTTGCCGCCCTTCACCCGACGATCCGGCCGGGTAAGGTCGAACAGCCCGACGCCCACCAGCGCGAGCTGCAGCACGATGAGCGGAATTAGGAGTGGAAGCAGCTCCCCTAGGGACACCGTCTAGCGCCCGTAGTCCGGGTCGCCCGGCTCAGCTGGCGGTGGCGGAGGCGGCTCCCCGTAGTCCGGATCCCTCGGTTCAGCGGGCGGCGGCGGAGGCGGGATCGGGTCCTCATCTGGCCGCTTCTTCCGCTTCTTCCGCCGCTTGTTGTTCCTCTTGTTCTGGTTCCGGCTCGCGGCCGCTCCTGCCGCTGCGGCCGCCGCTCCGGCAGCCGCGGCAGCTCCCGCAGCAGCTGCCGGGTTGCAGTCGATCAGCCCTGAGCAGTTATCGGCGAAGGCCGTGTCCGGGAAGGCGAGCTGCAGCATGCCGCCGACCGCGAAGACGACCAGCGCGGCGCCGATCACGCTGCCCGCGGACGGTGATCCCTGCGTGCCGCCATCGGCCACCTCGTCCGTGTCGTCGTCA
The DNA here is from genome assembly GCA_035493355.1 of Candidatus Methylomirabilota bacterium. GTDB lineage: Bacteria > Chloroflexota > Limnocylindria > QHBO01 > QHBO01 > CF-167. Next base: position 7,170 of record DATJIJ010000064.1, read on the forward strand.
CCCTCATCGGCATCGAGGTCGCTCAGCAGCACCTGGAAGATGAGCAAACCGAACGCAACGGTGAGGACGAGCGGGAAGAACTCGGATCCGGCCAGGGGCTCGTAGCGGACCGTGTTGATGACGTAGCCGATGACGTACGTGAGGGCGAAGCCCAGCACGAAGCGCGCGACCCATGGAATCGCACGCAGGAGGTTGCGGAGCTGGCCGTTGCGCAGGAGGCGGCTCGCAATCGGCTGTGACACGAGCGCGACCCCGCCCAGGATCGCCAGGTCGAGGAACCCCGTCATGAGGCCGCCGAGGAGGAAGATCGCCAGGAGGTGGCGCACCAGCTGCCCAATGAGCCCAAGGCCTTCGCTCGGCTCCTCCTGGAAGTCGTCAAGGCCCAGGTCCTGGAATCCGGTGAAGGAGGGGTCGCCCGCGACTTCGGCCTCGGCCTGCTGGATGCGCAGGATTCCCATCAACGCCGCGGCTGCCGCGGCCACAGCGACGATCAGCATCCCGGAAACCTGCAGGTTCGCGATCGAGTCGTAGGTCGGCGAGCCGAGCCCGGTCCAGGTGAAGACGGGACGGATCAGGATGCCGGCGGCCTGGGTCCAGATCCAGGTCATGAGGCCGACCGCAATGGCAGCAGAGGCGATGGCGAGCGCCTTCCGAGCGCCAGGGCTGGCGGGGCGGTCCCCGTCCATGACGACCCACGGGACCATGCGACCCACCACCGGGATCTCGACTACGAGCAGCCACAGCAGGTAGAACGAGATCAGCCTGCCGGCGATGATGCCGATGAGCCCGTACTGGCCGTAGGCGGCCGAGGGATCCATGAACGAGCGGATCAGGTCGGCAACCCCGTGCAGGATCACCAGCAGCACCCCTGCTGCCGGCGCGACCATCCCGATCGCGACGGCCAGGATCACGAAGATGAGCGACTCGGTGTAGACCTGGTTGACCGTCAGCCGCAGGACCGAGAAGACGACCACGATCGCGACCACGGCGAGCGGCAGCGCCATCGGCAGCTGCGGATGGAGTTTGGCCAGCAGCGCGAGGTCTGGTCGCACGGACGCCGCCAGGCTCGGATGGAGCCGATGCAGGAGCTGGGTGGGCCGTGCCCAGATCGGCAAGGTGGCGGGAGCGACAGCCGGGACCGGGGCTGGGGCTTGGGCGTCCACGCGCGAAGAATACGAGCGTTGAAACCGGGCGTATACTCCAAATTGATCACTCGACCCGGGACGGGCGCACCCGTCCGGCGCCGACCGCTCTGTTACCGCGCTCGAAGGCGCGGATGACGAAGGAGGCGCGTCCCGTGTCCAGTCAATCTCCCCTCATCGACCCGACCCAAGCCCGTTCCACGCTGTCCGTCGGGGACCGCAGCTACGCGTACTACCGCCTCGATGCTGCCGGGGCCACCGACCTGGCTCGGCTCCCGTACACCGTCAAGGTCCTCCTCGAGAACGCACTCCGGAATGCGGCGGCGAGCCCCGATCTCGTCTCGGCCAGCGACATCCGTGCCCTGGCCGCCTGGGATCCCACCCAATCGGGCGAGGCCGAGCTGCCCTTCATGCCCGCCCGGGTCATCCTCCAGGACTTCACCGGCGTCCCCTGTGTCGTCGACCTTGCCGCGATCCGTGACGCGGTGGCCGCGATGGGCGGTGACCCGTCGCAGGTCAACCCGCTCGTCCCCGCCGACCTCGTGATCGACCACAGCGTCCAGGTTGACCTCTTCGGGTCCGATCTCGCGTTTGCGGGTAACGTCGAGCGCGAATACGAGCGCAACGGCGAGCGCTACGCGCTCCTGCGCTGGGCGCAGCAGGCGTTCGACAACTTCCGCGTCGTGCCGCCGGGGACGGGCATCGTCCACCAGGTCAACCTCGAGTTCCTGGCCGATGTCGTGACCGCCCGTGCGGATGCCAGCGGCGAGCTCGTCGCTTTCCCCGACACCCTGGTGGGAACGGACTCCCACACGACCATGATCAACGGACTCGGCGTCGTGGGCTGGGGAGTCGGGGGGATTGAGGCCGAGGCCGCGCTCCTGGGCCAGCCGCTCTATCAGCCGATGCCGGTGGTGGTCGGCTTCCGCCTCGACGGCGAGCTGCGACCCGGCGCGACGGCGACGGACCTCGTGCTCTACGTGACCGAGATGCTGCGCAGCCACGGCGTGGTGGGCAAGTTCGTCGAGTTCCACGGCCCCGGCCTCTCGCGCCTCGGCCTGGCCGACCGCGCCACGATCAGCAACATGTCGCCCGAGTTCGGGGCGACCGCCACCCTCTTCCCGATCGACGACGAGACGCTGCGCTACCTCCGCATGACCGGGCGATCCGCCGAGACCGTGGACCGGGTCGAGGCCTACGCCAAGGCCCAGGGCCTCTTCCGCACCGATGCATCGGTCGAGCCGCGCTTCAACGAGTCGCTGGGATTGGACCTGGCGAGCGTCGAGCCGTCGGTCGCGGGGCCGCGGCGTCCACAGGACCGCGTGCCGTTGACCAACCTGCGCCAATCCTTCCGAGCCGCCTTCGCGAACGGCCTGGAGGTGCATCGGCTCGTCGATGAGGCCAGCGAGGAGTCGTTCCCGGCCTCCGACCCGCCGTCATTCAGCGCGCAGGCCCCGGTCGATGACCGGCCGATGGCGCCGGCCCAGGCGACGCCGGATTACCCCGACGTCGAGTACAAGCCGGTGTCCGTCCAAATGGAGGGAGCGGATTTCCAGCTGCGATCCGGTGCGGTGGTGATCGCCGCCATCACCTCCTGCACCAACACGAGCAATCCCAGCGTGATGGTGGCCGCCGGCCTCCTCGCGCGGAACGCGGTTGCACGCGGCCTCCGCACGCCGCCGTGGGTCAAGACGTCGCTGGCGCCCGGCTCGCGAGCCGTCACCGACTACCTCGCGGGGGCCGGCCTGATGGCCCCGCTCGAGGCGCTCGGCTTCGACCTGGTCGGCTATGGCTGCACCACCTGCATCGGCAACTCGGGACCGCTGGCCGATGAGATCGCGGCCGCCATCGAGGCGAACGATCTGGTTGGCGTCGCCGTCCTCTCGGGCAACCGCAACTTCGAGGGACGCATCCACCCGCTGGCCCGCGCCAGCTACCTCGCCTCCCCGCCGCTGGTGGTCGCCTTTGCCCTGGCAGGGCGGATCGACCTCGACCTGACCACGCAGCCGCTTGGGACGGATCGCGATGGGAAGCCGGTCATGCTGGCCGAGCTATGGCCCTCGGCCGCGGAGATCTCCGACGTAGTGGCCGCGCAGGTCCGCTCCGAGATCTTCACCCGCAACTACGCATCGGTCTTTGACGGAGACGATCGCTGGCGGGCGCTGCCGGTGCCGCCCGGCGATCGATATGCGTGGGACCCAGCGAGCACCTACGTGGCGCTTCCTCCGTTCTTCGAGGGGATCGGCCCCGAGCCGTCGCCGCTGACCGACATCGTTGACGCGAGGGCCCTGGCGATGGTCGGCGACAGCGTCACCACCGACCACATCTCCCCGGCGGGGAGCATCGCCCGGACCTCGCCCGCCGGCGCCTGGCTGATGGAGCACGGCGTCGAGCCACGCGAGTTCAACTCCTACGGTGCCCGCCGCGGCCACCACGAGGTGATGATGCGCGGCACCTTTGCGAACATCCGGCTTCGCAACCTGCTGACGCCGGATGCGGAGGGGAACGTCACCGAGCATCTCCCGTCTGGCGAGCGGATGAGCATCTTCGATGCCGCCGCGCGGTACGTCGCCGAGGGGACGCAGCTCGTCATCCTGGCGGGAAAGGAATACGGGTCGGGCTCCTCGCGCGACTGGGCGGCCAAGGGGCCGTATCTGCTCGGCGTGCGGGCCGCGATCGCGGAATCGTACGAGCGGATTCATCGGTCGAACCTGGTGGGGATGGGCATCCTTCCGTTGCAATACCTCCCTGGCGAGAATGCCGCGTTACTCGGGTTGACCGGCCGCGAGCAGTTCGCCGTCCTCGGCATCGCCGATGGGCTGCGACCGCACCAGGAGGTGGGCGTGGTGGCCAGGGCCGACGACGGTCGGGAGACGCGGTTCCGGGCGATTGCCCGCCTCGACGGCGAGATCGACGTGACCTACTACCGCAACGGCGGTGTGCTACAGACGGTCCTGCGGCGCCTCGCGGGAGCGGGTCTGGGCTAGGCGGAGAGCAACGCGGGCCAGCCGTGGGCGAGCAGCTCGATCACCTCGACCGCCGGCAGGGCCGGCGAGAAGTAGAAGCCCTGCCCGAGACGGCAGTCGATGGCGCGCAGCTTCGTCAGCTGCTCGACCGTCTCGATCCCCTCGGCCAGCACCTCCATGTGCAGCGTCTGGCCCAGCTTGACGATCGAGCGGACGAGGACCGGCACGTCGCGTCCGTGGCCGATGGCGGCGGTGAACGA
>DATJIJ010000065.1:0-2650 GCA_035493355.1 Candidatus Methylomirabilota bacterium
CACGCGGATCGCGATGCTGCGCAGGCGGTGATACTCGTGGTTCGTCAGCGTCTGGCTGGGCGCGACGACGATGCTCTCGCCCGTATGGATGCCCATCGGGTCGAAGTTTTCCATGTTGCAGACGGTGATGCAGTTGTCGAATCGATCGCGGACGACCTCGTACTCGATCTCCTTCCAGCCCGACAGGTACTCCTCGACCAGCACCTGCGCGCTGTGCGCGAGCGCCTTGGCCGCGCGCTCCCGGACCTCGTCGGCATCGCGGCAGAGGCCGGAGCCGAGACCGCCCAGCGCGAAGGCGACCCGCAGCATCACCGGATAGCCGATCTCACCGGCGATGCGCACGGCATCGTCGATCGACGTCGCGGCCGCGCTGCGCGGCACCTTCACGTCGATCTCGGCCAGCTTGCTGGCGAAGAGCTCGCGATCCTCGGTCTCGCGGATGGCCTGGACCTGGGTGCCGAGCACGCGCACGCCCCACCGCTCCAGCGCACCGCTCTTCTCCAGGGCCAGGCCGCAGTTCAGCGCCGTCTGTCCCCCGAAGCCGAGCAGGATGCCGTCGGGCCGCTCGCGCTCGATGACCTTCTCGACGAAGTACGGCGTGACCGGCAGGAAGTAGACCTGATCGGCCAGATAGTCGGAGGTCTGGATGGTGGCGATGTTGGGATTGATCAGCACCGTGCTGATCTGCTCCTCCCGCAGCGCCTTGATGGCCTGGCTGCCCGAGTAGTCGAACTCCCCGGCCTCGCCGATCTTCAGCGCGCCGCTGCCGAGGATGAGGATCTTGCGGGGCTTAGCGTCCATCGAGGGCCTCGATCAGCTCGTCGAACAGGAACGTGGTGTCGAGGGGCCCGGGCGCGGCCTCGGGATGGAACTGCACACTCATGAACGGCCGGGAGCGATGGCGGATGCCCTCGTTGGTCCCGTCGTTGAGGTTGCGGAACCAGGGCTCCCACTTCTCCGGCAAGGTCTCCTCGTTGACCGCGTACCCGTGGTTCTGCGACGTGATGAAGCAGCTGGGCGTGCCCACCCGACCACACGGCTGGTTCTGGCCCCGATGCCCGAACTTGAGCTTGTAGGTGTCGGCGCCCGCCGCAAGGGCCAGGATCTGGTTGCCCAGGCACACCCCGAGAATGGGGCGGCCGAGCTCCATGGCCCGCCGCACGTGCTCGATCGTGGCGGTGCACATCTTGGGATCGCCGGGACCGTTGGAGATCATCAGCGCGTCGAAGTCCTCGTCGAGGAAGTCGTGGTCCCAGGGCACTCGCAGCACCGAGAGCCCCCGCTCGGTCAGGTGCCGGACGATGCTGTGCTTGCAGCCGCAGTCGACCAGGACGACGCGATGCCGGCCGGTACCGTAGAGGATCGGCTGCTTCACGCTGACGGCCGCGACGAGATTCTCCTGGTTGGGATCGCGCAGCTCGACATCGTCGTCGCCGACGAGCTTGCCGAGCATGACGCCGCGCTCACGCAGCCGCTTGGTCAGGGCCCGCGTGTCGACGCCGGAAAGCCCGGGCACCGACTGTTCGGCGAGCCATCCACCGAGACTGCTGCTGGCGCTCCAGTGGCTGTAGGCGTCGGCCGCCTCGGCCACGACCAGTCCGGAGACCTGGATGGCGTCGGACTCGAACGAGGCGTGGAGACTCTCCGCGCCGCTCCGGCTGGGCACGCCGTAGTTGCCCACGAGCGGGTAGGTCAGCACCAGGATCTGCCCCTTGTAGGATGGGTCGGTCAAAGCCTCGGGATAACCCACCATCCCGGTGTTGAACACCACCTCGCCGCTGATGGCCGAGGGGAAGCCGAACCCGCGGCCCGGAAACACCGACCCGTCCTCGAGGACGAGCCGGCGCTCCTGGGCCGAAACAGCAGACGTGTGGCCGACGCCGCTCAAAACAGCGTGTAGATGAACGGAGCGACCGCTGACCCCTGGGTCAGTACAATGAGCCCGCCGAACAGCACGAGGATCAGCACGATCGGCAGCAGCCAGAACTTCTTGCGCTCCCGCATGAACGCCCACAACTCGACGGCAAAGTCGCCCATCTCGTTCCTCCCCTCAGAACTGTCGCAGCATGTGCGTGGCCGGCCGCGGCTTGCACCGTATCCGATAGGTCTCCCCGGTGCGCTCGAGCTGCCGGCGCATGGGGTCGTGACTGACGAGCCGCATCAGCAGGCCGAGCGGTGTGACGACGACGTAGAAGACCACCCCGAGGATGATCCGCGTATTGATCCACGCGAGGCCCTCGCCAAGCTTCATCCAGATCCGATGGACCGGCGCCAGGATGCGAGGGGCTACCAGTCCGGGCACGATCAGCGCCACGGCCAGCACCAGGGCCCAGGTCCGCATCGGCTGGTGGCGCCACACCGTCGGCCACAGGCCGATCACACCGAAGATGCCCCCGACCAGGAGCCCGAACTGCCGGAGCTGCTTGGCCGACGTTTCTTTCTTGGTCATGCGCTTTGCTCCCTTCATCAGTCCAGCTCGAATTCCTTGCGCCAGTCGCTGTCGTTCTCGAGCGGCTTCTGGCGCGACTTCTCGAGCACGCAGTTCTCCAGCACCAGCAGGTCCATCTCGGTGCGCATGAAGCAGCGATAGGCATCGGCGGGCGAGCCGACGATGGGCTCACCGCGGACGTTGAACGAGGTGTTCACGATG
>DATJIJ010000066.1:0-3645 GCA_035493355.1 Candidatus Methylomirabilota bacterium
AGATCACGCTCCAGTTCGGGCTCGATCGCAACGTGGATGCCGCAGCCCAGGACGTGAACGCAGCGATCTCGCAGACGCTCGCCAATCTCCCGTCGAACATCATCCCGCCCTCCTATCGCAAGCAGAATCCGGCGGCGGCGCCGATTCTCTTCATGGCGCTTACTTCGCCGGACCTGCCGCTCTCGACTCTCGATGAATACGGCGAGACGACCATCGCGCAGCGGCTTTCGATGGTCGAAGGCGTGGCCCAGGTGGCGGTATACGGGGCACAGAAGTACGCGGTGCGGATCCAGCTCGATCCGAGTCAGCTGGCGACGCGCGGGCTCGACGTGAACGGGGTGGCTCAGGCGGTCCGGGCCGAGAACGTGACCCTGCCGACCGGCGTGCTGTATGGCCGGGACCGGACCCTCACCGTGCAGGCTACCGGGCAGCTCGCCAACGCGGCGGCGTTCCGCCGCCTGGTCGTGGCCTATCGCAACGGCGCGCCGGTGCACCTGGGCGACCTGGGCAACGTGCTGGACGACGTGCAGGACAACAAGGCGGCGAGCTGGTACAACGGCGACCGCGCAATTCTGCTCGCGGTGCAGCGTCAGCCGGGCACCAACACCGTGGCCGTCGCCACCGCGGTGAAGCAGGCGCTGGCCGAGATCGAGCGGGAGCTGCCTCCGTCCGTAAAGGTCAACATCCGCTACGACCGATCGGTCTCGATCGAAGCCGCGGTGCACGACGTCCGCTTCTCGCTGGTGCTGGCGCTGGCACTCGTGGTCCTCGTGATCTTCCTGTTTCTCCGCAACGTGGTCGCGACGGTCATCCCGAGCCTCACCCTGCCCATGGCGATCGTGGGCACCTTCTCGGTGATGGCGCTGCTCGACTTCAGCCTCGACAACCTGTCGCTCATGGCGCTCACGCTCGCGGTCGGGTTCGTGGTGGACGACGCGATCGTGATGCTGGAGAACATCGTGCGCCACCTGGAGCAGGGTAAGCCGCCGATGCAGGCGGCGCTCGACGGCGCGAGCGAAGTCGGCTTTACCATCGTGTCCATGACGCTGTCGCTGGCGGCGGTGTTCATCCCGCTGCTCTTCATGGGCGGCATCGTCGGCCGGCTGTTCCGCGAGTTCGCCATCACCATCACCGCCGCGATCCTGGTCTCAGGCGTGGTCTCGCTCACGCTCACGCCCATGCTGTGCAGCCGGTTCCTGAAGCCGGCTCGGGAGGTGAAGCACGGCAGCTGGTTCCACGCGAGCGAGCGGGCCTTTCAAGGAATGCTCGCGGGGTACGAGCGGAGCCTGGGCTGGGTGATGCGGCATCGTCCGCTCACGCTGGTGTTCTCGGTGATCTGTCTGGAGCTCACGGTGGGCCTGTTCATCATCGTTCCCAAGGGACTTTTCCCGAGCGACGACACCGGCCTGCTGCAGGGGACGACGGAAGCTGCCCAAGGGGTGTCGTTCACCGAGCTGGTGCGGCTCCAGCAGAAGGCGGCCGCGGCTGTGCTGGCCGACACCAACGTCGAGGGATACCTGTCGTCGGTCGGAGCAGGGGGCCCGGCAGGTGCGGCGAACCAGGGCCGGCTCTTCATCGCGCTCAAGCCGGCGGGGAAGCGGCTACCGGCGGATCAGGTTGGCGCCGAGCTGTCGCGGAAGCTGGCTCACATTCCGGGGCTCAGCGTCTTCATCCAGAACCCGCCCAGCATCCGGATCGGCGGGCGCACCTCGAAGTCGCTGTATCAGTTCACGCTTCAGAGCAACGACGTCGCGCTGCTCTACAAGGGCGCTCAGCAGCTCCTGCCGAAGCTGCGGCAGCTCCCGCTCATAACCGACGTCACCACCGACATGCTGAACGCCAACCCGCAGGTCACGGTGCGGATTGACCGGGACCGCGCCGGGGCGCTGGGCGTCACCCCGGCCGCAATCGAGCAGGCGCTCGCGACCGCATACAACAGCCAGCAGGTCTCGACCATTTACACCACCAGCAACGAGTATTGGGTTCTGATGGAGGTGTTGCCGAAGGATCAGCTCGACGCAACCGCGTTGGCCAAACTCTACGTTCACGGGTCGAGTGGACAGGTGGTCGCGCTGTCCCAGGTCGCCGATTTCGAGCGCGGTGTCGGGCCGCTCAGCGTGGCTCATTCGGGCCAGCTCCCCTCGGTGACGATCTCCTTCAACGTGCCGCCCAACGGATCGCTGGGCGCTGCAGTGACGGCAGTGAGCCAGATCGCCCGGCAGACGCTCCCGGGCCGGATCACGACCGGGTTCTCGGGCACGGCGCAGGCGTTCCAATCCTCCCAGCAGGGGCTCGGCGCGCTGCTCCTGATCACCGTGTTCGTGATCTACGTGATCCTCGGCATCCTGTACGAGAGCTTCATCCATCCGATCACGATCCTGACCGGGCTCCCGTTCGCGGCGTTCGGCGCGGTGCTCGCGCTGGTGGTCACCCACGTCGAGCTGGACGCCTACGGCTACGTCGGCCTGATCATGCTGATCGGGATCGTGAAGAAGAATGCGATCATGATGATCGACTTTGCGGTAGAAGCGGAGCGGCGGGAACGGCTCGCGCCGGCCGAGGCGATCGTGCGGGCTGCGAGCGTGCGCTTCCGGCCGATCATGATGACGACGGTCTCGGCCATCGCCGGCACCCTGCCAATCGCGATCGGCATCGGCGCCAGCGCGGCGTCGCGGCGGCCGCTCGGCGTCGTGGTGGTCGGCGGGCTCGCAGTCTCCCAGATCGTGACGCTCTACGTCACCCCCGTTTTCTACACCTATCTCGACGACCTGCAGGCGTGGCTCGGCGGGCGCATGGCCCGCCTGCGCTGGGGCGGCGGCGAGCCAGCCGTCGAACATCCCGCACTCTCGGGCAGCTGAGCCATGAACTTCACCACGCTGTTCATCAAACGGCCGGTCATGACCAGTCTGGTCATGATCGCGATTCTGTTCTTCGGGATCATGGCCTACCGGCAGCTGCCGGTGAGCGATCTGCCCAACGTGGACTATCCGACAATCACGGTCACCGCGAGCCTGCCGGGCGCGAGTCCGGCGACGATGGCGGCTACCGTAGCGACCCCGCTCGAGAAACAGTTCTCGACCATCGCGGGGATCGACAACATGACCTCGACGTCGAGCCTGGGCCAAACGCAGATCGTGATCCAGTTCTCGCTCGACCGGAACATCGACGCGGCGGCCCAGGACGTTCAGGCGGCGATCACGCAGACGCTGAGGACGCTGCCCCAGGGAATCATTCCACCGTCGTACCAGAAGACCAACCCGGCCGACGCGCCGATCCTCACGCTGGCTTTGACGTCCGATGCCGTGCCACTCTCCACGCTCGACGAGTTTGGGGAGACCACCATCGCGCACCATCTCTCGATGGTAAGCGGTGTGGCCCAGGTGCTGGTCTACGGTGCTCAGAAGTACGCCGTGCGCATTCAACTGGATCCGGCTCAGCTGGCATCGCGGGGCCTGGGGCTCGAGGACGTAGCGATGGCGGTCGGCAACCAGAACATCAATCTCCCCACCGGCGTGCTCTGGGGACCCAAGACCGCGCTCACGGTGCAGGCCACGGGCCAGCTCGAGAATGCCGACGCGTTCCGGGAGCTGATCGTGGCCTACCGGAACGGCGCTCCGGTGCATCTCCGGGAAGTGGGCCGGATCA
>DATJIJ010000067.1:0-2702 GCA_035493355.1 Candidatus Methylomirabilota bacterium
AACTGCACATCGAACCTCGCCTGGACCTCGAGATCGCTCAGGTGCGCCTGAGCAACCTGCTCGGCCGACAGGCCCTGCAGCTCGTGGCGGTCCATGAAGAGTGGCATCGTCGGCCTCCTTCAGGAGATGCTGGGGGCGCCGAAGTGGGGCTGGAGGGCGGCAGGGATGCGGACCGATCCGTCGGGCTGGAGGTGAGTCTCGAGCAGCGCGGCGTAGGTGCGCGACATGCCGAGCGCGGAGCCGTTCAGCGTGTGGAGCAGCTCCGGACGCGCATCGGCCGAGGCGCGGAAGCGCAGGTTCATGCGGCGCGCCTGGAAGTCGGTGTAGTTCGAGCAGGAGCTGACCTCGAGCCACTTCCCCACCCCAGGTGACCACGCCTCGAGGTCGTAGCCCTTGGCCGGGGCGAAGCCGAGGTCCGCGGTGCAGCGCTCGACCGTGCGATACGGAAGCTCGAGCGCCTCGAGCACCTCCTCGGCGTTGCGGGTCAGCGTCTCCAGCTCGTCCCAGCTCGTCTCCGGATGCACGAACTTGACCATCTCGACCTTGTCGAACTGGTGGACGCGCAGGAGGCCGCGGGTGTCCTTGCCTGCCGCACCGGCCTCGCGCCGGAAGCAGGGGGTATAGGCCGCGTGGTAGATCGGCAGGTCTGCCGCGGGCAGGATCTCATCGCGGTAGAGATTGGTGACCGGCACCTCGGCGGTGGGGATCAGGTACAGGTCGTCGCGCTCCACGACGTACATCTGCCCCTCCTTGTCCGGCAGCTGACCGGTGCCGCGGGCGGAGGCGGCGTTGACGAGGATCGGCGACCACACCTCGCGGTACCCATGTCGGTCGCTGAGCTCGAGCATGAGCCCGATGAGGGCGCGCTGCAGCCGCGCGCCAGCACCGGTATAGAGGATGAAGCCCGATCCGGCGACCTTCGCCCCTCGTTCGAGGTCGAAGAGGCGGAGCCGCTCCGCGATCTCCCAGTGTGGCGGCGAGCTGCCGGCTGCGGCGGGCGAACCCCACGAGCGGATGACCTTGTTGTCGTCGGCAGATGCACCGTCGGGGACGCTGGCATGCGGCAGGTTCGGGATCTGGAGCAGGTCAGTCTCGATCGCCGTCTCGAGCTCACCGAGCTCGGCGGTGAGGGCGTCGATCCGCTCGGAGAGCGGCGCCATGCGCGCCTTCAGGGCGTCGGCCTCGTCGCGCCTCCCGTTGCGCATCAGCTCACCGAGTTCGCGGTTGCCGTTGTTGCGCTCCGCGCGAAGGTCGTTCGCCTCCGCCTCGAGCTCTCGTCGCCGGACGTCGGTGGCCGCGAGCCGGTCGACCACGTCGGTCGCCTCGCCCTTCCGGGCGATCGCGCGCTTCACCGCATCGGGATCGTCTCGGATGAGCTGGAGGGAGATCATGAGGTGAGCGTATCGGGCGCGGCGGCCTGCCGGAGCCGCTCGACGACGAAGTCCGGCGGGAGCGAAGCCAGTAGCCACCCGGCGCGCGGCCCATTCGGTTGGCCGAGGAAGGCGAGGTAGAGGGCCGCGAAGATGCGCCCCGCCGGCAGCCCCGCGGTGCGCGCCGATTCGAAGATCGCCGCCTGGAGCGACTCCCCGTCCCAGACCTCCGCCGGTGGCAGGGTATCGGCGAGTCCGGCGAGGGCTTGGCGCTGGCCGGGATCGAGCTGAGAGGCCGCGGCTGGCAGCGAATCGCGCTGGACCTGCATCCGCGAGCGCTCGGGCGCGTAGACCTCCAGCCATGCCCGGGCCGCTGCGGTGCGCTCCTCGAGCAGCTCGCGCTCGCTCTCGGTCAGCGCAGCGCCCTTCTCGGCGGCCATCCGCGCCGCGACGTCGACGCCGGGCACCTGCAGCAGCAGGGCCAGGTGGGCGAAGGGCGCCCGATAGGCCGAGCCGGCGGCAACGACATCGGCGGCCGGATCGACCAGCGACGCGGCGAACACCCTCTCGTGGTCGGGGGGCAGGTCGCCCTTGACCTCGATCCCGGCGCTGGCCGCGGCGATCCGGTCCGACTCGTCGAAGAGCCGCGGGATGGCATCGGTCCCATCCGGATCGAACTCGATGGCGTGATTGGGGCGTGGGCGGACCATCAGCAGGCGCAGCTGCTCGGCCGGGACGACCTCGGCGATCTCGTGCGCCGCCGCTCCCCGGCCCTTGCTGCTGCTCATCTTCCGTCCGCCGATGTTCAGGAACTCGTACGGAAGGTTGAGCGGCGGCTCGCGGTCGAAGACCTCGCGGGCGATGGCGTCGGATCGGTCGCGGGAGCCCCCGGCTGTCGCCAGGTCCTTCCCGCAGGGCTCGATCGTGACGCCGAACATGCTCCACTGCACCGCCCAGTCGAGGTTCCAGGGCAGCTTCGCCGCTCCGCCGAATGGCGCGATGCGCCCGCTGGTCGAGCAGCCGCTTGCCCAGGTCACGAGGTCGGGCAGGCAGTCGAAGGCGACCGTCTCGCCATCCCAGTCCCGGGCGAGGGTCGTCCCGACCTTGCCGCAGGTCGGACAGATGACGTGGACCGGCAGCCAGCCCTCCGGCCGCTCGACGCGACTGACCCGGCGATAAATGTCACGCACCACCTCCGCGCGATCGAGGGCGGTGCGAATGAACGGGTCGACATCGCCGGTGGCGTAGATCTCGCTCAGCCAGTAGTAGCGATCCGGATGGATCCCGAGCCCGCTGAAGGTGTCGATGAAGAGCGCCGCAAAGTGGCGCGCG
>DATJIJ010000068.1:0-7697 GCA_035493355.1 Candidatus Methylomirabilota bacterium
CTCGCGCAGCGCCGCGGAGACCGACGGGCCGGGCGACTCCTCGATGATCTTCTGGTTACGGCGCTGGGCCGAGCAGTCGCGCTCGCCGAGATGGACCCCGTGGCCTTGCGCATCGAAGAGGACCTGGACCTCGACATGGCGAGCCCCTTCGAGCAGTCGCTCGAGGATGAGCCGGTCGTCGCCGAACGCCCGGCCCGCCTCGCGGCGAGCTGATGCCAGCTCCTGGGAGAGGCTTCCGGGGTCGCGCGCGACCCGCATCCCCTTGCCACCGCCCCCGGCGGACGGCTTGATGAGGAGGGGGTAGCCGACCGCCTCCGCCGCCGCGCCCAGGGCGTCGTCGTCCTGGGCGTCGCCGTCGTAACCGGCCACGATCGGCACGCCGTGCGCGGCGGCCGTGTGGCGTGCGGCCGCCTTGTTGCCCATCGCCGAGATGGCCGTCGCGGGCGGGCCGACCCAGGCCAGGCCCGCCTGCTCGACGGCATCGGCGAATGCGGGGTTCTCGGCCAGGAATCCGTAGCCGGGGTGGACGGCGTCGGCCCCGGCGCGGCGGGCAGCGTCGATCAACGCATCCCCGTCCAGGTAGGAGGGAATCGGCAGAACGAGGTCGACGCCATCCGGCGGCCGGTCATCGGGCGCGTGGACTCCAACCGTGCGAATCCCCAGCCGACGCGCGGTGCGGGCGATCCGCTGCACGATCTCGCCGCGATTGGCGATCAGGAGCGCGCGGACCCGCTGCGCCTGTGCGGCAGGCGGTCCGGCGACCGAGCCAAGCGACGAGCGCGACAGGCGAACGCGTCCGCCCACCCGGGTCGCCGGGAGCCGGCCGTCCGCGACCCAGCGCTGGACCGTCCGGACCGTGACGCCGAGCTCCTCCGCCACCTGGCGAGGGGTCAGCGTCTCATCGGTCATGTCGCGATTGTCGCAGAGGGCGCGCTACTCCTCGCGCCAGGATGCGGGTCGCTTCTCGAGGAACGCGGTCAGCCCCTCCTGCCCCTCCGCCGAGACGCGCTGTCGCGCCGCCTGCCTGACCGTATGCGCCAACGCCTCGCCGCGCGAGATGCCGCGCTGGTCGAGGATCACTGCCTTCGCGTTGCGCACCGCCTCGGGGCCCGCGGAGAGGATCTCGGCGACGAGCGCCGCGACTCGCGCATCGAGGCCAGCCTGGTCCGCCACCAGCTCGGAGACGAGGCCGATCCGCAACGCCTCCGCGGATCCGAACCGTTCCCCGGTCAGGAAGTGGGCACGGGCCGCGCCCTCCCCGATCCGCGGCAGCACGAAGGGGCTGATCACGGCCGGCATCAGGCCCAGCTTGACCTCGGTGAAGCCGAAGGTCGCGTCGGTGGTTGCGAGGGTGACGTCGGCCACGCAGCAGAGCGCCATCCCGCCCCCCAGCGCCGCACCCTGCACGGCGGCGATCACCGGGACCGGGCATTCGTCGATCGCGACGAGCATCTCCTGCAGCCGGCCGGCATCGGCCTCGTTGTCCTCCAGCGACAGGCCGATGGACGAGCGCTGCCATTCGATGTCCGCCCCGGCACAGAAGACCCCACCCGTGCCCGCCAGCACCACCGCGCGCAGGCCCTCGGGCGCCTCCTCCGCGAACGCCTCGAAGGTCCAGGCCAGCGTGGCGATCAGCTCCGCGTTGAAGGCGTTCCGCACCTCCGGCCGGTTAAGGGTGACGCGAGCCACCCCGCGATCCCGCGAGACCTGGAGGATGTCGCTCACCCGCTGCCTCGCCGGTAGAACGGGTCGCTGATGGCCCGCACCGATGAGAGGAGCGGCTCCTCGAGCCAGACGACATCGGTGCCATCCGGCACGTCCACCACCGCGGAGGCTCCGTCGCCCCCAAGCAGGCCAAGCAGCAGGTGCGTCGTTCCGTCGCTCTCCGATTCAACCAGCCAGGCGGCCTCGACATCGGTCTGGCGCAGGGCGTCGCGCAGCGCCGGCTCAAGTGCCATGCCATGCGGGCCGGCGAGGCGCAGCCGGATGGATCGCGCCGCGGTGGGTGGGGCGAGCGGCTCGCCGCTGCCCGGGAGCACTCCGGCGGCCAGGGAGGTCAGCTCCTCGGGCTCGAAGCGGTAGGGGATCGGCCCCGCCGGATCCATGATCGCCGGCACGCCGGCGGCCGCCATGTTCCCGATCGCGATCCGCGCCGGCAGCGGGAGGCTGGCGGTGCCGCGCGGCGACCAGGCGGAGAGGGCCGCGACCGACGCGAAGCAGACACTGGTCGGGCGGCCATCCGCGTCGGCGGCGAGCATCACGCTGACCTCGACCTCCTCGTCGTCGTTCACCGCGGATTCGAGGGCCGACTTCGCCTCGTCGCCGTGCTCGGGCGGGACCGGCAGGAGGAGCGTCCCGTTCATGAGGGTCCGATAGAACGCATCCAGCGCGGCGCGTCCGCCCTCACCGCTCGCCTCGGCATCCCGCGCGGCAAGCATCGCCTCGAAGATGGCCATCGAGCTCTCTTCGAGGACGCCGCTCGGCATCGAGCGGTCATGCGAGCCGGCTTCCGGCGCATCGGGGACCATGCTTGGGAGCGTACCAGCGGAAGGCGAACCGCCCGGCCTACTCCTCGCTGCGCTCGGTCGGCGTCTCGTCGACCACGGTGGTCTGGCTCTGGACCGAGGCCATCCGACGCTGGCCGAAGAGGACCGTGATCAGGCCTACGGCGGCGACGATGACCCCCAACCATGGCTGCGCTGGATCGAGCGAGTTGAGGAACCGCGACTCAATTCCTGCCGCGGGCAGCACGATCGAGCCGATCCCGACGACAACCAGGAGAACCCCAAAGCTCACCATGACGTAACTCCAACTCGTCGCGACGACTGCCGCAGTGGCCCGATTCTACGCTTGCATCCGGAAGACCCGAACGGCTCATGCCGGGTGGCGTCCCGCGATGTTCCCCGTATCCGACTGGCCGCGAGAGTGGGACACTGCACGGGCGGGAGGGGGAGCGACGTGCCCGCGGGAAGGTGAAGACTCGATGCCCTCGCTCGCGACCCGCTGGGGCGCTGCGTCGCGCGCGCAGAAGGCCATCATAGGGTTCGTTGGCCTCCTGGTCGTCGTCGGCGCCGGCGTGGCCATCGCAGGCGGCGGGCAGCTGCCGATCCTGGGTCCGAGCCCATCGCCCACACCCCCGCCAGACACCACCGCGCCGACGCTTGCGCAGGTCGACGCGGTCGAGTCCTACCTTCCATGGTCCGCCGGGGCACTGGCCTACACATTCAGCTCGGACGAGGCCGGGACGATCGCCTACCTCGGGGCATGTACCTCAGACCAGACCGCGGCGGTGTCTGGCAACAATACGATCAGCTTCAGCTTCCTCCGCCCGAAGGTGTACTTCGGCTGCACGCTCCAGGTCACCGATGCCGCCGGCAATGCCTCGGAACCCCTCCAGATCACCGCGTTCACCGTCAACCCGAGGCCGCCGTCGATCGCACGAACCTGGAACGAGGCGCTCCTTGCGGCGATCCGCATCGACCGGGCACGCCCACCGATGCAGGCGCGCAACCTCTTCCATACCTCGGCTGCGATGTACGACATATGGGCGGCTTACGAGGGGAGCGGCGATACGTACCTGTTCGGCCACCCGGGGTGCGAGGCGACGGGTGCGCTGCCGACCGACCGTGAGGCATCGGAGCGGGAGGCGATCAGCTACGCCATGTATCGGCTCATCAGGAACCGGTTCAGCGGATCGCCGGGTGTCGAGCAGACGTACGCCGACCTGGACGCCCTGATGCTGAAGCTTGGATACGACATCACCGATATCAGCACCGACTACTCTGCCGGCTCGGCCGCCGCGCTGGGCAACTACATCGCAGAGTGCTACGCCAACTTCGGCCTCGCCGACGGGTCGAACGAGGCGGGGCTGCACGCCAACACCTACTACCAGCCAGTGAACGGGCCGCTCCAGCCGCCCCTGCCAGGCACGCAGATAGTCGCCGACCTGGACCGATGGCAGCCGCTGCTGCTCGAGGTCTTCGTCGACCAGAGCGGCAACATCGTTGTCGGCGGAGCGCCGCCGTTCGTCGGGGCGGAATGGGGGAATGTCATGCCCTTCGCCATGACGCCGGACGAGCTGACGACCAACCACCGCGACAGCAACGGCGACGGGGTGATGGATACCTTCAAGGTCTATCACGACCCGGGCAGCCCCCCCAGCCACCTGGGGGATACGGCGGATGAGTTCTGGTGGAACTTCGCACTCGTCGCCAAGTGGTCCGGGAAGCTTGACCCCACGGACGGCGCGATGATCGATGTCTCGCCGGCGAGCATCGGCAACGATCCCGGGGCGGAGCGGCCGCTGCCCACGACGTTCGCCGAGTTCCGGGCCTTTTACGACTCGGACAACGGCGGCGACCGCAGCACCGGCCATCCGCTCAACCCGAAGACCGGCGAGCCATACGCCCCGCAGGTCGTGGCGCGCGGCGACTACGCCCGCATCCTCGCCGAGTTCTGGGCCGATGGGCCGAACTCCGAGACACCACCCGGCCACTGGTTCACGATCCTCAACTACGTCAGCGATCAGCTGCCGCCAGACGGGCTGCAGTTCGGCGGCGAGGGCCCCGTCCTGGACGGCCTCGCCTGGGACGTGAAGTCGTACTTCACGCTCGGCGGCGCGATGCACGATGCCGCGATCGCCGCCTGGGGCGTCAAGGGCTGGTACGACTACGTGCGGCCCATCACCGCCATCCGCTCCCTGAACGCGGACAACGCGCCCCTGCAGCCCGGCTTCATCGAGGTCGTGGCGACGGGCGACCCGCTGGCCGGTGAGGGCGGCGTGAACGTCGGCAAGATCAAGATCCGGGCCTGGCGCGGGCCGACGGTGATCAACGATCCAGCGACCGAGACGGCCGGGGTGGATTGGATCCTGGCCGAGAACTGGTGGCCGTACCAGCGCCCGACCTTCGTCACGCCGCCATTCGCCGGCTACGTGTCCGGGCATTCGACCTTCTCTCGGGCCGGTGCCGACGTGCTGACTGCCATCACCGGCGACCCGTATTTCCCCGGCGGGCTGGGCGAGTTCGCCACGCGGCAAAACGAGTTCCTCGTCTTCGAGGATGGCCCGACCAAGAGCATCACACTGCAGTGGGCCACGTACCGCGACGCCGCGGATCAGTGCGCGCTGTCCCGGATCTGGGGCGGCATCCACCCACCCTTCGATGACATCCCCGGCCGACGCATCGGCACCCTCGTGGCCGCGGAGGCATTCGGCATGGCCGAGCGCTACTTCGCCGGGGCCGCTCCGCCACCACCGCCAGCGGCTCCTCACGTGATCGGCCACGCCATCGGTGACCGTCTGCGGGTCAGCACCCGGGTTCTGAACCTGCGAGCGGAGCCCAGTACCCGGTCGGACATCCTGCGCGGATTGGTCCGTGGCGAGATCGTGACCGTCACGTCGGACCCGGTGTACGCCGGCGGCTACGTCTGGTACTCCGTCGTCGACGCCAACAATCACGGCGGCTTCGTCGCGATGGGTGGTGGCACCACCCCCTGGCTGGTGCCCGCCGACTGAGGGGAGCTACCCTGCGACGATCACCTGCACGGAGCGATGACGATGAAGCTGACCGCCATGGAGTTCCTGACGCTGGACGGCGTCTACCAGGGGCCAGGCGGCCCCGATGAAGACCGTCGGGGTGGATTCGAGCGGGGCGGATGGCAGGCGCCGTTCGGCGACGAGGAGACCGGTCGGTTCATCACATCGGTGTACGAGCGCATGGATGCGATGCTGCTCGGACGGGTGACCTGGGACATCTGGGCGTCGTACTGGCCGCACCACGACGGCGGCGATCCAATCTCCCACGGCATCAATGTCGTGCCCAAGTACGTGCCCTCGACCACCCTGAAGAACCCGGCGTGGCAGAACACGCACGTCATCGACGGTGACGTCGAGGCCGCCGTGCGGAAGCTCAAGGCGGAGCCCGGCCGCGACCTCCTGCTGCAGGGCAGCGGCGCTCTGCTGCGGTGGCTGCTGGAGCGCGACCTCGTCGACGAGCTTAATCTCGTGATCTATCCGGTCGTCCTGGGCGACGGCCTGCGGCTGTTCCCGGAGAAGGGGCAGACGCATCGGCTGGACCTGGTCGACTCCAGGGTGAGGCCCACCGGCGCGATGATCCAGACCTATCGGCCGGCCGGCCGCGCGACCTTCGGGACGCTGGCCTGAGTGCGAACGCCAGCGGCTACATCCGGAAGACGCCGAACCTCGTCTCCCCGATCTCCGCGTTCAGCGCCGCGCTGATCCCCATCGCCAGGACCCGCCGCGTGTCCATCGGGTCGATCACGCCGTCGTCCCACAGCCGCGCGGTCGAGTAGTAGGGGGAGCCCTGGCGCTCGTACTCCGCGAGGATCGGCGCCTCGAACGCCTCGCGTTCGGCGTCGGTCGAGACGTCGCCACTCACCGTGGAGAGGACGCGGGCCGCCTGGGCGCCGCCCATGACGCTGATCCGGGCGTTGGGCCACATCCACAGCTGCCGCGGCGAGTAGGCGCGCCCCGCCATCCCGTAGTTCCCGGCGCCGAAGCTGCCGCCAATGATCACGGTGAACTTCGGCACGGCGGTGGTCGCGACGGCGGTGACCAGCTTGGCGCCGTCTTTGGCGATCCCGCCGGCCTCGTACTCCTTGCCGACCATGAAGCCGGTGATGTTCTGCAGGAAGACGAGCGGGATCCTGCGCTGGCTGGCGAGCTCGACGAAGTGCGCCCCCTTCAGCGACGAGCTGCTGAAGAGGATCCCGTTGTTGGCCAGGATCCCCACCGGGTAGCCCTCGATGTGGGCGAAGCCGCACACCAGCGTCTCGCCGTAGCGTTCCTTGAACTCATGGAACTCGCTGCCATCCACGAGTCGGGCGATAACCTCGCGCACGTCATAGCTGAACCTCGGATCGGCCGGGATGACGCCGTAGAGCTCCTCCGGACTGACCGATGGCGCCGCCGGCTCGCTTCGCTCCCAGGGCGGCGCTGGCTTGCGCCAGGCCAGCGAGCGGACGATCTCGCGGCCGATCGCCAGCGCGTGCTCGTCGTCGAGTGCGAAGTGGTCGGCGACGCCACTCGTCACCGTGTGCACCTCGGCGCCGCCCAGCTCCTCGGCGGTCACCTCCTCGCCGGTCGCGGCCTTCACCAGCGGCGGCCCGCCCAGGAAGATCGTGCCGGTCCCCTTGACGATCACCGTCTCGTCCGACATCGCCGGGACGTACGCCCCGCCGGCGGTGGATGAGCCCATCACCAGCGCGATCTGCGGGATGCCGCGGCCGGAGAGCTGGGCCTGGTTGTAGAAGATGCGGCCGAAATGCTCGCGGTCCGGGAAGACGTCGTCCTGCATCGGCAGATAGGCGCCGCCGGAGTCGACCAGGTAGAGGCACGGCAGCCTGTTCTCGAGGGCGATCTCCTGCGCGCGAAGATGCTTCTTGACCGTCATCGGGAAGTAGGTGCCGCCCTTGACTGTGGCGTCGTTGGCGACGATGACGCACTCGACCCCTTCGACCAGGCCGATCCCGGTCACCATCCCCGCCCCCGGAGCCTCGTCGTCGTAGAGGCCATTGGCCGCCAGGGCGGAGAGCTCCAGGAAGGCACTGCCCGGGTCGATCAGCCGATCGATTCGTTCGCGGACGGGCATCTTGCCGCGCTCGCGGTGGCGGGTGATGGATCGCTCGTCGCCGCCTGCCCCCCGCTCGCTCACCGCGCGGGTCCGCGCCCGGAGGTC
>DATJIJ010000069.1:0-24201 GCA_035493355.1 Candidatus Methylomirabilota bacterium
GCCGCGACCACGAACTGAGCAGGAGCGAAGAGCAGACCGCATGACCGACGAACTGGTGATCCGCGACCTCGAGGTCAGCATCGGGCAGAAGAAGATCCTGAAGGGCCTCTCGCTGACCGTGAAGGTCGGCGAGGTGCACGCCCTGATGGGACCGAACGGCTCCGGCAAGACGAGCCTGGCCTACACCCTGATGGGGCACCCTGACTACCACGTCGATGCCGGAAGCATCTCCTGGGCGGGCGAGGACCTGCTGCATGGCCCGACTCCGCTGGGGATGTCGCCTGACAAGCGGGCGCGGCTGGGCCTCTTTCTGGCCTTCCAGTACCCGAGCGCCATCCCCGGCGTGACAGTGGCCAGCTTCCTGCGAAACATCTACAACGCGGTCCATCACCCGAAGCCGATGGACGAGTCGGGCGAGCAATCGATCAAGTACACCGGCATCCCGCTCGCCAAGTTCCGGAAGCTGATGGAGGAGAAGATGGCGCTCCTCCACATGGATCCCGCCGTCGCGTCGCGGTACGTCAACGACGGCTTCTCGGGAGGCGAGAAGAAGCGCCTCGAGATGCTCCAGATGGCGATCCTCAACCCGCGGATGGCAATCCTGGACGAGACGGACTCGGGCCTCGACATCGACGCGCTGCGGACCGTGGCCGAGGGGATCAACGCGACTCTCTCGCCGGAGATGGGGGTGCTGATGATCACCCACTACCAGCGGATGCTGAACTACGTGAAGCCGCAGTTCGTGCACGTCCTCCTCGACGGGCGGGTGGTGATGTCCGGTGGCGAGGAGCTCAGCCAGAAGCTCGAGGCGAACGGCTACGACTGGGTTCGCGAGCAGGTCGGACTGCCGTCGGACGTCGGTGACGAGGTCGCCGAGCCAGTGGCAGAGCACGTCTAGACTAGGCCGATGGCAGTCGAGCCGGCGCTGAAGCCCTTGGTCCCTGGAGGGTTCTCCGGGACGGTCCTGCGCTCCGACTTCGCGGTCTTCGACCGCCCGACCCGTAGCGGCAAGCGGCTCGTCTTCCTGGATGCCGCGGCCAGCTCACCCAAGCCGCGAAGCGTGGTCGACGCGATGTCCGACGCCTACTCCCATCACTACGCGAACGTGCATCGCGGCATCTACGAGCTCTCCGAGGACGCCACCACCCGGTTCGAGGCTGCCCGAGGCAAGGTTGCCGCGTTCATCGGCGCGCCGAGCAAGCGCGAGATCGTCTTCGTCCGCAACGCGACCGAGGCGATCAACCTGGTCGCCTACAGCTGGGGACGCACCAACCTCAAGGCCGGCGACCGGATGGTGACCACCCAGCTCGAGCACCACGCCAACATCGTGCCGTGGCAGCAGCTCACCCAGGAGGTCGGCGCCACCCTCGACTACGTCGCGATCACCGACGACGGCCGCCTCGACCTGGACGACCTGCGCGCGAAGCTGGCCATGGGGCCGAAGCTCCTCGCCGTGGCGGCGGTGAGCAACGCGCTCGGCACCATCAACCCGCTGTCCGAGATCATCGCCATGGCCCACGAGGCCGGCGCGCTGGTCCTGGTCGACGCGGCCCAGGCCGCTCCCCACATGCCCATCGACGTCGCCGCCCTGGGCTGCGACTTCCTCGTCCTGTCGGGGCACAAGATGCTCGGCCCGTCCGGGATCGGGGCGCTGTGGGGCCGGCGCGAGCTGCTCGACGCGATGCCGCCCTTCATGACCGGCGGCAGCATGATCATCAAGGTCACGATGGAGGGCGCCGAGTGGAACGAGGTGCCCGCCAAGTTCGAGGCCGGCACCCCCGCGATCGTCGAGGCGATCGGCCTCGGCGCTGCCATCGACTACCTCACCAACCTGGGCATGGACAACGTGCGCGAGCACGAGAAGTACCTCTTCGAGCACGCATGGGCGGCCCTGGCCGAGATTCCCGGCCTCCGCCTCTTTGGTCCGGCCGATTCCGCGATCCACGCCGGCGTGATCAGCTTCTGGCTCGACGACGCCCACCCGCACGACGTCGCGACCGTCTTCGATAACGAGGGCGTCGCGGTCCGCGCCGGTCACCACTGTGCGCAGCCGGTGATGCTCCGCTACGACATCCCGGCCACGACCCGCGCCAGCTTCTATGTCTACAACGACCTCGACGACATCGACGCGCTCACGTCGGCGATACGAGCGACCCAGACCCTCTTCGCGGACTGACCCGAATGGACAACCTGTACCGCGACTTCATCCTGGAGCACTACAAGCGCCCCCATAACAAGGGGACGCTCGACCCGCACGACCTCCACTTCGCCGATTCGAACCCCACCTGCGGCGATGAGATGAGCATGACCCTGGTCCTCGACCCGTCGCGCACGGCGATCGCCGATGTCGCCTTCGACGGGCGCGGCTGCGCGATCAGCCAGGCATCGGCCTCGATCCTGACCGATGGGCTGCGCGGGCAGAGCCTCGACGAGGTCAGGGCGATGGATCCCAAGGACCTCCTCGAGGAGCTGGGCGTCCCGATCGGTCCGGCACGGCTCAAGTGCGCGCTCCTCTCCTACAAGGTGCTGCAGGGCGCCGTCCAGGGCGGCGAGGTGGCCTGGCCCGCCGAAGCCGAGGCTGAGGCGGTCGGCTGACCTTGTCACCCGCGACCCAACTCCGTGAGGTAAGCGCCGCCGAGGCGCTCGAGCTCGCCGCATCCGGCTGGCGGATCCTCGACGTGCGCGAGCAGGTCGAGTGGAACGAGGGCCACATCCCCACCGCCACGCTCGTGCCACTAGCCGACCTGCCGTCGCGCATCGCCGAGGTGGCTCCCGACCGCGATGCGCCGCTGCTGGTGCACTGCGCCGTCGGTGCGCGCTCGCTGCGCGCATCCGCGTGGCTGATCCAGAACGGCTACACCCACGTCGCCAGCCTCAGGGCCTCGCTCCTTGACTGGCGGCGCCTCGGCGGCGCCTGGGAGGCGCCCGAGCAGCTCCTCACCCCGGCGCAGCAGCGCCGGTACAGCCGCCAGGTCCTGATCCCGGAGATCGGGCAGGCGGGGCAGCGGAAGCTCCTCGACGCGAAGGTCCTCCTGATTGGTGCGGGCGGGCTTGGCTCGCCGGCCGCGCTCTACCTGGCGGCGTCGGGGATCGGCACCATCGGCCTCGTCGATGACGACGTCGTGGACGAGAGCAACCTCCAGCGCCAGGTGCTGCACGCGTCCGACCGGGTCGGGATGCCGAAGACGGAGAGCGCGCGGATGACCCTCTCGGCCCTGAACCCCGAGACGAACATCGTGGAGCACCGCGAGCGCCTCGACGCCGACAACGTCGAGCGGCTGATCGCCTCGTATGACGTGATCGTGGACGGGACCGACAACTTCGACACCCGCTACCTGCTCAACGACGCGGCGGTCAGGCTCCGCAAGCCGGTCGTCCATGGCTCCATCTACCGCTGGGACGGCCAGGTGACCACCTTCGTCCCGTTCGAAGGGCCGTGTTACCGCTGCATGTACCCGACCCAGCCGCCACCGGAGCTGGCGCCGGCCTGCGAGGTCGCCGGCGTGCTCGGCGTGCTCCCGGGGATCGCGGGGCTCCTCCAGGCCAACGAGGTCTTCAAGCTGGTGCTGGGCGTCGGGGAGACGCTCGCCGGCCGGCTGCTGATGTTCGACGCGATGTCGACCGACTTCAGCGAGGTCAGGATCTGGCGCGATCCCGCCTGCCCGGCCTGCGGCGAAGGCACGATCCAGTGAGCACGGTGCGCATCCCGCCGGTGCTGCGCGAGACCGTCGGCGGCAGCCGTACGCTGGCTGCGCAGGGCGCGACCGTGGACGAGGTCCTCGCCGACCTCTTCGCCAACTATCCCGCCCTCCGCGAGCGCGTCACCGATGCGGGTGCGCTCTCGCCGTTCGTGAACGTGTACGTGAACGATCGAGATGTCCGCTACCGCGACGGGATGGCGACGCCGGTGGGCCCGGACGACACGGTCATCCTGCTGCCGGCCATGGCTGGGGGCGCCGGCTAGCCTGATGCGCGACCTGCTCTCAACCATTGGCAACACGCCGATGGTGGAGCTGCCGCACCTCGCCCCGTCCCCGCACATCCGGCTCTTCGCCAAGCTCGAGAGCGCCAACCCGACCGGATCGGTCAAGGACCGGGTCGCGCACTCGATGCTCGAAGAGGCGCGCGCCTCCGGAGCGCTGCAGCCGGGCCAGACGATCCTCGAGCCCTCATCCGGGAATACGGGGATCAGCCTCGCCTGGATCGGTCGCCTGATGGGGCACCCGGTGCGCATCGTGATGCCGGAGAACACGACGGTCGAGCGCGAGCAGCTCCTCCGCCTGCACGGCGCCGAGGTCGTCTTCTCGCCCGGCGCGGAGGGATCGAACGGGGCGATCCGCCTCGCACAGGAGCTTGCCGCGCAGGACCCGTCCCTCTTCATGCCGTACCAGTACGGCAACCCGGCCAACCCCCGTGCCCACGAGGAGGGGACCGGGCCGGAGATCCTGGCCGCGGTGCCGGACCTCGACCTCTTCGTGGCCGGGCTGGGCACCGGCGGGACGCTGACCGGCGTCGGTCGATTCCTCAAGCGCGAGCGGCCCAGCGCGCGGGTCGTCGCCGCGGAGCCACTTCCCGGCGAGCTCGTGCAAGGGCTCAGATCCCTGGAGGAGGGATTCGTGCCGCCGGTGCTCGACGCATCGGTCCTGGACGATCGCTACCTGGTCAGCAACCGCGACGCCCTGCTCGCGGTGCGTCGCCTGATGAACGAAGAGGGGATCTTTGCGGGGCTCTCGTCAGGCGCCGTCCTGCACGTCGCGCTGCTCGCCGCGGCCGAGATGGAGGAGGGCACCGTCGTCGTGCTCCTCGCCGACGGCGGGTGGAAGTACCTCTCCACCGGCATCTACGACCGCGACCCCGACGAGCTCGAGGACCAGATGGAGCGCTCGCTGCTGTGGTGAGCGGACTCCACCTGCCTCCCGATGTTGCGGAGGCGGTGATGCGCCACGCACGCGCCGAGCTGCCGAACGAGGCCTGTGGACTCCTCGCCGGATCCGTCGCCGATGGCCAGGCCTCCAGGTTCCATCCGGCCCGCAACGTTGAGGCCTCGCCGCTGCGCTACAACGTCCACCCCGAGGACCTGGTCCGCATCACCTTCGCGATCGAGGACGCCGGCGAGGAGCTCGTTGCGATCTTCCACTCGCACACCCGTTCGCCGGCGGTGCCATCTGCGACCGATCGCCGCACCGCGATGTATCCCGATGCGATCTACCTCCTGGCGACCCTCGCCGATCCCGACGCTCTCCCTGCGCGCGCGCTGCGCGCGTGGCGGATCTATCGCGGGCAGTCATTCGAGGTCCCGCTGACGATCGGGTAACCTTTTGGCAGATGGCCATCATCGCCGACGCGGTCACTCGCTTCCCGGACTCGGTGTACGTCGAACGACTGCAGCGCGCCCGCGTGGAAGCTGCGGCGCGGGGGATCGGGGCGCTCCTCGTCACGCCATCGACCGACTACGAGTATCTGCTTGGGTATCGCGCCCCCGCCCTCGAGCGACTGACCTGCCTCATCCTTCCGGCCGAGGGGACACCGACCCTCGTCCTGCCCCACCTCGAGCTGCCGCTGGCCCTGCATTCACTCGGGCCGCTGGCCGACTCGCTCGACTTTCTCCCGTGGAACGAGACGGATGATCCGTTCCGCCTCGTGAAGTCACGGCTGGCCGGCGCCTTGCGCCTGGGGCTGCAGGACCAGATGTGGTCGCGCTTCGTCCTCCGGCTGCGGGCCCTGCTCGACCCCGCCGAGCTGGTCGACGCCAGCCCGGCCATCGGTGCCGTGCGGGTCGTCAAGCGGCCCGAGGAGGTCGATCGGCTCCGGGCGGTGGCAGCAGCCGCTGACGACGCGATGCTCGGCATCACCAGTGAGCGCCTCTCGGGTCGCAGCGAGGCGGAGGTGAGCAGGCACATCCGCGATCTCCTGCTCGCGGCGGGGCATGACGCCGCCGATTTCGCCATCGTCGGCTCCGGGCCGAACTCGGCCAGCCCGCACCACGAGGCCGGGGAGCGGATCATCGAGGTCGGCGACGCCGTCGTGCTCGACATCGGCGGCACGCGCGCGGGCTATTGCTCCGATACGACCCGCACCGCCTTCGTCGGAGAGCCGCCCGCTGACTTCGCCGCGCTCTACGAGGTGCTGCGGATGGCCCAGGCCGCCGCCTGCGCGGCGGTCGCCCCGGGCGTCCCGGCTCGCGACGTGGATCGCGCCGCGCGGAAGATCATCGACGAGGCGGGCTACGGCGAGGCCTTCTTCCACCGCACGGGCCACGGCATCGGCATGGAGACCCACGAGGAGCCCTACATCGTCGAGTCCAACGAGGAGCCCCTCGTGGCGGGCAACGCCTTCAGCATCGAGCCGGGGATCTACCTGGTGGGCCAGTGGGGCGCGCGGATCGAGGACATCGTGGTCTGCACGGAGACCGGCGGCGAGCGTCTCAACACGAGCAGCACCGAGCTGTACCTGGTCGATTAGGGCGTCGCTCCCTCGCGGTAGGACGCCACCAGAGCGGTGAGCACGCCATCGATGGCCGCGGTTGCTTCGCGGTAGGCGGTCGTGAGGTCGGTGAGCTCCGCCGCCCTCCGCCGGAGATGGGCGGCGATCGCCTCCAGCACCGGCGACCGATAGAAGAGGAATGCCTCCACCGCTTCTGCCAACGAGAGGCCGGCGCGCGACGCCTCCGCGCCATACAGCGCCCCCATCTTTTCCGCCTCGCCGAGCAGCAGCGTCCGCTCGGCGCGCTTCCCGGCGGCGACGTACTCGAGCACCAGGTTGAAGGTGCGCTGTCCCCAGCGACGGAAGTCAGCCCGCTGCTCGACGGTCAGGCGAGCCTGCCACGGCGGAGCGCCACCGCTGCGCGCCATGCGGCGGTGAACCTCGCCCGAAATCGTGCCGGCGGAGCCCGTCAGCCGGTCGACGCCATACCGATGCCGGCGCGGGGCATTCATCATCGCCTCGAGCGCCGACCGCAGAAAGCGGCGGTGGCCGCCGGGAGTCACGAAGCTCTCCACCCGTCCCGAATCCGCCCAGCGCCGCAGAGTATCCGGAGCCACGCCAACCAGGCGGCTGGCCGCGCCGAGGGCGAGCCAGGGATCGTCGGGGGTGGCCACGGTCACGCTCCGCGGAGATCGGCGGGCGAGACCGCTCCCAGCGCGTCCCAGAGGCGCACCAGCGCGTCCATCCCGCCGCGGTAGTTCGCGAGCGGCATCCACTCGTTGGGAGCGTGGAAGTTCCCGTTCGGTGACGCGAAGCCGATCATGATGCTGGGCAGGCCGAGCTCGCGTTCCATCGCCGCCACCACCGGGATCGAACCACCGGTGCGGTGGAAGACGGGAGCCTTGCCGAAGGTCTCCTCCAGCGTGCGAGCGGCGATCACCAGCGCTGGATGGTCGAGCGGCGTGATCGCCGGCTGTCCGCCCTGGATGATCTTCACCTCGACGCGAACCGTCGGCGGGGCGATGCGCTGGAGGTGATCGATCATCAGCTGCTCGATCTCCCGGTGATCCTGGTCCGGCACGAGCCGCGTGCTGATCTTGGCGCCGGCGAAGGCCGGGATGATCGTCTTCGATCCTTCGCCGGAATAGCCGCCCCACAGCCCGTTGACGTCGAAGGTGGGGCGCGCGGAGAGGCGCTCCAGGAGGGTGTAGCCGGCCTCGCCGTCCATCGGTCCAGTGACCTTGATGCGGTCCGCCCAGTCGGCCTCGTCGAAGGGCACCGCCGCGTAAGCGGCGTGCTCCTCATCGGTCATGTCGCGGACTCGATCGTAGAAGCCGGGGATGGTAACTCGCCCATGTCCGTCGGTCAGTGAGGCCAGCATCTGGACCAGGACCGTCGCCGGGTTGTCGACGCCACCGCCGAACTGCCCCGAGTGGATGTCCTGGAACGGCCCGAAGACCCTTACGTCCCAATAGGCGATGCCGCGCAGGCCGTAGGTAATCGCCGGCGTCCCGTCGTCGTCCTGCATGTCGGAGTCCGAGACGATGCAGACGTCGCCGGCGAGGAGCTCCGGATGCGTCTTGACGAACGTCTCGGATGGCTCGGCCTCGTGCTCCTCGTCGCCCTCGAAGAAGAAGCGCAGGTTGACGGGGAGGCTGCCAACTCCCTTCAGCCAGGCCTCCGCGGCCTTGAGGTGCATGAAGAGCTGGCCTTTGTCGTCGCCCGAGCCGCGGGCGTAGACGATGTCTTCCTCGTAGCGGGGCTCGAACGGCGGCCTGACCCACTCGTCCAGCGGGTCGACCGGCTGGACGTCGTAGTGGCAGTAGGCGATCGCGGTAGGAGCATCCGGCCCGGCATGCAGCCAATCGGCCGTCACGATCGGGTGGCTGCTGGTATCGGTGAGGGTCGCGTGCTCGGCACCGATCCGCGTGAGCTCGTCCGCGATCCACTGCGCGGCGCGGCGCACATCACCGCGGCGTTCCGGATCGGCGCTGACCGAGGGGATCCGCAGGAAGTCGTCGAGGCCCTTGAGATGCTCGTCGGCGTGGTCGCGCAGGTAGGCGAGGGCGGTGTCGAGGTTGGTCATGGACCGATGATAGGGAAAGGCGGAACCCACTCGCTCCCACCGGCGTCCAGCCCGCATGCTGCGACGTTGGCTGGCGATCGCGACCCTCCTCACCCTGGTGACGATTGCCGCGCCGGTCACCAGGGTCCTCGCCTGCTCCTGCATCCAGCTCGGTCCCGGGCAGGCGCTCGAGAACGCAGACGTGGCCTGGGTCGGCGTGGTGACCGCCATCGACAACCCGCAGGATCCGCAGGCCGAGCTCGGAAACGACCCGATCCGATACACCTTTGCGGTCGAGACGACGCTCAAGGGCCAGCTTGGCGCGACCATCGACGTGCACTCGTCGCCGTCGAGCGCCTCGTGCGGGCAGGAGTTCGGGCTCTCGCAGCGCTGGCGCGTCTACGCCTTCGCCGACGAGAACCTCCAGCTGCAGACCGGCCTCTGCTCGGGCGACGAGCTCCTCGGCGAGGGTGTCGTGCCAACCCCGCGGCCCGCTGGCCCGCCAATCGCCCTGCTGGTCGGGATCGGCGCCATCGCGGTTCTCGCAGCGATCTCGGGCTGGGCCTTCACCCGCAGGGCCAGAAGCGCTTCCTAGCTGAAGAGTCTTGTCGCGAAGCCGGCTGCCAGGGCGAGCGCGATCGCCGGGAGGAACGCGCCGATCATCAGCGGCCGCGGCCAGCCTGGGCCCCCGAAGAGCGCGTAGACGGGGATCGCGATGGGAAAGAGGAGGAGGCCGGCCGACCAGGCGACCCGCTGCCAGAAGGTGAGGTCCGGGCGGTCCTGCACGTCGAGCCAATAGGCCGCGATGGTGATGAAGCCGCCGACCATGCAGACGGTGAAGACGGCCCAGATGACGGGAAGCACGGCGCGATCCTAGCGCCGCGTCACTCGCCGAGTTCGGCCCGCCGTCGTTCGAGGTCCCCGGCGCCGGTCAGCAGGTCGCCGATGAAGCGAAGCGGCCGGCGGCGCGGCAGCCGAGGCTCCCGCTGCGGAAGCAGTGCTCGCATCGCCCCGCGGACCTGCTCGTCGAGCACGGCCCGGCCCTCGCGACCCTTGACCTCGGCGGTCGGGATCGGCGGGCCGTAGCGGAAGACGACCCGCTTGCGGAACCAGAGAAAGGTGCTGCCCACGATCGCGCACGGAACGATCGGGACGCCGCTTGCGGCGGCGAAGGCGACTGCTCCCTCCTCGAATGGGAGGAGATCGGTCTCGCGGAATCCAACGGTCCCCTCCGCGAAGATCCCCAGCACGCCACCCGAGGCGAAGACGCGCCGCACCGCCCGGACCGCGGAGGTGAGCGTCGTCTTCTCCGGGTTGTACGGGATCACCCCGCCATAGAAGCCCATCACCCGGTTGCGGAAGCCGCGGGAGAAGTCGGCCTCCTTCGGCCCGAACCAGGTGACGCGCGGTGCCTCGGGGATCGCCGCGAGGGCCAGCATCGGGTCCCAGCCGTTGTGATGGTTGAGGACCAGGCAGAACGGCGGAGCCGGCCAGTGCTCGCGACCCTCGACCCGGATGTCGAAGAGGGCGCGGACGACGAGGACGTCGAGCCAGCGCATGACCCGATATCGGGTCGTGACCTCGACGCTCAGCTCCCTCGGGCCGGTGCGCCGCGCCCGCTCGGCGGGGTCCATCAGGCGGCGGGTACCGGCCTTGCGTCGAGCGTGCCGCCACGAGCAGGCTCGGTGACGCGACGCAGGGCCCACGCCCCAATTGCCAGCTCGATGGTCATCAGGACGAAGATCGCCCGGTAGGCCAGCTCAGGGCCCAGGGTCGCCAGGCTCACGAGGAACACCATGAGGCCGCCCACCGTGCTCGCGATCGGCCCGGCGCTGGCGACGGCTATGTTGCTGATCCCCATGTATCGGCCTGATTCCGCCTTGGGGATGATGTCGGTCATCAGCGCCCAGTCCACGCCCAGGAAGACGCCGCTGCAGATGCCGATCGGGACCGCCGCGGCCACGACCATCCAATACTCCGGACCGATTGCGATCAGCAGGGCGCCCAGCATCCCGAGGGCGATTGCCACGAAGAGAACTGGCTTGCGTCCGATGCGAGACGAGATCCAGCCGCCCGGCACGGCACTCAGGAGCGCGGCCACGGCCACCGTGATGATGATCGGGAACTGCGACGTCTGGGCGTCGTCCGGCGCCATGTGATGGGCGTTCTCGAGGAAGAAGACAGCGAACGCCTGGAGCGAAACGAGCGCGGTCAGCACGAACAGCCGGCTGATGAGCAGCCAGACGTAGTCGCGATTGGCCAGCAGGTCGGTTCCCCACGCGCCGAAGGCTCGCTCGCGGAATGTCTTGGTGGTCGGTGGTGCGGGCTTGTCCGGGACGATCCAGACGGTGATCAGCATGGTCGTGACCTCGACCACGGCGATCGCGACGAAGAGCCCCAGCGTGACCTCGGGGAAGCCGAGCATGTCGGGAAGAACCGCCACGAACAGGATCGCCAGGCCGGGGCCGAGGAGGTTGCCCGCGATGTTGGCGGCGCCGAGAAGGCCGGAGGCGATCCCGACCTGCTTTCCGGGCACGAGGTCCGGGATGTAGCCCTGGTACGGGCCCTGCGCGAAGTTGCTGCTGAACTGCAGGAGAGCCACGCCGACTACGAAGGCCCAGTAGTTCTGGGTCCAGAACGCCCAGGCGGCGAAGGTCAGGAAGAGGAGGTCCATCGCCGTGCCGATGAGGATGTACGGCTTGCGACGGCCGATCCTTGCCTGCGTGTGGTCGCTGATGGCGCCCATGGTGGGCTGCACGATGATCGCGATCAGGACGCCGGCGGTGGTGATCAGGCCGATGGCGAGGCCCGCCAGCGGGTGGGTCGAGCTCCCCAGCACGCCGGGCGACTCCACGAGGCGCGGGATGACACTGAATGTGAAGGCGCCCCACAGCACGGTGATCGCCAGCCAGTAGGCGGTGACCGCCAGCAGCTGCACCCAGCTCAGGACGGACTTGGGGCGGCCGAACTCGTCGCGATCGTCCGCGGCGGTTGGATCCTGGGCGGCGTCTTGCATGGCGTATTCAAATCCCTCAGTCGCAGCGTACGACGAAGTCGGGAACTTCGATAGAGGGGCGAAGCCGTCGCCGATCGGCCCGACCCTGCCCGCGGGGTATCATCCGCCGCGTGATCGACCCGATCGCCTTCCAGCTGGGTCCCATCTCCGTGCACTGGTACGGGATCATCATGGCCAGTGCCATCCTCGCCGCTGCATGGCTGGGCACGGCCGAGGCGCGTCGCCGTGGCGAGAATCCCGAGACCGGCTGGTCGATGCTGCTGTGGGCGATCGCCGGCGGGGTGATCGGGGCCCGGCTCTATCACGTCATCCACCAGTGGGACTTCTACGCCGCGAACCCGTCTCTCATCCCGCAGGTCTGGAACGGCGGCCTGGGGATCCCCGGCGCGGTTGCCGGCGGCGCGGCCGCGATCTGGCTCTACACCCGACTGCAGGGCCTCCCGACGGGACGCTGGTTCGACATCTTCGTCATGGCCCTCCCGCTTGGGCAGGCCATCGGCCGGCTGGGAAACTTCGTGAACCAGGAGCTCTACGGTCCCCCCACCACCCTGCCCTGGGGGATCCCGATCTCCGCCGCCCACCGCGTGCCGGAGTGGGCGAACCTCAACCTCTACCCCGAGGCGACGACCCGCTTCCACCCGCTCTTCGCGTATGAGGCGATCGCCAGCCTGCTGACCCTGGCCGCCATGATCTGGATCAGCCGCCGCTTCGCGGCTCGCCTGTACGACGGCGACATGCTGCTGATTTACATCATGTTCTATGGCGTGGTCCGCTCCTACCTCGAGACGTTCCGCGTCCAGAACTGGCTGATCGCGGGGATCCCCACCGCCACCTGGCTGGGGATCGGCGGCTTCGTCCTGGCCGGCGGCTTCCTCTTCCTGCGACACGCCCGCGGCTGGGGGACGCCCGGTGCCTGGATGCATCGGGACGAGCCATCCCCGGAGGTCCAGCCTGGCTGACCACAGCGGCATCCGGCCCGATGTGACCGCGGCCATCGGCGCGACGCCGCTGGTTGCCCTCGACCGTCTGGCCGCCGGACTGACGCCGCGGGTCGTGGCGAAGCTCGAGCATATGAATCCGGGTGGATCGGTCAAGGACCGCATCGCCCTGCCGATGATCGAAGCTGCGGAGCGTGCCGGGCTGCTCAAGCCAGGGGGCGTCATCGTCGAGCCGACGAGCGGCAACACCGGGGTTGGGCTTGCGATGGCGGCCGCGGTGAAGGGATATCGGTGCGTCTTCGTGATGGCCGACAAGCAATCGGAGGAGAAGCGGGCACTGCTGCGCGCCTACGGCGCCGAGGTGGTTATCTGCCCGACCGATGTCCCGCCCGACGACGAGCGCAGCTATTACCGGGTCAGCGACCGCATGGCGCGCGAGATCCCCGGTGCCTGGAAGCCGGACCAGTACACGAATCAGGCGAATCCGGGAGCCCACTACGCCACCACTGGTCCCGAGATCTGGGAGGGGACGCAGGGCCGCATCACGCATTTCGTTGCCGGCGTTGGCACCGGCGGCACGATCAGCGGCATCGGCAGGTACCTGCACGAGAAGAACCCGGCGGTCGTCGTGGTCGGTGCCGACCCGGAGGGGAGTGTCTTCTCCGGCACACCTGCCCAGCCGTACCTGACCGAGGGGGTCGGCGAGGACTTCTGGCCTGCCACCTACGACACGGAGATCTGCGACCTGATCGTGCGCGTCTCGGACCGCGACGCGTTCCTCACCGCGCGCCAGGCAACGGCCGCCGAGGGGATCCTGGTCGGGGAGTCGGGCGGGACGGCGTTGTGGGCTGCCCTCCAGGTCGCCCGAACGGTGGAGGACGCGGATGCGCTCTTCGTGGTCCTACTGCCCGACAGCGGCCGCAACTACCTCGGCAAGCTGTACAACGACGACTGGCTGCGCGAGACTGGCCTGCTTGGAGCCGATGAGCCGGTTGCTGACTACGACTGGCGCCAGACGGAGCCTTCGTTGGTCGTGCATCCCCGGGGGCCCAGCTAGCCCGGCTCTCCGCTATTGAGTCCTTCGTAGCCGTGGAGCAGACTGGCCCGCATGCCTGATGGCGCCGGGGCCCGCAAGCGCTTCCTGTCGACCGTGTTGATGACCGATATCGTCGGCTCCACGGAGCATGCCTCGGAGCTAGGCGACAGCGGCTGGCGGGATCTGGTCCAGATGCACCATGCCCTGGTACGAGCGGCGTTGCGTCGCCACGGTGGTCGCGAGATGGACACGGCGGGGGACGGCTTCTTCGCCGTATTCGATGCCCCTGCGGCAGCGGTCGACTGCGCGCTCGAGGTGGCCAATGCGGTGCGAAAGCTGGGGATAGAGATCCGGGCCGGCGTGCATGTGGGTGAAGTCGAGCAGATCGCCGGCAAGGTCGGTGGCATCAGTGTGCCGATCGCCGCGCGGATCATGGCAGCGGCCGGTCCTGGCGAGGTATTGGTCTCGGCCACCGTTCGCGAGCTCGCCGCCGGGGCGGGGCTGATCTTCCACGATCGCGGCGTTCGCGAGCTGAAGGGCGTACCAGGCGAGTGGCACGTCTTCGCCGTGGGCCTGGCCGAGCCGAATCCCGCTGAGCTGGCCGGCTTCCCGAGTGCGCAAGAGCGCCGTGCGGCCGCGGTTCGATGGTCCGAGGCACGACCATTCTGGCAGCGGCATTCGCGCGCGACCGCGGGGATTTCCATCGGGCTCGCTCTGCTGCTCGCCACGGGCGGTCTGCTGGTGTGGCGACCATGGCAGCCACCTGCACTCGCCCGACTCTCCGAGAACTCGATCGGGGTCATCGACCCGGAGCGCAATGAGTTGATCGGCCAGATCGCGGTTGGCACCCAGCCAGGCGGTATCGCTGTGGGTGAGGGCTTTGCATGGGTGACGAATACGGGCGCGGACACAGTCTCGCAGGTCGACCTCGCGGCACGCTCAGCGGTCAACCGCATCCCGGTCGGCCGTTCTCCTACGAGCGTCGTCGTCGCAGGGGGCTCCGTCTGGGTCACGAACAGCGGCGAGCGCAGCGTGTCCCGGATCAGCCCGGACAGGGGCCGGGTCGTGGACACGATCATCGTTGGAAATGGGCCGACGGCCATCACGGCAAGCGGTGACTCCCTGTGGGTCGCCAACGGTACCGACAGCACCGTGGTTCGCATCGATGCCCAAACGGGCGAGCTCGGCGACCCGATTGATGTGGGCACGATCCCCGATGCGCTGGCCGCTGACGCCGATGGACTGTGGGTCGCGAGTGAGTTCGACTCGACGGTAAGTCGCCTCGATGCGCAAACGGGTCAGACGATCGAGGTCATCCAGATTGCCGGACGGCCTAGCGCGATCGGCCTCGAATCCGATTCAGTGTGGGTTGCGACCGCGGAGGGCACCCTCATGCGCATCGACCGCGATACCAGCGCCATAGCGGCGACGATCAACCTCGGCGGTCAGCTCGACTCGATCGTCATCACCGACACCTCCCTGTGGGTGGGTGACCGCCAGGGTTTCGTCCACCGCCTTAGCCGAGGCGAACCTTCCTCGTCCCCGCGGAAGGTGGCTACTGCCACCTCCGTGGCGGCGTTGGCCGTCGTGGAGGGCAACATATGGGTGGCCGCGCAGGTGTCCCCTGATAGCCACCGTGGTGGCACCTTGCGCGTTCTCCTGCCGGGAGCGGCGGACACCGATCCTTTGGGCCAGTCCGGCTATTCCGTTTCGCGCCTAGAGGCTGATGGGCTTGTCGGGTACCGCCGGGTTGGTGGGGTTGCTGGAGCGGCGCTCCTGCCTGACCTCGCGTCCACCATTCCCCGCCCAACGGACGGCGGGCTGACCTACGCGTTCCACCTGCGGCCCGGCATTGTCTACTCGACCGGCGACCCAGTCCGGCCGGCCGACTTTCGGCGCGCAATCGAACGCAGCTTCCAGGTAGGGCTCGGGCTTGGGGTGAGCGCGGAGCAGTTCTTCGGATTGATCGTGGGGTCGGATCGCTGCTCTGGGGTAAACGGTCCGCCGCTGAGGTGCGACTTGTCGGAAGGGATCATCACTGACGAGACGGCGAGGACGGTCACGTTCAACCTCAGCCAGCCCGATCCCGACTTCCTCTTCAAGCTGTCCATGCCATTTGCCTACCCCGTCCCCGAGGGCGTCCCCATGCACACGTATGCGGATGGCGCCTTCCCCGGGACGGGGCCGTATGTCGTAACCGAGCAGTCCGACACGGAGGTCCGACTGACACGCAATCCCCACTTCAAGGTCTGGGATCCTGCCGTCCGACCGGACGGTTTCGCCGACGAGATCGTGTTCAGCGTCGTCGAAGATGCTGCAGAGCGGCTCGCCCTCGTCGAGAATGAGGACGCCGATTTGGTTCACATCGGAAGGTTTTCCGGAGATCTCTTCCAGGACTCGCAGGCAAGGTTTGGCGGGCAGTGGCACATCGGGTCGAACGTCACGGTCGCCGCGTGGATGAACAGCGAGGTCCCGCCGTTCGACAACGTGAAAGTACGACAAGCGGTGAACCTTGCCATCGATCGCCTTCGCATGGCCGATGTGTATGGCGGCCCACCCCTGATCGCCATAACGTGCCAGGTTCTGCCGCCAGGGTTCCCCGGTTATCGGCCCTACTGCCCGTACACCCTTGACCCCGATGCCGGAGGTCATTGGCGGGCACCCGACCTCGAGCAGGCGCATCGGCTAGTCGAGGAATCCGGCACGGAGGGCATGCACATCGTGGTCGGACCGAACTTCCCGTCGTATGACAAGGAACGCGACTACCTTGCGACCGTATTGCGGGACCTTGGCTATGACGTCTCGGTGACCGATTTCGACCACTTCGACGAGGGCACAGACGTCGCCGCCATCTTCCCAAGCGGTTGGGGTCCTGATTACCTCGCTCCCAGTATCTTCTTCGGGCTGTTCACCTGTGGGTCAGACTCCGGGATCAACTTCTGCGATCCGGGCGGATTCGATATTGCCTATCACAATGCTCTCGATCTCCAGCCAATCGATCCCGCCGCCGCGTGGGCTGCATGGGCTGACGTAGATCGCCAAGCGACCGACTTGGCGCTCTGGGCCCCCCTGTACAACGCCGGCGGCGACTTCGTGTCCGGGCGAGTGGGCAACTACCAGTTCAGCCCGACCGGAGAAATCCTGTTCGACCAGATGTGGGTGCAGACCGCGATATCGGGTTCCTCTGCCTCGCCGTCTCCCCTTCCAAGCATCCCCGCAGTGCCGAGCGTCCCTCCCCCGAATCCCCTTGAGGGCACGTGGGCTACCGGCGACACGACGTGCGAGGAGCAAAACGCGGCGGTCGAGGCCGCCGGCTTCACGGCTGACCAGATGGCTCTCGGCGGGTGGAGTCTGACCTGCGCCGACGAACCGCCGCACGGCAGCCAGTTCACCATCATCTTTGAAGCGGGCCGGCTCTTGATATTTCAGGACGGCCAGCTCGGATGGGAAGGCGACTACCGCCTGGTCGACGGAGACACGTTTCAGGCGGGCGACGACAGCGGCTACTACATCACATACCAATATCAGATCGATGGCGAGAAGCTCACTACCGACATGACACTGGACACCTGCCCCGCCTGCGATCCGGGCGCGGACCTGTTGGGCGAACAGATTGCCCAAACGGTCATCTATGAATCCGCGCCGTTCACCAAGCAGCCCTAACCGACCTGGCGGAGTATCGTTGAGCCCATGACTGAGATCGCAGAGCGATCGGCGGAGGCTCCGGCCGCCCTCGAACGCGTCAATCACTGGATCAACGGTGTTCGCGTTGCAGGCACCTCCGGCCGCAGCGGGCCGGTGTACAACCCCGCCACCGGCGAGCTGGCCCGCGAGGTCGACTTCGCCTCGGTCGAGGAGGTCGATGCGGCAGTGGCGGCCGCCAAGGCGGCCTTCCCCGCATGGCGGGCGACCAGCCTCAGCAAGCGCACCGAGATCCTCTTCCGCATCCGCAACCTCGTCGAGCAGCATCGGGCCGAGATTGCGGCACACCTGACCCGCGAGCACGGCAAGGTGCCGAGCGATGCCCTGGGCGAGGTGGCGCGCGGCCTCGAGAACCTCGAATTCGCGACCGGGATCCCGCACCTGCTGAAGGGTGGCTTCAGCGAGCAGGTCAGCGGCGGGATCGATGTCTACCAGATCCGACAGCCCATCGGCGTCGCGGCGGGCATCACGCCCTTCAACTTCCCGGCCATGGTGCCGATGTGGATGTTCGGCAACGCCATCGCCTGCGGCAACACCTTCATCCTGAAGCCGTCCGAGAAGGACCCATCGGCATCGGTCTACCTCGGTGAGCTGCTCAAGGAGGCGGGGGTCCCGGATGGGGTCTTCAACGTCGTGCAGGGCGACCGCATCGCCGTCGATCGGATCCTCGAGCACCCTGACATCGCCGCCGTCTCGTTCGTGGGCTCGACGCCAGTGGCGCGGCACATCTACGAGACGGGCACGAAGAACGGGAAGCGGGTCCAGGCGCTGGGCGGTGCCAAGAACCACATGGTCGTACTGCCCGACGCCGACATCGAGATGGCCGCCGATGCCGCGGTCTCTGCCGCGTACGGCTCCGCGGGCGAGCGCTGCATGGCGATCAGCGTCGTGCTGGCGGTCGGCGACGTGGCCGATTCGCTGGTCAACGCCATCGAGCAGCGCCTCCCCAAGATCAAGGTCGGGCCAGGCAGCGACTCGTCCTCGGAGATGGGGCCGCTCATCACCCGCGAGCACCGGGACAAGGTGGCCTCCTACCTTGAGAGCGGCCAGCACCAGGGTGCGACCCTGCGCGTCGACGGCCGGCAGCACGTCCTCTTCCAGGAGGACAAGGGCTTCTTCCTGGGCGTCTCCCTGCTCGACAACGTGACGCCGGAGATGGAGTGCTACCGCAACGAGATCTTCGGGCCGGTGCTCGAGATCGTGCGGGTCCCGACCTACGCCGATGCGATGCAGGTCATCGAGGAGAACCCCTACGCGAACGGGACGGCGATCTACACCCGTGACGGTGGCGCCGCGCGCCAGTTCCAGTTCGAGGTGAACGTCGGGATGGTGGGGATCAACGTGCCGATCCCCGTGCCGGTCGCCTACTACAGCTTCGGCGGCTGGAAAGCGTCGCTCTTCGGCGACCTGCACATGTACGGTCCCGAGGGGGTGCAGTTCTACACCCGGGCCAAGGTGGTCACCTCGCGCTGGCCCGATCCTGCGACGAGCAAGGTCGACCTGGGCTTCCCTCGCACCCGCTGACTCGCCACATGACCGACCGAATCGAGACGCTGGCGGTGCACGCCGGCGCGGAGCCCGACGAGATCAGTGGCGGCGTCTCGCCCTCGATCCAGATGAGCACGACCTTCCGGCAGGATGCCGTGGGGAAGCCGCGCCGCGGCTTCGAGTACGGCCGCAGCGGCAACCCCACCCGGCAGGCGCTGGAATCCGCGATTGCGTCCCTGGAGGGTGGCAGGCACGGCCTGGCCCACGCGTCAGGGCTGGCCGCGACTCAGAACGTGCTGTACCTGCTTGAGCCGGGCGATCGGCTCCTCCTCTCGGACGACGCCTACGGCGGGACCTGGCGCCTCGCCTCGAAGGTATGGAGCCGATACGGGGTGCAGACCGACTGCGTCGACCTCTGCGACCTCGATGCGCTGGCCGCGGCCGTGGCCGAGGCTCCCGCTCCGCGGATGGTGTGGGTCGAAACGCCCACCAACCCGCTCATGAAGGTGATCGACATCAGCGCCGTGGCACGACTGGCGGCGTCAGTCGGGGCGCTGACCGTGGTCGACAACACGTTCGCGACGCCGTTCCTGCAGCGGCCGCTTGAGCTCGGCGCCGACATCGTCATGCACTCGGCGACGAAGTACCTCTCCGGCCATTCGGACGTGATCAGCGGGCTGCTGGTCACCAACCGCGACGACCTGGAGGAGAAGCTGCGCTTCCATCAGAACGCGACCGGTGCCGTCCCGTCGCCGTTCGACTGCTGGCTCGTGATGCGGGGCATCCGGACGCTGGCGGTGCGGATGGAGCGCGCCTCGGCGAACGCCGCCGCGCTGGCCGAATGGCTCGCCGGCAAGCCTGAGGTCTCCGTCGTGAACTACCCCGGGCTCACCTCGCATCGACAGCACGAGCTCGCCGCGCGGCAGATGCGGCTTCCCGGCGCGATGCTGAGCTTCGAGCTGGCCGCCGGAGAGCCGGCGGCTCGCCGCTTCGTGGAGGCGACCCGGCTCTTCACCCTGGCCGAGTCGCTCGGCGCGGTCGAGTCGCTCATCGAGCTGCCGGCGGTCATGACTCACCTCTCGGCGGCGGGCTCGCCGCTCGAGGTCCCGCCGGGACTCGTTCGCCTCTCGGTCGGGATCGAGGCGGTCGATGACCTGGTCGCCGACCTGGAGGCGGCGCTGCAGGCAGCGGCGGGCTGAGCGTGCCCGACGAAGCGCAGCCGCAGCTCCCCGAGGACGGGCCCACGCGGCTGGTCGAAGGGACTGACGGCGAGCTGGTGGAGCGTCTCTCGGGCGGCACCGCCACGCTGCTGCTGGTCTGGCTGATCGGAGTGGGTGCGGGCAGTGCGCTCCTCGCGGCCTGGCTCCTGGCCGCGCTCGTCCTCCGCGTGAAGCTCGGGACAGAGCACCTCTTCGGAGCGCCGGGGCTCTACGTCTCGCTGTACGGCGCTACCGGCCCCACGGTTCTCTGGCTGACGGGGCGAGCCCAGGGCCGATCCCTCGGCTGGTTCATCGTGACCGCCGCCAAGATCGGTCTCGTGATGGCGGCGATCGTGATCGGCGGGCTGCTGCTGGTGGTGGTCGTGATGGGGGCTGCCCTGGGCGGCGGGGCGCTGCGGGTGACGGGCGCCGTCTTCGGGTTCACGCTCGTGGTCTCGGTGTTGTGGGCGCTCGCCACCTGGTCGGCCGACCGCCATATCGCCAGTGCAAGAATCGTGTCAGAGGGCGATCAAACCTCGTAGGAGCGGAGCGGCTCGGCGATCTCGACGGTGCCGTCGTACGCCGAGCGAGCCTCCTCGAGCGCCCAGTCCATGCCGTCACCGATGGGGATGTGCGTCAGCAGCAGCTTCCGCGCCCCTGCGTCGCGCGCGGTGGCCGCGGCCTCGGACGGGAGCAGGTGGCCGCGGCTCTGCGGCTCGGGGTCGTCCTCCTTGAGCGAACGCAATGCGGCCTCGCACAGGAACAGGTCCGCGCCATCGGCCAGGCGGGGGAGCGCGTCACAGGGACCCGAGTCGGCAGAGTAGGTGAGGATCCGGTTCGGGTCCTCATCGGGCCCGGTGGCGGCGATGCGGAAGCCCCAGGTGCGGACGTAATGCTGGGTCTCCTCCGGTTCGAGGCGCAGGTTGCCGACCTCGATGGGTCGCTTTCCGTCGTGCTCGACGAAGATGAAGCTCTTGTCGAAGAAATTGGCGTAGCCGGCGCCCAACGCCATCTCGGCCAGCTGGCCGGTGGAGCCCGGGGGCACGATGACTGTCAGCCGCTTCTTGGCGACGTCGATCCATGGGTAGCTGTAGCGCAGCGTGATCAGGTCGAGGCAGTGGTCGGTGTGCATGTGGCTGATTACCACTGCGTCCAGCTCGTCCGGCGTGTTCCGGCGCAGGAGCTGCGCCACGACGCCGGGACCGACGTCCATGAGGATCCGGGACCCGCCGCCCTCCACCAGGTAGCCGGCACACGCCTCGCCGGGGTTGGGTCGGGCAGGGCTGCGCCCCAGGATTGTCAGTCGCATCGGCGCATTGTGGCCTAGCGGGAATCGATCGCGACGTAATCTCGTGCCGGCTCGCCCACGTACACCTGGCGCGGGCGTCCGATCTTGGTCTCCGGGTCCCTGATCATCTCCTGCCACTGCGCGATCCAGCCGGGGAGCCGGCCGATCGCAAAGCAGTTGGTGAACATGTTCTTCGGAAAGCCGATGGCACGGTAGATCAGGCCGGAATAGAAGTCGACGTTGGGGTACAGCTTGCGCTGAACGAAGAACTCGTCGTGCAGCGCGACCTCCTCGAGCCGCATGGCAACTTCGAAGAGCTCCTCATCGGCTCCGGTCGCGGCAAGCACTCGGTCAGCGGCCTTCTTGATGATCAGCGCGCGCGGGTCGAAGTTCTTGTAGACCCGATGGCCGAAGCCGGCGAGCTTGAACTTGCTGTTCGGGTCCTTCGCGCGATCGACGTACTTCTGCACGTCGCCGCCATCCTCGACGATCTGCTCCAGGGTTCGGATCACCGCCTCGTTGGCCCCGCCATGCAGCGGTCCCCACAGGGCGACGATGCCGGCACCGATGCTGGCGTAGAGGTTCGTGTGGGCGCTCCCGACCATGCGCACCGCGGCGCTCGAGCAGTTCTGTTCGTGGTCGGCGTGCAGGATGAGCAGCAGGTCGAGCGCCTCGGCGATCTCCGGCTTGACCTCGTAGGGCTCGGACGGCACCGCGAACATCATGTTCAGCAGGTTGGCCGCATAGCCGAGGTCGTTGCGCGGGTACACGTAGGCCTGGCCGATTGCCTTCTTGAACGACCAGGCCGCAAGGGTCGGCAGCTTCCCGATCAGGCGCAGCGTGGTCAGCTCGACCGCGGCGGGATCGTGGATCTGTTGGCTGTCGGGGTAGAACGTGCTCATCCCCACGGTCCCCGAGGCGAGCACCGCCATCGGGTGTGCGTCGGTCGGGAACGAGTCGAAGAAATGCCGCATCTCCTCGCGAATGAGGGTGTGATGCGTGATCTCTGCCACGAAGTGGTCGAGCTGCTCGCGGCTCGGCAGCTCGCCGTTGATGAGCAGGTACGCAACCTCGAGGAAGGTACTGCTCTCCGCCAGCTGTTCGATCGGGTAACCGCGATAGCGAAGGATCCCCTCCTCGCCGTCGACGAAGGTGATGGCCGATCGGGTGACGCCGGTGTTCCCGAGGCCGTAATCCATCGTGATCAGACCGGTCTCTGCGCGCAGCTTCGAGATGTCGGCCGCCATCTCGTCCTCCGTGCCATGGCTCACCGGCAGCTCGACGGAGCGATCCCGGTAGGTGAGCGAGGCCACATCGGTCCTGGGCGGTGCCTGGTTGGTCATGACAGAAGGTCCTCTACAGCCTCACGCTCCTCGAGGAGCTCATCGCGCGTGGCATCGATCTTCGCCTGGGCCCATGCATTGTGCTCGATCCCCTGCTCGATCTGGACAGCACCGGGCGCGGTCGCGCGGAGCGGGTAGCCGAAGACGACGCCCTCCCGCACCCCGTAGCCGCCATCGGCAGGGGCAGGGATCGCCGCGCTGAAGATCTCGCCCGTGGGCTGGGTGATGTTGCGAACGGTGTCGATCACCGCGTTGGCCGCGCTGGCGGCGCTCGACTGCCCTCGCGCCGCAATGATTGCCGCGCCACGCTGCTGGACGGTGGCCATGAACTCCCCCTGGAGCCACGCCTCGTCGCCGATCACGTCGGCTGCCGGCCGGCCACCGATCTGCGCGTGGTAGAAGTCCGGGAACTGGGTGGAGGAGTGGTTGCCCCACACCGCGAGGTCGCGCACCTCCTCGACCGGGACGCCGGCCCGGGCCGCGAGCTGCGAGGCACCTCGGTTCTCGTCGAGCATCGTCATGGCGAACCATCGGTCAGCCGGGATCTCGGGAGCATTCGCGGCCGCAATCAGGCAGTTCGTGTTGCAGGGATTGCCCACGACCAGTGTTCGGACATCCGAAGCCGCGTTCTTCGCGATTGCCCTCCCCTGGGCCGAGAAGATGCCGCCATTGATGGTCAGCAGGTCCTTCCGCTCCATCCCTGCCTTGCGCGGCACCGCGCCGACCAGCAGCGCCCAGTTGACCCCGGCGAAGGCTTCATCGGCGCTCGAGGTGCGAACCATCCGGCGCAACAACGGGAAGGCGCAGTCCTCCAGTTCCATGGCCACTCCCTCGAGCGCCGGCAGGGCGGCCTCGAGCTCGAGCATGTGGAGGTCGACGGTGGTCCGCGGGCCGAACATCTGGCCGGAAGCAATGCGGAAGAGGAGCGCGTAGCCGATCTGTCCGGCGGCGCCGGTGACGGCCACCTTCACGTGTGAGTCGGGCATCAC
Organism: Candidatus Methylomirabilota bacterium; assembly: GCA_035493355.1. Taxonomy (GTDB): domain Bacteria; phylum Chloroflexota; class Limnocylindria; order QHBO01; family QHBO01; genus CF-167. The sequence goes on from DATJIJ010000069.1 coordinate 23,488, forward strand.
GATCGAGTCTAGCGCGATCAGGTCGCGGCGATGAAGGCGTGCACCTTGGCGGCGAGCTCATCTCGCACGCGGCGGAACTCCGACAGCCGCCGCTCCTCGGTTCCAGTGACGGCCGACGGGTCATCGAACGACCACCGCAGAACCGTCTCCGCGCCGGGGACGTAGGGGCAGGCTTCGCAGGCCTCCTCGCAGACGGGGATCAGGAAGCTCCACGGCTGGCCCATGAACTGCTCGATCGTCTTCGACGTGTGGCCGCTGATGTCGATCCCCAGCTCGCCCATTACCTGGATCGCCTCAGGACGAACGCCGCGCGCCTCGGTGCCGCCGCTGGCAACCTCGAACCGATCACCGGCCCAGGCCCGCAGCATCCCCTCCGCCATCTGCGAGCGGGCAGAGTTGTGGGTGCAGACGAAGAGGACGCGACGACGGGTCATTGGGTTGAGCCTAGCGTCCGTCTCGGGGATGAGCTGTGGACAAGTTGTCAAAGATCCTTGAAGTTCGGGGATAAGTGGGATTGCCAGTGCCCGACGGCGAGCCTATTCTCTGGTTGTCCCGAAGGGGCAGCCAAGGGCACCCGAGATTGCATCAACGGACCGGCGGCGGTTCCTTCGGGACATTTCGTTGCCCCGCTCCAGGCTACGGTTCACCGGCCAGGTTGCGCTGCAGGCGACGCACCACCTCCGCGGTCTCGTCGGCGGGATCGTGCCCCGGCTC
>DATJIJ010000070.1:0-2471 GCA_035493355.1 Candidatus Methylomirabilota bacterium
GCGCCCCACTCGGCGAGCTGGCGACAGGCCTCGCCCATAACCCAGCGGCCGAGCGGCACGATCAGGCCGGTCTCCTCGGCGATGGGGATGAATTCGGTCGGAAGGACGAGTCCGCGCTCGTTGTGCCGCCAGCGCACGAGCGCCTCGACACCGGTCACGTGGCCGCTGCGAAGGTCCACGATCGGCTGGTAGTGCAGCTCGAAGTCCCCGTTCTCGATCGCCTGCTCGAGGTCCCCCTTGAGCTCCATCCGCGTCACTGCCGCCTCGTGCATCCGCGGCTCGTAGAAGGCGAAGCGCCCCTTGCCGGAGGTCTTGGCGGTGTACATCGCCAGGTCGGCCTGCCGCAGGAGGTCGTCCGGCTCGGTCGCGCTGTCCGACGTAAAGGCGGCGCCGATGCTGGCCCGCATCACGACCTGACGGCCGTGGAACTCGAATGGTGAGCGCAGCGCCTCCAGGATCCGTTCCGCCGCCCGCCGCGTGCCCGGCTCATCGGTCTCCTCGAGGAGGATTGCGAACTCGTCACCACCGAAGCGGGCAGTGGTGTCCTCGGGGCGCATCACCGCGCGGAGCCGCTCGGCAACCGCCACCAGCAGCTGATCGCCGGCGTCGTGGCCGAGCGAGTCATTCACGGTCTTGAAGTCGTCGAGGTCGGAGAAGAGGACCGACACCGCCCCATGGCTGCGGGCCTGGCGGGCCAGCGCGTGCGCGACGCGGTCGCGGAAGAGGGCGCGGTTGGCGAGGCCCGTCAGCGAGTCGTGGAACGCCTGGTGCTGGAGCTGCATCTCGAGCTCCTTGCGGAGCGTGATGTCGTGCACCAGTGCGCTGAAGTGGATGTCATCGCCGGTCCCCACCGGCCAGATGGTCAGCTCGGCCAGGAATTCGTGGCCGTCCTTGTGCACGGCCGTGACCTCGATCCGCTTGCCGATGAGGCGACCCTCGCCGGTCGCCAGGTAGCGGGCCATTCCCGCACGGTGTGCGGCCCGTGTGGCAATCGGGATGATGCAGTCCTCGAGCGGCTCGCCCATTGCCTCCTTGCGGGACCAGCCGAAGGTGGCCTCGGCCTGGGCATTCCAGTCGATGATCCGTCCCTGCGCGTCGATCGCGATGTACGCCTGGCTTGCGCTGTCGATGATCAGGCGGGTCTGCTCTTCGCTGGCCCGCAGCGCCAGCTCGGCTTCCTTCTGGGCGGAGATATCGATCATGAAGCCCCGGTAGCGCAGCGGCTGTCCGGCGTCGGCGCCGATCACCACGCCCTCGTCGCGGATCCATTTCTCGCGACCATCGCGAGTGCGCATCCGATACTCGCTCACGGTGCGCGCGCCGATTTCACGGCGCCCGTCGAAGTTCTCGTCCTCGAGGACCTGCTGCCGATCGTCGGGGTGGATGTGGCTGATCCAGAGGCTCGTGTCGGCCTGCCACTCCTCGGGGCTGTAGCCGAGCAGCTCCTGGATTCGAGGGCTCACGTAGTGCCACGTCGCGTCAGCGCCCAGGTCGGCCACGTAGAGGACAGCCGGCAGCTGCTCGACCATGGTCCGATAGCTCGCTTGCGCGTCGCGCAGGTCGCGAATGAGGGCGCGACGGGGCCCGACCCCTGCCCAGACGAATACCCCCACCAGCAGGATCGCGGATAGGCCCGCCACGAGCAGCGCCTCCCCGCGGTGGTGCGGCACGGCCTCGGTCCAGATGGCGGCGACCGTTGCCATGCTCAGGAGCACGAGGCTGATCGCAAGCGCGACGGCCTGACGGTCGTCGCGGCTGACCCCGCGCCTGTGGGGTGCGGTGTCCTTTAGGCTGGTTGATGTCCGCATACCGGATGACACTACGGCGAGACCCCGGTGACCCGAATAGGCCGTTGGTCCGGGGAACGCCGACGCACGTTGCCGCCGCGGGATGCATCGGTCTAGACTCAGGCTCGCCCGTTTGCCCCACTGGAGTGCCCCTGTGACCGCTCGCTCCACCGACGACCTGCGCGCCAAGATCCGCGAGGTACCCGACTTCCCGAAGCCGGGAATCCTCTTCTACGACATCACCACCCTGCTGCGCGACGGCGATGCGTTCCGCGAGGTGATCGACCGCATGGCCGATGCGGTGAAGGGCGAGCAGATCGACCTCGTGGTGGGAATGGAGTCCCGCGGATTCATCTTCGCGGCGCCGCTGGCGGACCGCCTTGGAGCGGGCTTCGTCCCGGTGCGCAAGCTCGGAAAGCTGCCGGCCGAGACGATCGAGGTCGAATACGACCTCGAATACGGGACCGCCACGCTCGAGATCCATCGGGACGCCATCAGCCGAGGGCAGCGCGTGCTGGTGGTGGACGACCTGCTGGCGACAGGCGGAACGGTGCTCGGCACGATCGAGCTGGTGCGACGCCTCGGTGGCGAGATCGCGGGGCTCTCCTTCATGGTCGAGCTGACCGCGCTGGGCGGTCGGGAGAAGCTCGGCGAGTTCAAGATTCACACGCTGCTCGCCTACTA
>DATJIJ010000071.1:0-14337 GCA_035493355.1 Candidatus Methylomirabilota bacterium
GCGAGGCGGTCATGTTGCGCGCGAGCCGTGCCGCCGGCCCACGCAGCGGCGAGGCACCCTCGGGGAGTGGGGCTGGCTCGGCCGGCGCCGGTGTCGAAGCGGGGGGCGTCGGCGCCTGGGAAGGCACGCCTTCGGCCGGCGGGGCGATGGCCGGTTCGAACAGCGCCCGCCACTCGGGGTCGACCGACCCCGGGTCGGCCAGCCAGCGCTCCTGCATCTCGGCGACATAGCCGGCGTTCACGCCTTCAAGGGCGCGCTCGATCGGGGAGCTGTCGTTGGGGTCGTCCGGCTGCATGACGAACTAAGGATACGGGCGCAGTAGTACTTCTATGCGCGGCCGGCACTCTCCCGGTCGGTAGACCGGAGCCTTCCTGGCCGCGGTAATGGGTAAGACGAACGACGATTTCGCCATACGAGGATCAGCCATTGGTCGCGGGAAGGATTGCTGGACTGCGTCGAGAGGCCTCCGAAGAGGTTTATCGGCTCGGCCTGACGTCCCTGGGCCGGACCATGACCGTGCTCGCACTGCCGGTCTACGGCCTGCTGGTCGCCATCTGGCTTATCGCCGGATGGGGTGGTCCGCAGGTCCATGCAGACATGGCCCCGATCGTCTTCGTTCCGATCCTCCTCTTCGTCACCGTCGCCGCATTCTGGGTCTCACGGGTCGCGACCAGCTCCACGGCGCGCCGAGCCTGGGCATTCATCAGCCTTGGCTTCGCGGCATACGCACTCGGCAACCTGATCTGGTTCTACTACGGTGTCACCGATCAGGAGATCCCATTCCCGTCGATCGCCGATGGCGCGTTCCTGGCCTTCTTCCCGTTCTTGCTGATCGGCCTTTCGCTTCTGCCACGCGAACGACCCGAGGCGATGCTCCGCTCGATGCTGGACGTCGGCCTGGTCGTCGTCGGAGCCGGCGTGCTCGTCTGGTGGCTGGTCCTTGGGCCGGTGGTTGCGGCGACCAGTGGCTATCCGGAGACAACGATCCTCGTGGCGATCGCCTATCCAGTTGGCGACCTGGTGGTCCTCTTCGCGCTGCTGGCGGCCCTCCTCGCTCGCCTGACGGAGACGAGGCGGACGGTCCTCGTCCTGCTGGCCATCGGCCTGATCGTGAACGTAGCGGCCGACCTCGTCTATGCGCGCCTGTCGCTCCAGGCCGATTACACCTCGGGGATGTGGTCCGAGATGGCCTACCTGCTGGTCTGGATCCTGATGGGGACGGCGGCGGTGATCCAGGGGACGTCTGCGAGCCGCACTTATTCCCGAACAAAGGACCCATCCCTTCGACCGATCACAATGCTGCCGTACCTCGCCGTCGTGGCGGTCTACGTTCCGCTGGCGGTTTCCTCCTTCACCGGAGACGGGAGCGACCGCGTCCTGGTCGCCGGCGCGATCGTGGCTACCCTGCTGGTGGTCGCTCGCCAGGTGCACACCGCTCGGCTGAACGCATCCCTCATGATCCAGCGGGCGTCAGCGCGGGAGGCTGTTCGATTTCAGACACTCATCAAGAACGCATCCGACGTCATCCTGGTGACCGACCCTAGCGGTCAGATCAGCTTCGCCACACCCTCCGCCGAGCCCCTCTTCGAGCGCGGCCTGGCGCTCCTCGAGAGCCTCTCGATCGTCGATCTCATGACGCCCGGCGACGCGCCGATAGTGCGGGCGCTGCTCGCGGCGGCGACGCAGCGCCCTGGCGTCTCCGGCCCGGAGGTCTTCCAGGTGGCAAGGGCCGAGGAGCGTTGGGTCGAGATGCGAATCTCGAACCTGCTGGAGGATTCGCTCATCTCCGGCCTCGTCGCAACCATCCATGACGTCACCCAGCGCCGCGCCTTCGAGCGTCAGCTCGAGTCGCAGGCCCTGCACGACCCGTTGACGGGGCTGGCGAACCGCGTCCTCTTCGCCGACCGCGTCGAGCAGGCGATCGTCCGCGCGACGCGTTCGCAGCGGCCTCCCGCTCTTCTCTATATCGACATCGACGATTTCAAGCGAATCAACGACACCATGGGCCACATGGCGGGGGACGAGGTCCTGGTCCAGGTGGCGCAGCGCATCAAGCGCACGATCCGGGGCGAGGACACCGCTGCCCGGCTTGGCGGCGACGAGTTCTCGGTCCTGGTCGACGACACCGCAACCGAGGAGGAGGCGGTGAGGCTCGCCAACCGGCTCGTCGCGTCGTTCAGCCTTCCCTTCGAGGCAGCCGGCTCGACCGTATCGCTCTCGTGCACCATCGGCATCCACCGGTCGGCGCGACTCGAGGTCCCGGCTGGTGATCTGCTGCGAAACGCCGATATCGCCATGTACGCCGCCAAGCGCGACGCCCGGGGCGGCCACATGGTCTTCCAGGAAGCCATGTACGCCGAGACCGTCGATCGGGTGCGCCTCGAGACAGACCTGCACGTGGCCCTCGACCGCGGTGAGCTGCGCCTCCTCTACCAGCCGATCGTGTCAATCGCCGACGGTAGCCTGAAGGGGGTCGAGGCGCTGCTGCGCTGGCACCACCCGGAGCGCGGCTTGGTGATGCCGACGGAATTCATCCCAGTCGCCGAGCGATCCGGCGAGATTCGGCGGATCGGCCGGTGGGTGCTCGAAGAGGCCTGTCGGACGGTGCGGGGCTGGAGCTCCATGGGCGGAGCCTCGCTCATCGCCAACGTCAACGTGTCCGTGGTTCAGCTGGAGGAGGGCTTCGTCGCCCAGGTGGCGTCGGTCCTGCGGGAGAGTGGTCTGCCCCCGGCGCAGCTCGTCATCGAGCTCACCGAGAGCGTCTTCTCGGAGGACAGGGCGGAGGTCGTCGCGATCCTCGGCGAGCTTCGGAGGCTGGGGGTGCGCGTATCGATCGATGACTTCGGGACGGGCTACTCGTCGCTCAGTCGCCTTCGGGAGCTTCCCGTCGACGAGCTGAAGATCGATCGCTCGTTCGTGACGCAGCTGGGTGGCCCGGTCGACGGCAGCCTGGTGGCAACCATCATTCATCTCGCGCAGGAGCTGTCGCTCGGCACCGTCGCCGAAGGGGTCGAGGAGCAGGCGCAGATGGATCGGCTGAGGGAGCTGGGCTGCGTCCTGGCGCAGGGGCACCTCATCGCCTGGCCCAGCGAGGCCTCGGTCATCGAGGGGATGATCCGCGCAGAACGCAGATCAGCGGAGCCCACCGCGGCCTGACCCGTGCGCATCTGGGGTCGGGTGATCCGCGCTCCTAGAGGTCTCGGCGCATGACAAGCTGGGAGCCCCGCGGTCGGTCCACCTCGTGGAAGCCTGCGCGCTGGAACATCGCGAGCGTGCCGGTGAAGAGGTTCGCGGCAGGGTGCCGGCCTCCCGCCGTGTCCACCGGGTAGGCCTCGAGATGCCTTGCGCCACGCTCCTTCGCGTGGTCGATCGCGCCCTTCAGCAGCTCGTTGGCGACCCCCTTGCCGCGCTCGGCGCGCGGGATCCAGAAGCAGACAATTGACCAGACCCGATCGTCCTCGGCCTCATCGGGCTGCGGACCGATCCGCCGGGACCGAAGGATCCGCCCGTACTGGGGACGCGGTGCCACGCTGATCCAGCCCACCGGCCTGCTGTCCCGAATCGCGAGCAGGCCAGGCTCGGAGCCGGCCTCCACGATCTCGTGCATCAGCGTGCGATTGGCAGCGCCGTGATCCTCGATCCCGTGGCTGAATTCAGTCGCGGTTTGTCGCCACCAGGTGCACCAGCAGTTCGAGAAGGCGCCACTTGGACCGAAGAGGGTGGCAAGGTCCTCCCAGCGATCCGCGGTGACCGGACGGACATCGATGGACCGCCCACTCACGATTTCGTCGCGCCCTCGCCTTGCTCGGCTGCATCCGCGACGGCGTCGGCCGGCTTGGCCGGGGCCGGTGGCCCACTCTCGCTCGACCACGCCGGCTCGCGATGCTCACGGAAGGTCAGGCCTCGCACCAGAACGAGGATCCCGATCACGATCACCGCGACCGGCAGGACCCACTCGGGGAGCGGCAGGCGTTCCCCGCTGATGCCCAGGATCCCCTCGAAGAAGACGAGCCCAACGGCGAAGATGCCGAGCGCGGTCAGGATCGCCCAGAAGCCATCGCGCGCCATCTTGCGATCGCCGCTGCGGGTCCCATAGAGGAGCATCCCGATCCCACTGCCGCCGGGTCCGACGAGGGCCCAGGCGTAAGCCCAGCTTTCCCAGTGGTCGGTGGCGTTCTGGTACAGGAGGACCAGGCCGACCATGGTCACGATGCTGCCGAAGATGGTCAGACCGGAGCCGTGCCGCTGGGTCAAGCCGAGCGCCACCAGCGCGACGCCGGGAGCAATCACATAGAGCGGCCAGGTCGCCTTACCGATGTCGATATTCAGCTGGTTGCCGACGAAGAAGATGACCCCCAGCACGATCAGGATGCCGCCGAGGACCGCCGCGCCGGGGCTCCCCGAGCGGGTCTGCGGGGGCTGCGTCGGTTCGCTCATGCGCCGATGCTACTCCGCCCCGCCAGCCCCCTGGCCGGCGCTGAGTACCGCCCGGACGGTATCGGCGTCGACGTTGCGCCCCGTGGCGACCACGGCAGCGTGACGGCCCTCGAGCGTGCCGAGACGAGCGCGCAGCGCGGCGATCCCAAGCGCGCCGCTCCCCTCCATGACGAGGTGGTGCACCTCGATCGTCCAGCGCATCGCATCGGCGATCTGCTCCTCGTCGACGAGCACGACCTCGTCGACGAGCTGGCGGCACATCTTCCAGGTGATGCTGTCGCGCTCGATGTTGCCGGCCACGCCATCGGCGAGGGTGGGGGCGATCGGCATCGGCTTGGTCGAGTTCGACTCCAGGTAGGCGTACATCGGGGGGGAGGCCGAGGGCTGGACCCCCACCAGGCGCAGGCTCGGCTTGACCGCCTTGGCCCACAGGCCGATGCCGGAGATGAGACCGCCGCCACCGATCGGCACCACGATCGCGTCGCAGGCAGGCCAGGCATCGAGGATCTCGGCCGCGATCGTTGCCTGCCCGGCGATCACGTCGGCGTCGTGGTAGGGCGGGACGTAGACGGCGATCTTCTCGGTGTCACGGCGGCGAGCCTCCGCCTCAGCGTCGTCCGAGTCGCGACCGAAGATCTCCACGACGCATCGGTCCGATTCGAGTGCGCGGAGCCGCTCCAGCTTGGCGGGTGACACCGACGCACCCACGAGCACCGTCAGCCGCATCCCGTGCCGCGCGGCGGCGGTGGCGGTGGCGATGCCGTGGTTCCCGCTGCTGGCAGTGACCAGCTCGGCGTCCGGCTCCTCCGCCGCGATCAACGCGACCTTGTTGTGCGCTCCTCGGGTCTTGAACGAGCCCGTCGGCTGGAGCAGCTCCAGCTTCAGGCGGACCTCGGCGGCGCCGCTCTCCGCGGCGAGGGTGGGCGAGTCCTCCAGCGGCGTCTCCAGGGCGATGCCGCGCAGGCGACGGCGAGCCTCGAGGACGTCGGCCAGGAGCGGATAGCGCGGCATGCTCCGGAGCCTAGACGATCCTCCCGTCGCGGAGCTCGATGACGCGGTCGGCAAGCCCGATCAGTGCCGGATCGTGGGTGGCGACGATGCCGGTCGTCCCCTCGCCGCGGACGATGGCACGCACCAGCGCCATGATCCCGTGCCCCGTCTGGGAGTCGAGCTGACCGGTCGGCTCATCTGCGAGGAGGAGGTCCGGGCGGTTGGCCAGCGACCGCGCGATCGCCACCCGCTGCTGCTCACCGCCAGAGAGCTCGTAGGGCCGATGCTGCGCGCGCTCGCCGAGGCCCACGAGCTCCAGCAGCTCCTCGACGCGCCTGGCCCGCACCCCTGGCTCGGTGCCGACCAGGCGCAGCGGGATCTCCACGTTCTCGGCCGCCGACAGGATCGGCAGCAGGCCGAATGCCTGAAAGATGAAGCCGATGGAGCGGCGGCGGAATCGGACCAGCTCACGCTCGTCCATCTCCGAGACGGCCGCTCCGGCGACGCGCACCGAGCCGCTGGTCGGCCGATCGAGCGCGCCGATCAGCGACAGGAGCGTCGTCTTCCCTGAGCCGGACCGACCGACCACGGCGACGAGCTCGCCCCGCCCGACCCGCATCGAGACGCCATCCACGGCGCGAACGGTGCCGCCGCCCACCGTGAACTCTCGCACCACGTCGACGGTCTGCACCATCGGCTCGGCGTTGGCCTCGGCCTGGGGGCGGCGCTCGGGGGGCATGTAGAGGCCGCGCGCGGTCATGCCGGCGCCTCCCCGTCACGGTCGCCGTCGCCGTCGAGGGCGCCGTCGCGATCGGGCCAGACCCCGATGTGGTCCTCCTCGAGGGCAAGCCGCACCCGGTGCTCCAGGCCCAGCGCCTCGACGTGGGCGCGTGGCAGCTGAAGGCGCCCGACCCGGTCGAGGACCGCGTACTCCTCCGCGATCACGTGGTGGTCGCCCGACTCGTTCGTGGCGCGGCGCCTCAGCGTCTCGGTGCTCGTGCGGCCATCGCGCATCGCAACCGTCCGGCTGACCTGCTCGCTGACCAGCGGATCATGCGTGACGACCACGATCGTCAGCCCCAGGTCGTGGTTGATCGCGCGCAGCAGGGCGAACACCTCGCCGGCGGTGGCGGTGTCGAGCTCGCCGGTCGGCTCGTCGGCCAAGAGCAGCGAGGGGCGGTTGGCGAGCGAGACCGCGATGGCGACGCGCTGCTGCTGTCCTCCGGAGAGCTGCGCCGGCTTGTGGTCGGCCCGGTCGCTGAGCCCCACCAGCGCCAGTAGCTCGTCGGCGCGGGTCCGCTGCTCGGCTCGGCCCATCCCCTCCAGGAGCATCGGCAGCTCGATGTTCTCGCGCGCAGTCAGGTACGGGAGCAGGTTCTTGGCCGTCTGCTGCCAGACGAAGCCGACCACGCCGCGCCGGTAGCGCGTCCGCTCGGCAGGGCCCATCTGGCTCAGCAGGTGGCCCGCCACCACGGCGCGCCCGGCGGAGGGCTCGTCGAGCCCGCCGAGGATGCTCATCAGTGTGCTCTTGCCGCTCCCCGATGCCCCGACCAGGGCGATGAACTCTCCCTGCTCGACGATCAGGTCCAGGCCCTGGAGCGCCACCACTTCCAGGTCGGCGACCTTGTAGATCTTGACGAGGCTCTCGCACACGATCAGCGGGCCCGAGAAGCTCACCGGCGGCACCGGCGAGGCTCCCCGGCCCGGCCTCGTCTCCGCCCGGGCGGCCTCGAGCTTCTCCGGCAGGGTGGCCGCGCCACCGCTCGGGAGGTCGATGATCTGTCCGTCGTCGAACGTCATTCGGTGGTCTCTCACTAATCGCCCCCAAGGCGGAGCGCGTCGATCGCCTGGGCCCGGCGCGCCAGCCAGGTGCTGGCGATGCCCGCGATGGTAACCATCATGACCAGCGCACCGCCGACGAGCGCGATCTCGACCCAGCTGACGTTGATGGCCAGCGTCCCCTCGGCGCCCACGAAGGCGCTCAGCCCCAGGCTCGTTGCCAGCAGGACGGCGATCCAGATCCCGAGCGCCACGCCGGGAACGAGCGCCAGCACGACGGGAGGCCCCTGCTCGAGCACCGTCAACCCAAGGGCCTGCCGCGCGCTGAGCCCGAGCGTGCGCAGGAAGGCGAGGTCCTGGCTGCGGCGCGACGCGGTGAGCGTCAATGCGCCCACGATGGCGAACCCGGCGTAGAAGACGGCCACCAGCAGCGCGATTCGGAACCCGCCGATCACCATCGCGACCAGGGGCGCCCGCCGCTGCACCGCGTACTCGGCGTAGCGCGAGTGGACGGTCAACGAGGAGTTCTCCGAGGCGATTGCCGCCAGCCCTGCCTCAACCTCGGGCGGGCCGCTGACGAAGAGGACCGTTGGAACGAGCGTCGCGTCGGTCTGAGCACGCTGCAGCGTCTCGAGCGACACGACCACGAAGGCAGCATCCGGCCGGACGCCGGGGAACGACTCGCTGCGCGCCGCGACCACGAATGACAGCCGGTGGATCCCCACCTCGACCGTGAACGGGTCGCCGGGGCGCAACGGTCCGCTGCCGGACGGGAGCCGCTGCGAGACGATGGCGGGAATCGGTGACTCGGGCGTGCCGCGCTGGGTCGCACCGTCCGCCCCGAAGCCCGACGGCCAGTCGAGGGCGATGGGGGAGTCAGCGATGACCGATGCATAGGCGACCGTGTCGACGGCGTCCAGGACCACCTGGCTGCGCTGTGAAGGCTGGTCCGCAAACGTCGCCGCCTGGTCGAGGTACGCGGCCGCCACCGCCCGCACCCCGGGAATCGCTGCGGCGTCGCTGGCGGCACTCTCGTTGCTTCCGGCGACCTCGACGCGGTAGTCCGCCCCGACCTCGGCCCACGCCGACTGGACCTGGCCGCGGTCGATGCTCGACAGCACGACCGAGGCGAACGCGCCAAAGGCGGCGGTGAGCATCAGGACGAGCAGCGGCAGGTTCGCGGCAGCCCCGTGGCGTCCGACGTTGCGCAGGCCGAGCACGGGTACCAGGTCGCGGCGCCGGGCAGCGAGCCAGCTGAGCGCGCGAATCGGCAGCGGGTAGAGGCGCATCGCCACGATGCCCATCGCCAGGCCGGCGAGAACCGGCACCGCGGCCAGGAACGGGTCCAGGCGGACCACCTCGCCCACCCGTCCGGTGCCGATCACGAGGCCGCGCTGCTGCAGCAGCAGCACGCCGGCGACGGCCAGGCCAACCCCGGTCAGCTCCAGTACCAGCCGGCGCGGCGAGGCGGGAAGAACGGTCGCATCCTCGCGGCCGGCACCGCCCAGCCGGCGCCGGACCGCCGGCCAGGTGGCGAGGACCATCGCGAGCGTAGCGGCGCCGCCGGTGGCAAGCGCCAGCCACAGCGAGAGGCTTGACGCGCGCCCCGGCACGATCCCGACCGCCAACAGGAGGCCAATCAGCGCTGCCCCGCCAGCCAGCAGGGTCGCCTCCCACAGCTGCGCCGCGAGGATCAGGAGCACAGAGGCGCCGCGCCCGCGTGCCAGCTCGAGGCCGGCGCGGCGGCGCACCACCAGGAGGATCGCGACCATCGCGATGGCCCCGATCGCGAGCGCGAACGGCCCGATCGCCGCGACCGTGAGGACCGCCTCCGACGCGGAACGCTCGGCCAGGTAGCGACCGATGATCCCGAGCAGCCCGGTGCGAAGGATGAGCGGGGCGGCGAGGAAGCTGCCGAAGGTGGCGTCGGCGTTCACGGACTGGATCCGCTGCAGGTCCGGGACGACCCCCTCCAGCTGTCCCACGTCGATGCGCTCCGGATCCAGGAAGTAGTGCCAGGCCAGCTGGAAGGGAAGCCCCGATGCGGTCAGGTCCGGGACGGCGTCCGGCGCAACCAGCCCGGTTGCATAGGCGATCGGGTTCTCATCACTGCCGCCGATGTCGGGCCGCTGCAGGTGGCGGTCCTCGAACCACACGCTGGCCTCCGGGTCGAGGACCTCGAAGATCCCCACGACCTTGAACTCCGCGTCGATGCGCCGAATGACGAAGCTGCGCAGGGTCTGGTCAGTGCCGTCGAGCGTCGCCTCCATCGTCGTCCCGATGTCCGCGCCGATCTCCGCGGCGGTCGCCTCGGAGATGGCGATCTCGATCCGGGGCGCTTGGTCGGGGAGCGGCGGAGGCTCGTCGCCGAAGTTGAGGGTCGCGATCGGGAGTGGCTCGCCGTTGGCGGCGGGGAGGCGCCCGGCTACCAGGCGGATCGCATCGGTCAGGCCGTCCTGGTAGCGCAGTGAGACGAAGGTCTGGTAGCGGGGCGGTTCCGGGATCCTGAAGCGGGGCGTGGTGACGGAGTAGTGGCGCTCTCCGATCAGGGTCCCGATCGATGGCGGGAAGGCCGTCTGGTACTCGGCCCCGAGCTGGTCGAGCTCGGCAAGCGGATCGGCGCCGCCCGGCGGGACCGATATGCTCGAGAGCTGGATGTCACGATCGGTAACGGCGGCTGTGCGGAGCTGGTCCACGAGGGCTGCGTCGGCGACCAGGTTGAAGAGGCGCGGCGCGCCGGCGAAGAGGAAGCTGGTGAGTGCCACCAGCGCGACCAGCAGGGCGACCACGCCCACCTCGGCACGGAGCCGGCGCAGCAGGAATCCGGCCGCCCAGATGGACCCCATCGTCAGTCTCCGCCCATGCGCAGCACGCTTCCGACGCCCGCCCGTCGCAGCACGGCTGCCAGGCCGATCACGGTCAGCGCCAGCGCCCCCGCCGTGATCGCCTCCAGGACGAGGATCGTGGACCAGGGCGTCTCGACGATCACCGGCGGGAAAGGGGTCGTCGCCTGCTGCGTGACGGTGATGTAGGGGAGGACGACCCAGCCGATCAGCAGCCCCAGTCCCGTCCCCGCGACCAGCGAGACGACGACCAGGCTGGCGTTCTCGAGCCACAGCCAACCGGAGAGCTGCCCGCCCGAGAGGCCGAGCGCCCGCAGCAGGGCGAACTCGCCGCGCCGCTGCCGGGCGGAGACGGCGGCGCTGGCGGCGAGCCCGATGACCGCGAAGAGGCCCGCCACCACGAATCCGAGCGCCAGCGCACCGATGATCCCCAGCGCCAGCGGGTCCGCGCTCAGGCTCGCTGTCCGATCGATCCGGCTGATGACGGTTGCCCGCGCGAACGGGCCGGCCGAGGTCGGATCGACCGCAATCCCGGCGGCGGCATCGTCGGCACGGATCCACCACTCGGTCGGCTGCCGAATCGCATGCGCGGCCTGGAAGCGCAGCAGGTTCAGGCTGGCCAGGTCGACGATGGCGAGCGGCCGGCCGGGATCGGTCGCCGGGAAGGTGCCCACTGCGCCGACGATCCGCGCGTCGCGCGCCCCGCCCTCCAGGTCGAGGGAGACCCGGTCGCCAACGTGCGCCGAGGTCTCGTTCAGGTAGGCCTGGTTGACGACCGTTGCGAGGTCGGCCGTTCCCAGGGCCAGCAGGTCGTCGGGGATGAAGCTCACCGTGAAGCCGTGACCGAACTGGTCGACCCCCGGCAACGATCCGAACTCTCCCTCCGAGGAGAGCGTCATCGACCGGCCGTTGAAGACTGACTCGGGGACGATCGCGATCGTCGCGCCGGGACCCTGCGACCAGCCCATCCGCCACGTCCCCGCCGCGTCGACCGAGAGCGGACGCCACGTGTCGCCGGTTGGCTCATCACTTGCCGAGATTCCGTCGAGGCCGATCGTGCCCGCCGTCGCCTCGCTGCCAGCCGGCAGGCTGAGGACCAGGTCGAGGCCGATCACCTCGATCGGGTAGCTGACCGTCGCGCTGGTCTGGGTGACCGCCTCCCTGGCGGTTGCGGTCGCCGCGGTGAGCGGGACCTCGATTAGCAGCGGGTCGGGGGACAGCGCGCTCGGCATCCCGGCGAAGCGGTGGATGAGGCCGCGGGCATCGCGGACGAAGACGATCACCTCCACGGGCGCCCCGGGGAGGCTGGCGGGGTCGATCTCCTCGAAGGTCCCGGGCGCCCCCGTCTCGGGGTCGAACGTGAACCTCCCGATCCGATCCAGCGCGACCGTCACCCCGACAAGCAATCGCTGTGGCGTCCCGTCGACCGGCACCGCGGCGGCCTGCGGACGCTCGTCGATGAGCGGTCCCACCGTAGCGCCCAGCGAGCGGCGACTCAGGTCGGCGCGAATCGAGACGACCTCCGGCACGACGTCGGCGTCGAGGGCAAGCAGCTCCCCGGCGTCTGCGCCGCTTCGGACCTGGATCCGCTGACGCTCGACCGGCATCGACTGGCGAACGCCGTCGACTGCCGCGAAGGCGGTGGAGAGGGCCCACGCGGGCAGGGCGCTCGGTCCACGGGCCGGTGCCAGTCGCAGGTCGGAGCCGATCTGGAATTCCGCCTGGTCCCGCTGCGAGTTGGTCCAGGTCGAGGCGTAGGAGACGGCGAAGACGCCCATCGACATCGCCAGCATCAACAGCAGCGAGGCGCGCGTGTAGCGGAGCGGCCGGCGCGCCAGCTGACGCGCCCCGAGGGAGCCCACCAGGTCGCGCCCGCGCACGACGATCGACTCTGCCGCCTGCGCGAGCAGCGGCAGGAGGCGGAGCGCGACGACGCCCCCGGTGAGGAGGCCGATGGCCGGCGCGGCGACCAGCAGCGGGTCGAGGCCCAGGACGCCGTGCACGGTGCGGGTCAGCGGCGCCCCGTACAGCCGCAGCTGCCAGACGCCCACGATCGTGATTGCCAGCAGGGCGACGTCGAGACCCAGTCGCTGGCCGAGCGTCCGGGTCTCATGCCGGGAACGGCCCGCCTGCTCGGCCGCGAAGGAACGAGCGGCGAGCAACGCCGGGAGGACGAGGAGGAGCGCACAGGCGAAGGCTGCCGCGATGGCGGCCACGTAGGCGTCGCCGGTGACCCGTGGCTCGATCCGCAGCCCGATGCCGGCCAGCGGGCCGGAAAGGTTGAGGACCCTGAGCGCCGCCGCAGCCAGCCACGGTCCCGCCACGCCAGCCGGGAGGGCCAGCAGCAGACCCTCGGCCAATGCCAGGCCGCCGATCTGCATTGGTCCTGCGCCACGCGACCGCAGCAGCGCGGTGTCGACCCGGCGGTGGTCGACGATCAGGGCGGCGGTGAGCACGATCGCGTATCCCGCCAAGATGGCGAGCTGCGCCATCAGGAGCAGGATCCCCGTCCGGCTGACCAGCAGCGACCGCTCCGATGCGCTCAGGATCTCGGTCAGGTCGGTGCGGACGACGGGGAATCCGCCCGGCACCGACAACGCCAGCTTGTCAGCCAGCCCCACCAGGTCGGACTCGAGCGGGCCGATCTGGTCGATCGTCAGCCGATCGAACTGGGGGAAGGCGTGCCAGGTGAGAGGGACGGTCCGTCCGGCGGCCGGCCCCAAGAGGTCCTCGCGGGTGGCGAGCATCGGGCCGAAGGTGCGGTACTGCGAGCTCTCCACGACGCCCTCGAGGAGGGTCGGATCGGCCCACCAGTAGGAATCGTTTGGATCATTCGGCCGATAGACCCCGACAACCCGGGCATCGACCGACAGCGAGGCATCCAGCCGGCTGGTCAGAGGGAGACCATCGCCAACCTGCAGCGAGAGGTCCTCGGCGATCGTGTCCAGGATCGCCACCTGGATTGGGCCGCCGCCGCTCGCGGCCGGCCATGCTCCTGACTCGAGGGTCGCGTGCGCCTCGATGCCCTCCAGGAAGCCCAGGGTCGTGAGGTCGCGCACCACCTCCGTCGACTGGTTGGGGAGGGCATACGAATCGGAGCGGCCGCTCTCGACCACCTCGACGCCGATGCCGGCAAACGATCGCTCCAGCTCCGCGGAGACGTCGTCGAGGGTGGAGCCGGCGGCGTCAGGCTCGATCCGGGCGGAGACCTCGATGTTCGCGTCGGCGACGTTCGCGTCGTCGAGCACCCGGTGCAGGCCGGCCAGGGAGACGGCGCTCGAGTAGATCGGGCCGGCCGCCAGCAGGGTGGCGGCGAGCAGCACGATGAGCCAGGCGGCCGCCACGATCGGCCAGTCTGCGCGGGTCCGGTGCAGGCTCACCCGCCACGCAGCGAGGAGCGATTGCACGATGCGGGGTCCCTCTCACGGATGCGCTTCTATGCAGTACACCACAAGAGGGGCTGAGGTTCAGGGGCGGCGGGAACCGCCTCCGTCAGGCTGCGTCGGGCTCGGGACCGCTCGAAGAGGAATGGGCGCCGTGGACGAGCGTGTTCAGCCGTCGCGCGATGCGCATCAGCGCGCCAAGGCGATCGGCGACCCGGGCGCGCTCGACGGGGGTCGCCCAGTGCCGGAGCGTGTAGTCGATCTCGTGCTTGTGGCGCGTGGCGGTCGTGTTGAGCTCTTCCACCTTCAGCCAGACCTCTTCGTCGGGATGCGCGGCCAGGATCTGGCTGCGCAGCTCCATCACGTCGAGGTAGTACGAGGTGGCCAGGCGATCGATGTCGCGCTGCGCATCGTGCTGCCACGGCTCGGGCGGCCCACCAAGGCCGTATCGGCGCCATTCACGGGGTTCAACTGCTGCGGTCATCGGTCTCCACCAGCCTCAACTTGGGCGGTTTCTGGATGCCAACGACCCTACCGAAGCGAGTTCCGGACGACCACCGCCTGTCCGGGCTAGTGGCCCCCGGACCTATGGCCGCGACTTCGGCCACTGAGGGGTGGTCTGGTCACGTCGGCCGGCACGATCGCACTGCGAAGAGCGCGGTCCTAGTCGGCGCGTGGCATCGACCAGGCTCGGGTCTGCTCAGCGTGTCGCTCGAGACCCATCGCCTCGAATTGGGCCGCCGCCTCTCCCATGAGTGCGTCGTCCCTCCGCGCAATGGCGAGTGCCCGGGTCGCAAGGGGCGTGACGTACAGGTCCCGGTCCAGCCACTGTGGTGCCTCGGCCTCGATTCGCTCCCGGTCGTCAAGTTGAGCCAGGCCATCGAAGAGTGCCGCCCACATGTCGC
>DATJIJ010000072.1:0-2597 GCA_035493355.1 Candidatus Methylomirabilota bacterium
GTGTGGGGGTAGCGCATGATCGTTTGGATCGCAGATTGGCCCATCCACGACTGGACATGCACGAGCCAGGCTCCGGCGTCTATGGGTTTGGTGGGCGGATTCGCGGGTGTTCGGGGGTGCTCGCGGGGATCGGGACGGCCCGACTTCGCGGGCTTACGCTACGCGCGGGCGGAGATGCCTGACAGGGTGAACCCATGTTGAATCAGGTGGCCGACGGCGTCTGGGTCCGGCAGAGCGAGTGGGTCTGGACCAATTCCATCGCCGTGCGCGGGGAGGATGGGTTGATCCTGATCGATCCCGGCATCGATGGTTCCGAGCTGAACCAGCTCGCCGATGACCTGGACCGGCTCGGCATTCCGGTGGTCGCCGGGTTCTCCACCCATCCCCACTGGGACCACCTGCTCTGGCATCCCCGGTTCGGCGACGTGCCGCGCTACGCCACCCCCGCCGGCGCCCACGCTGCCAGCGAAGCCCGAGAGCGGGCCCAGAAGATGGCGGCGGAGAGCGCGTCGGGTATCCCTCTCGAGCTGATCGGGCTCGTCGCCCCGCTGCCCGCGGACGGCGGACCCGTGCCGGGCGAGATCATCGAGCATCAGGCGCATGCCGTCGGCCACTCCGCGATCCTCCTCGCGGACCGTGGTGTCCTGCTCGCCGGCGACATGCTCTCCGACGTCCTGATCCCGCTCTTCGACCCTCGCCAGTCCGATCAGGTGGGCGCCTACGAGACGGCACTCGACCGGCTGGGTGAGGCCGCCAGGCACGTCGATGTCGTGGTCCCCGGCCACGGCGCCGTTGCCGAGGGTCCCGAGGTGGCGGCCCGCCTCGCCGCCGATCACGCCTACATCGACGCGCTACAGCGAGGAGAGGAACCTGCCGACGCGCGTCTGGGCCCGGATACGGACTGGCTCTCCGGCCCCCACCAATCGAACCTGGAGCAGGCCCGAGGGCGGTAGGACCCAACGTCCTGCTGCGCGAGGACGGCGGGGTCGCCCTCAGCCGCTTTTTTCGGGCAGTCCCGGCTCTTGCTCACCCGATCGCGTCGAGCAGGCTCGCGCAGGCCTCCTCGCAACGCCGGCAGGTCTCGGCGCAGATCCGGCAGTGCTCATGATGCTGGGCGTGGCGCTCGCACTCCTCGGCGCACGTTGAGCACGATCGGCGGCAGCTTTCGACCTGCGCTCTCGAGGTCTCCGGCTCGTATTCGGTCTGACGGCTGACAACCTGTCCGGTCGCGAGGCAGACGTCCCCGCAGTCCAGGCAGAGGCGAATGCACCTCCGCATCTCGGAAACGTCCTCCTCGGCGAGGTCTGCGTCCGCGCACACGGTGCAGCTGCGAGCGCAGTCGAAGCACTCCGCGATGCATCGGGCGAGGGCCTCCTGGTCGATCCCGCTGGGGCTCGGATGGGTGGCGAGTAGCTCGGCGACGTCGGTTGCGGTGGCCATGGACTCCTCCTCTGTCGGGTGCCCGCCAGGTGTTCCGCGGCCGATCGTACTCCGCTGCGACAGCCGCCTATGGTCTCTCTCAATGCCGGCCCGAAACCGAGTGACGCCGATGGGCGATATCCAGGCGTTTCCGCTTCGATGCGCCTGGACGGGCAATCGCGGCATCCTCCACTCCGGCAAGGAAATTGTCCGGTTTCATGCGAGCGACCTCTGGATCACGTGCGCGCTCGAATTTCAAGGCCGCTGGCGCGAGCAGTGGCAGCCGGGTCACTACACATACCTGTTCTTCCATGACGAGGCAGTGTCATTCGCCGCGGGCCATCGTCCGTGTGCTGAATGCCGGCGCGAGAGTTACGACGCGTATCGGGCGGCCTGGGCTCAGGAGCTCGGGGTCGAGGTGCCATCGGCGAAGCAGATGAACCGGCAGCTTCATGGCGAGCGGATCGTTCGTGGGAGCCACCGCCGGCGCACTCACGAGATGCCGTGGGCCGAGCTCCCCGATGGGGTCTTTCTGCTGCTTGGCGAATCACCGGCCGTGATCGTCGGCGACCATCTCAGTCCATGGACCCGCGAGGGGTATGGCGGCCGCCGGTCCCGGCCGTCCCACGGAACCGCAAACGTCATCACGCCACCGTCGACTGTCGCCGCGCTGCGTGCTGGATACCCGGTGCAGATCGACGGCGCCGCGCTACTGGGGCAAGCCATTCGATACTCCTGACTCGCGCAAGGGAAATGACGGGCCGCCTCGATGTCCCGGCCGACGGACGGTGGCGTTCGGCCGACCGGCCCTCGCGCCGCTGAATCGCCCACACTGAGTTGCTACAGCAGCTCGGCGAGCCTGCGCGCAGCCCGTGCGGCGCCGTCGGTCTCGACATCGCGGTAGTTGACGTCGCGGCCGATCTCCTCCGCGATCGTCACCGCGATCACCTCGGGCGGCGAGTCGTCGAAGTCCATGCGACGGCCCGCCCCGTAGCGCTCGAGGCGGTGGCGGACGTGGAAGTTCTGCTCGAAGTGGTGGCGCAGGGGGAAGAACAGGAATGGCCGCTTATTCGTCGTCAGCTCCATCGTCGTCGTCAGGCCGCCCTGGACGACCGCCAGGTCACAGGCCGCCAGGTGGCGGTAGAGGTTGTGAACATAGGGCACGACCTTGAGCCCTG
>DATJIJ010000073.1:0-7648 GCA_035493355.1 Candidatus Methylomirabilota bacterium
GCCAGCACGAGTTGCGTCTCCAGGATGGCCGCCCGATCGGCGTCGAGGCCGAGCAGGCGGCCATCCGGGGACGAGGCCTCCAAGAGCCGCTCGGCGTGCCCACCGCCGCCGACCGTGCAGTCTGCGATGGAGCTGCCGGGACCCACCGCCAGCGAGGCAAGAACCTCGTCGACGAGGACCGGCAGGTGCCCTTCTCCCATTCGCGGTCGCACCTTTCGTGTCGGACGACGGGCCGATCGGCCCGGAGACGCATCAATGGAGGGTTCGCGGCGTGCGTCATTCGTCGCGTCCTCAGATTCCGAGATCGGCCAGGTGTTCGGCGAGCGCCTCTGGCTCGTCCTCGATCTTCGAGCGGTACGGCAGCCATGCCGCCGGCGCCCAGATCTCGAGCCGGTTCAGCGCCCCCACCACCACCACTTCTCCGTCGGTGAGGCCGGCGTACTCACGCAGGTAGCCGGGGACCAGGATCCGACCCTGCTTGTCGAGCTCGACCTCTACTGCGCCGGATGACATGAAGCGAGCGAACTCGCGAGCGCGGGGGTTGGTCAGCGGCAGGGCCGAGATCTTTCCGGCCAGCTCATCCCAGGCGTCGTGGGGAAAGAGGCCAAGGCAGTTGTCGAGCCAGCGCGCAAGCGTCGCGCCCTGTGCCAGGCGCTGCCGAAAGCGCACGTGGACGGCGACGCGACTGCGGTCGTCGAGCGTGTGCCGGAATTCGCCTGTCAGGAATGTCGACTGCATGCGAGCTTGCTACCACTACTCCCCATTTGTCCCCACTTTGAGCCACCGGGCGCCATTGTACAGGGCAGCAGGGCGCCGTCAAGGGATTTCTGCACCCGTGGGGAAGGGAAATTAGTCCTGGGACCCCGGGGAGCTGGCCGGTATCGCCACTCGCCGGGAAAGGAGCCGGCGCCTGGCTAGATCTCCGAGTCCTTGAGAACGATGTAGCGCTTCTGCCCGTCGGCCCCCTCGTAGACGGCCCGAATCAGGAACGCACCCGACCGGCCGTGGATATAGGAGAGGCCCTGGAAGAATCCATCGCTGGTGCGCCAGTGGAGGAGACCATTGGCCGCCACCGTGCGATCCACCGGCGCCTTGGAGAATCGGCTGAAGTGCGCGACCTCCTCGCGGAGGATGTCGCCCGCGTCGTTCACCTCGAAGAGCGTGTTCTCGCCCTCGAGCACGGTCACCTCGTAGCCCTGGAACGTGTCCCCCGGCTGCGGGGTCGGGTCCGGCTTCGGCGTCTCGGGGAACGGGGTCTGGAGGCTTGCCTCGGGCGTGGCCGACGGCTCTCCGCTCGGCGACGCCGGCGCGCTGGCGCTTGGCGCGACGCTGGCCGACGGCGACGGGCTGGGGGTTGGTTGACCGACTCCCGGCGCCTTCAGGAGCAAGAGCGCGCCGACCGTCCCGCCGACGGCAAGCAGGAGCACAGCCCCGATGAGCAGCGCCAGACCGCGACGACGCCGGCCTCCCCCGCTTGCCGCGGCCGGCCGCGGCGGGCTGATGGGTGGAGCCGGCGGCCTGACCGGTGGCAGCGGCCGGCGCAACGCCTCCAGCTCCTCGGTCGGGATGACGAGCACGCCACGGAGGTAGCGAGGGCAGTTGCCGTAGCCCTTGCCCAGACACACGCGCTCCTGCTGTTCCTCGGACAGTTCGACTGGGTCACCGAACGCGTAGCAGCGATGCTCGCGCGTGAATCCGTCGTGGTATTCGGTCTGCGAGGTGGCGAGGCCGAGGAACGGACAGATGTTCGGAGGCCGCTTGGCCAGCTCCTCGAAGAGGGCACGGCGGCTCTGCTCCCGATCGGCGGCCTCGCGGCTCTCCCTGTTTCGACGCCCGAACAACGGCTGGCGACCTCGTCTCGTCCCGGGCTGGTGAATACGCAACCCTCGATCGAGTGTAACGCGGCCATTGAACTAGGCGCGTTGCAGGCGGCTCGATGGTACCAACGCCCCATTGAGGTCCCGGCGCGGCTGAACCTAGGCTTGGAGCGCGACCGGTCCAACGTCACCCCGGTCAACGAGGGGAAGGTCGACCATGGCGGTCGAGAAGCTCGAAACCAGCGCGCGGATCCCGATTCCCCGGCAGGGGCGCATCCGGCGCTGTCGCGTGCGCCATGTCTCGATCCTGCCGGCCGGCGACGGCCCCCGCGTCCAGGTCGACTGCCTCCTCGGCGGCATTGACCACCCGCTCCCACTCGGGACGATGGACGAGGCGCGCGCCATCTGCAACGCCTGCACCGCCACGACTATCTGGCGCGCCGACGAGGACTAGGCCGGTGTCAGCCACGAGCGGATACCCGCTCGGCTGGCCGACGCGACATCCTCGCAGGCACCCGCTCGCGGCCCACACCGACCCGTCGAATTGGCAGCGGCGCTCACGTCGCCGCGTGGCGAAGTCCCTGGAGAGCGGCCTGTAAGCCGAGTTCTGTGCCGGCGCCCTTCGGCGCCGCGACGGCCATCCATCTGAGCGACCTACCCGAGGGCTGAGCGAGCAGCCTGCTGCGACGCGAACGTCGCTTTGCGCCCTCCTATTCGGTCTTGCTCCGGCTCGAGCTTGCCGCGTTTCACTCCCGCTTGCGCGGGCATCGTCACTGTGGCGCTGGTCCTCGCCTCACGGCGGACGGGCGTTACCCGCGAACCTGCTCTATGGAGCTCGGACTTTCCTCGGGCGCCGCCTTTCGACGATCGCGCCCGCGGCCGTCCGGCCGCCTCCAGGGACCAGCATCTTACCGCCGGTCGTCGATGGCCACGTTCGAGAGCCGATCGGCGTCCTTGTTCAGCTCGCGCGGCACGTGCCCGACCGTGTAGCCCGCGAGCTGGCCGAGCATCGCCATCACGCTGGCATGGATCGGCTTCAGGTCGGGGTGCTTGACCCGGTAGCGACCACTGATCTGGCGGGCCACGAGCTCCGAGTCCATCCGCAGATCGACGTGGCCGGCCCCCAGGCGGATCGCCTCCTGGAGGGCATCCTCGACGGCGGTCCACTCGGCGTAGTTGTTGGTTCGGACGCCCAGGAAGCGGGCCAGCTCGGCGAGCACCTCCCCGGTGGCCGCGTCGCGCAGGATTGCGCCCAGGCCGGCCGGGCCGGGGTTGCCCCGGGCCGCGCCATCGGTATAGATGATGATCCGTCGCGCCGCGTCGGGGCTCACGGACGACGCGATTCGATCTGGCGGGTGACCTCCATGATCGCGCGCGTGATGTTGATCCCGCGTGGGCAGGCCTCGACGCAGTTGAAGATCGTGCGGCACCGCCACACGCCGTCGGCGTCCGCCATGATCTCGAGCCGCTCCTCCGTCGCGTGGTCACGGCTGTCGAAGATGAAGCGATGGGCGTTCACGATGGCCGCCGGCCCGACGTAGTCCGGGTTCGCCCAGAACGACGGGCAGGCGGTCGTGCACGCTCCGCAGAGGATGCACTTGCTCGTGTCCTCGAACTGCTCGCGCTCTTCGGGCGACTGGCGCCGCTCCTTCCCGTCCTCAGGCAGCTCGTCGTTGACGAGGTACGGCATCACCGAGCGGTACTTCTCCCAGAACCCCTCGAGGTCGATGAGCAGGTCCTTGACGACCCGCGAGCCACGGACCGGCTCGACGCTGATCTCCCGCCCCGCGTCCTTCACGAGGTATTCGCAGGCGAGCCGATTCCGCCCGTTGATGAGCATCGCGTCCGAGCCGCAGACCCCATGGGCGCAGGAGCGTCGGAAGGTGAGCGTTCCGTCCTGGTACCACTTCACCTGGTGGAGCAGGTCGAGGACCCGGTCCGATGGCTCGGCTGGCACGACATACGCCTCCCAGTGCGGGAGCGTGTCCCGTTCCGGGTCGAAGCGAAGGATCCGCAGCTGGACGTCCATCGGTCAGTAGGTCCGCGGCTTCGGTTCGAAGCGCGTGATCGTCGCCGGACGGTATGCCAGCCGCGGCGGCGCTCCGTCCGACCAGCGGAACGCGAAGGTGTGCTTCAGCCAGTTGACATCGTCGCGGTCGGGGAAGTCGTCGCGCGCGTGCGCACCGCGACTCTCGGTGCGGGCGATGGCAGACGCCACCGTGGCCTCGGCGCAGTCGAGGAGGAAGCCCAGCTCGAGCGCCTCGCCGAGGTCGGTGTTGTACCGCTTCCCCTTGTCCTGGACGACGAGCTGGCGCGCACGGATGCGGAGCGCGTCGACCTCGTTCCAAGCCTCGGCCAGCTGCGGCGCGGAGCGATACACGCTGCACTTCGCGAACATCGTCTCCTGCAGGTCGCTGCGGATGGCCGCCGGACGCTCGCCCTCGGTGCGAGCCAGCAGCTCCTCGAGGTCGTCGCTGACGCTGCCCTCGGCACCGGGATCGGGCTCCGGATCCGGCGCCTGGCGCACCTCGTCGGCCATCGCGATCCCAGCCCGCCGGCCAAAGACGAGGATGTCGAGCAGCGAGTTGGTCCCCAGCCGGTTGGCGCCGTGGACGCTCACGCAGGCGCACTCCCCCGCCGCGAAGAAGCCCGGCACGCGGCGGCCGCCCTCATCCGCCATGACCCGTCCGTCGACATCGGTCGGGATCCCGCCCATCGCGTAGTGGGCCGTCGGCTGGATCGGCACCAGCTCGGTCAGCGGGTCGAGCCCGAAGTAGGTCCGGATGAAGCCGCTCATGTCGGGAAGCTTCTCATTCAGCACCTTTGCCCCCAGGTGGCGGACGTCGAGATGGACGAAGTCCTTGCCATCAATCCCTCGCCCCGCCGCGATCTCCTGGTAGATGCTGCGGCTCACCACATCCCGGCTGGCGAGGTCCTTCATCGTCGGGGCGTAGCGCTCCATGAACCGTTCGCCCTTGCCGTTGACGAGGAAGCCGCCCTCGCCGCGCATCGCTTCGGAGAGGAGGAAGCCGAGCTTGTACATCCCCGTCGGGTGGAACTGGAAGAACTCCATGTCCTCGAGCGGGAGGCCGCGCCGGTAGGCGATCGCCACCCCATCGCCGGTGAGGGTGTGCGCGTTGCTCGTGACCTTGAACATCTTGCCGAATCCGCCGGTCGCGAAGAGGACCGCCTTGGCCCGAAACGAGTGGATCTCGCTGCTCGACAGCTGGAGGGCGATGACGCCGTTGACCGGCCCATCGGCTCCCGAGGGCATGGCCAGGTCGAGGACCTGGTACTCGTCGTAGAAGGCGACGTCGTGCCGGATGCACTGCTCGTAGAGGGTCTGCAGGATGTGGTGCCCAGTGCGGTCCGCCGCGAAGCACGCCCGCCGCACGGGACCCTCGCCAAAGTTGCGGGTATGTCCCCCGAATCGCCGCTGATCGATCAGCCCCTCGGGGGTCCGGTTGAATGGCAGCCCCAGGTGCTCGAGGTTGATGACCGTCTCCACGGCGTCGTGGCACATCACCTCGGCTGCGTCCTGGTCGACGAGGTAGTCGCCGCCCTTGACGGTGTCGAACCAGTGCCACTCCCAGTTGTCCTCCTCGGTGTTGCCGAGGGCCGCGCACACCCCGCCCTGCGCCGCGCCGGTATGTGAGCGCGAGGGGTAGAGCTTGCTGATGACGCCGATGCGGGCCTCCGGCCCGAGGTCGCGCTTCAGCTCGAGGGCCGCGTAGAGGCCGGCCCCTCCGGCACCGACCACGACCGCATCCAGGTCGTGGGTCCGTGGCTTCGGCCGGCTGCGCTCGGTCCTGCGGACGAGGCTCACGAGAAGGGACCGATGGCGGGGGCGCCGTTCGGGTCGAAGGTCACGATCACGAGGATCCCGAGCAGCAGCCAGACGAAGGTGATGGCAAGCAGGATCCCGATCAGGAGGGTGCGCAGTCCGCCCCGCTCGATGTAGTCGCCGATGATGATCCGGGCTCCGTTCACCCCGTGGACGAGGGCCAGCACCAGCAGCGCGAGGTCGTAGATCCGCCAGAACGGCGTCCCCCATCGGCTGGTCACGAATGCGAAGTTGATCTCCTCGCCGGTGAGCTGCACGAGCACGTGCATGATCAGCATGTGCCCCATCGCCAGGATCACCAGCAGGAGGCCGCTGATCCGGGTGAAGTACCACATCCAGCGCTCGAAGCCCGGCTGGCTGGGACGTGGCGTGGCGGCGCGCGACGGGTTGCGGCGCAGCGGGTCGCCCTGGACCGGCCAGATCTTTCGTCCGATCGCCATCAGCGGCCGTTCCAGGGTGCGTACGGGGTGATCATGATCAGGCCCAGCGGGATCATGGCCACGATCGTTCCGACGATGACGGTGTAGGTCATCGGCCGGTACCAGCGCGTGGTTGACGGCCAGAAGTCCATGGCGATGACGCGCAGTCCATTGAGTGAGTGATAGACCAGGGCCGCCATCAGGACGATCTCGCCGAGCCGCACCGGCAGGTTGTGGAACCAGGTCTGGGTGGTGTTGTAGACGTCGGGCCCGAATGTCAGCGTGGCGTTCTCCACGATGTGCGTGAAGAGGTAGACGAGGACGCCGATCCCCGAAGCCCGGTGCCCGAACCAGGCCAGCTGGGACCAACTGATCCGATAGCGGAAGAGGCGGAGCATGCTGGCGGTCAGGCTCCCCGAACGCGCTCGGCCACGGCGGCCGCGAACTCGCGGGTCCCTGCGCTTCCGCCCAGGTCCTGGGTGGTCGCGCGACCCTCCGCGATGACGCTCCGCACGGATGCCTCGACCCGGTCGGCGGCGGCCACCTCGCCGAGGTGGCGCAGCATCAGCGCCGACGAGAGGATCAGGGCGGTGGGGTTGGCGCGATTCTGTCCGGCGTACTTCGGCGCCGAGCCGTGGACCGCCTCGAAGACCGCCGACGTCTCGCCGATGTTGGATCCCGGCGCCACGCCCAGTCCGCCAACGAGCCCCGCGGCCAGGTCGCTGACGATGTCGCCGTAGAGGTTCGGGAGGACGAGCACGTCGTAGATCTCGGGCTTCTGGACCAGCTGCATGCACATGTTGTCGACGATCCGGTCCTCGAATTCGACGCGCCCCGCGTACTCGGCCGCCACCTGGCCGCAGCTCTCCAGGAAGAGGCCGTCGGAGAGCTTCATGATGTTGGCCTTGTGCACGGCGGTCACCTTGCGACGGCCGTTGCGCAGCGCGTACTCGAAGGCGTAGCGCGCGATCCGCTGCGAGGCGGCACGGGTGATGATCTTGATGCTCTCGGCGGCATCGGGACCGACCTTGTGCTCCACTCCGGCGTACAGGTCCTCGGTGTTCTCGCGCACGATGATCAGGTCGACGTCGGTGTAGCGCGACTCGACGCCGACCATGGTGCGAGCGGGACGCACGTTGGCGTACAGCTCCAGCGCCAGGCGCAGCCCAACGTTCACGCTGCGGAATCCAGTGCCGACAGGGGTCGTGATCGGGCCCTTGATCGCCACCTTGTTGCGGCGGATGCTCTCGATCACCCGCTCCGGGAGCGGAGTCCCCTCGCTGGCGATGGTGGCCTCGCCGGCCTGCTGCACCTCCCAGGCGAAGTCGAGCCCCGTCGCCTCGAGGACGCTCACGGTCGCCTCGCTGAGCTCGGGGCCGATCCCGTCGCCGGGGATCACAGTGACGGTGTAGGTCACGGACTCATGTCTCCGGTGCGCGCCGGTCACAGCGCCGGCGGTAGGGATTGCAAGTGTAGGCTGATGGGTGACCACCCGTTCTGCCCCCGGAGGGCCATGTGAAGCTCCAGGAATATCGATCGAAGGAGATCCTCGCGCGCCACGGCGTGCC
>DATJIJ010000074.1:0-5301 GCA_035493355.1 Candidatus Methylomirabilota bacterium
GCCACCCACCCCTTAGCGGCCGGAAGTTCAGGGGGTGACTGGCGCCCGCCGCAGGCTGTCGCGCAAGCCAGCCAAGGCGGGTGTCAGTCGGCCCATCAACTACCCGATGCGGATCATCTTCTTGTTCACGAACTCGTCGGCTCCGAAGCGGCCAAGCTCGCGGCCCGAGCCCGAGCGCTTGATGCCGCCGAACGGCAGCTCGGCACCATCGGCGAGCACGACGTTCACGAACACCATGCCGGCCTCGATGCCGTCGGCGACGCGGAGCGCCTGTTCTGGGTCGGTGCTGTAGACGTACGAGCCCAGCCCGTAGGGGGTGTCATTCGCGATGCGCACGGCGTCGGTCTCGTCCTTGGCGCGGTACACCTGCGCGACCGGGCCGAAGAACTCCTCTTTGGAGGCGGGGTTCTCGGGAGTCACATCCGTCAGCACGGTCGTCTGGAAGAAGGCGCCGTCCCGGGTGCCGCCATGCACGAGCCTCGCGCCATGCTCGACCGCGCCCTTGACCTGCTGGTCGAGTCGCTCGGCGGCCTTCAGCGAGGAGAGCGGGCCAAGCGCCGAGCCGAGCGACATCGGGTCGGTCGCCTCGATCTCGGCGAGCTTCGCGGTGAACTTCTCGAGGAAGGGCTCGTACAGCTCGTCGGCGACGATAAAGCGCTTGGCCGCGTTGCACGACTGGCCGCTGTTGTCGAGGCGGGCGTCGACGGCGTTGTGCACGGTGGCGTCGAGGTCGTCGGTCGAGAGGAGGATGAAGGGGTCCGAGCCGCCGAGCTCGAGGACGACCTTCTTCAGGTGGCGGCCCGCGATCTCGGCGACCGCGGCGCCGGCGCGCTCGGATCCGGTGAGCGAGACGCCCTGCACGCGAGGGTCGGCGATGACCTGCTCGATCTGGTCGTGCGAGGCGTAGATGTTCACGTAGGCGCCGGCCGGGAAGCCCGCGTCAAGGAAGATCTGCTGCATCGCAGCGGCGGACTCGGGGCACTGCTCCGCGTGCTTGAGGAGGATCGTGTTGCCGATGATCAGGTTCGGGCCGGCGAAGCGAGCGACCTGGTAGTAGGGGAAGTTCCACGGCATGACCCCGAGCAGCACCCCGAGCGAGGAGCGGCGGATGACCGCCGACCCATCACCCGCGAGGAGCTGGATCGGCTCGTCCTTCAGGAATTCCGGAGAGTTGTCGGCGTAGTACGCATAGATCGCCGCGGCGAAGTCGACCTCGCCGACCGCCTGCGCGAACGGCTTCCCCATCTCGCGCACGATGAGCGCCGCCAGCTCCTTCCGGCGCTCGGCGTGGAGTTCTCCGACCCGGCGGATGAGGGCCGCGCGTTCCTCGACCGTGGTCGACTTCGACCAGGTGCGGTGCGCCTTGTCGGCCGCGGCGATCGCGGCCTCGAGCTCGGCCTCGGTGATGGTGTCGAAGGTCTTGACCGTCTCGCCGGTGGCGGGGTTGGTCACGGCATAGCCCATCGGGTGGGTCTCCTTAGTCCTCGAGGTGGAAGGGGACGTCGGCCACGATCGTGTTCTTGCGCCCGAAGAGCCGCAGCTTGAGCCGCAGGCTGGTCTGATTATGGAGCAGGTTTTCCCACCAGTGGCGTGGCACGACCTCCGCCAGGACGACCACGATGGGGCGGTTCGGATGAAGCGACTGGATCGCGTCCATGTAGCGCAGCAGCGGGCCGACCAGGGCGCGATACGGTGATTCCACCACCACCAGCTCCATCGGCCCTGCCAGGTGGCCCCAGTGCTCGCGCAGCTGGTCGGCGGTGTGCGGATCGTTCGTGATGTGGACCGCGGTGGCGTGGGGGGAGATGGTGCGGGCGAAGGCCAGCGCACGGCGCGCAGGCCGGTCGAGTCGGGCGAGCGGCACGATCACGATCGGGTCCGGCTCGACGTCGTCGTCGGTGCCGGGGACCGGGTTTAGCTGGTGCTCCATCGAGCGGTAGTGAGCGCGGATCCCCATCAGCAGGGCCATGAGCGCCGGCACGAGGATGATGACCATCCACGAGCCCTGGAAGAAGTTGCTCGTCCCCACCACCAGTGCCACCACGGCCGTCGTGGCGGTCCCCAGTCCGTTGATCGCCATGCCCTGGCGCCAGCCAGCCTCGCGGCGCCGCCACCAGCGGGTCAGCATCCCCGCCTGCGAGAGGGTGAAGGCCAGGAAGACGCCAAGCGTGTAGAGCGGGATGAGGCCGCTGACGCTCGCCTGGAACACCACCAGCAGCAGGATCGCCATGCCGGCCAGGGACACGATCCCCGTCGTGAAGGCGAGGCGCTCCCCGCGGAAGCCAAATGAGCGGGGCATGAAGCCGTCGCGGGCCAGGAAGCTCGAGAGGCGCGGGAAGTCGGCGAAGCTCGTGTTGGCAGCCAGCACCAGGAGGAGGGCGGTCGAGACCTGGGCCAGGATCAGGATCGGGCCGTTGCCCATCACGTGGCGCACCAGCTGGCTGAGCACCGTCTGCTGCTCGCTCGGGTCGGGCCGGATCCCCAGGGTCGTGACCAGGTAGGCAATCGCGAGGAAGAGGACCCCGAAGATGAGGGCCGCCCAGGTCAGCGTGGTCCGTGCGTTGCGCCACTCGGGCGCCTTGAAGGCCGGCACTCCATCCGAGATCGCCTCGACGCCGGTGAGCGCCACCGCTCCCTGGCTGAACGCCCGCAGCACCAGGAAGAGGCCGAGCGCCTGGGTCGGGGCGGTCACGAACTCCGGCGGCGGCACGTAGGGCGGCAGGTCACCCAGGAAGTTGCGCACCAGCGCATAGCCGAGGATGCCGAGCATGATGACGATGTAGAGGTAGGTCGGCGCCATGAAGATCGAGCCGGACTCGCGGATGCCGCGCAGGTTGCCGAGCGTCAGCAGCACGACCGCCCCGACGGCGATGGCGACCCGGTAGTCGTGCAGGTTGGGCAGGATCGAGGTCATGGCGGCGACGCCCGCCGAGACCGATACGGCCACCGTCACGACGTAGCCGATGAGCAGTGCCGAGGCGGCCACCACCCCTGCCCGGTCGCCCAGGTTGTCGCTCGCCACCAGGTAGCTGCTGGCGCCGAGCGGGTAGGCCTTGATCGTCTGCCGATACGACATCGTCACGATCGCCAGCATCGCGATGATCAGCGCTGCGATCGGCAGCGTCAGGCTCAGCGCCCCCGCGCCCGCCAGGGCGAGCACGGTCAGGATCGCCTCGGGGCCGTAGGCCGATGAGCTGATGTTGTCGCTGCTGAAGATAGCCAGCGCCTTGAGCTTGGTGAGCCGCTCGTGCTGCTCGTGCTCGGACGAGATCGGGCGCCCGATCAGGAGGGTTCGCAGGCCGCGCAGCGTCCGCGTCCACCCGCTGCGCTCGAGGACGGTGCGCTCGGTCGCTACGAGGCGACCCTCCTCACGCTCGAACTCGTCGTCGAAGGGGCGGACGATGCGCACGTAGGTGTCGCCGAGGCGCTGGCCCTTGCGCTTCTCGCGGACCTCGAGCAGGGGATCGACCCGCGGCTCGTCGGGGTGGCGGCCGCGATCCGGTGGGCGGTTGGAAGTCATGCGGCGGGTATTACAGCACCGATCGTGAGGAGCCGCCGCCCCTCACAGGCGCAGCAGCAGCCCTTCGAGGGCCTCCAGCCGGAGGTCCGCCAGCCCGACGCGGCCCTCGCGCGAGCCGATGGAGACGAGCACCTCTCCATAGGCTGCAAGGCTCGAGAGATCGGCCCAGACAGGCGAATCGCCCATGTTCGCCACCAGCAGGACGCGCTCGCCCTCATCCGCCCGGGTCCAGCCCAGCGCGTCGGCCGGCAGGCCGGTGAGGAGCTGAAGGGAGCCGAAACGGAGGGCTGCAGAGCCACGGCGGAGGGCCAGCAGTCGGCGGTACAGGTTGAGGATCGAGTCGGGATTGCCGGACTGGTCCGCGACGTTGCGGGTCGCCGAATCGACGAGCGGCAGCCACGGCTGGCCGTCGCTGAACCCGCCGTGCGGCGAGGCGTCCCACTGCATCGGCGTGCGCTGGAGGTCCCGCCCGAAGCGATCCTGCGCCGGTGAGTCGAGCGCCGCGGCGTCGAGCATCCCGATCTCCTCGCCGGCATACAGGCAGATCGTGCCGCGCATCGACAGCAGCAGGAGGCCGGCCAGTCGGGAGCGCCGCTCCCCGAAACGCGTTCCGTGGCGCGAGAGGTCGTGGTTGGAGAGCGCCCAGGTCGGCTCGACGCCGGGCGGGGTGAACTGCTCGGCCCGTTCGATCGTGCGCCGCAGCGCCTCGGCGTTCCAGTCGATCATCGACAGCTCGAAGTCGAAGGCGCGCTGGAACCCATCCTCTGGGTCGATGTAGCGCGCCAGACGCTCGACCGGCAGATACGCCTCGCCCAGGAGGAGCCGCCCGGGGTATTCGTCGGCGACGCGTCTGAGCGATCGGATCACGTCGGGCATCTCCGGCTGGTCGTCGGTTCGCAGCTGCTCGTGGCCGGTTCGATCCGGCGGGAAGGGCGGAGTCCCCGGCCCGGCTGGCGGGTTATCGCGCAGCTGCGGGTCCTTCAGGGCGTGCGTGATGGCGTCGACCCGGAAGCCATCCACGCCGCGCTCGAACCAGAAGCGCATCGCGTCTCCGATTGCCTCGGCAACTGCCGGATTGCGCCAGTTGAGGTCCGGCTGCTCGGGGTAGAAGGAGTGCAGGTAGAACTGTCCGGTGGACGGGTCGAGCTGCCAGGCGGAGCCCCCGAAGAGGGAGCGCCAGTTGCTGGGCGGCCCACCATCGGGACCCGGATCCGCCCACGTGTACCAATCGCGCTTGGCGCTCCCCCGCGACGAGCGGCTCTCCGCGAACCATGGGTGCTCGATCGACGTGTGGCAGGGCACCAGGTCGAGCATGAGCCGCAGGCCACGGGCGTGGCAGGCGTCCACCAGGCGATCGAGATCGGCGAGGCTCCCGAACTCGGGGGCCACATCGGTGAAGTCGGAGATGTCGTAGCCGAAGTCGGCCTGTGGCGAGGGGAAGATGGGGGAGAGCCAGACGGCGTCGACGCCCAGCGAGGCATCGGTACCGGCCAGGTGGTCAAGGCGCCCCAGCAGCCCGCGGAGATCGCCGATCCCGTCACCGTTGGCATCGGCGAAGCTGCGGGGATAGACCTGGTAGATCACCGCACCCGCCCACCACGGGGCTTCGGTCTGGTCGGGGGGCGGGGTCACGGCCTCCGATTGTAGGGATCGGCTCAGTGCTGGCCGAGCGTTCCCCGCACCCGCATGCGGTGCTCGGTGCGGCGGAAGACGAAGCGACCCACCACGATCATGACCGCCGAGAGGACCGCCAGCGCGACCCACTCGAGGGCGGGATCGAG
>DATJIJ010000075.1:0-7958 GCA_035493355.1 Candidatus Methylomirabilota bacterium
TGGACGCCGAGCCGGGGCTGCGGGTCGACTACGTGGCGGAGGCCGACCTGGACGGTCCCACCCTGGCCGCGGCGGTGATGGTCGGATCGACCCGTCTGATAGACAATGTCCTCCTCGACGCAGAGGCATAGCCGATGACCACCAGCCACACCAATGTCGGTGACTCCCAGGTGCCCGCCAAGATGGCGATCACCGAGCTCGGCGCCATGAAGCGGCAGGGCACGAAGATCGCGATGGTCACCGCCTACGACGCCGCGGGCGGACGCCTGGCGGAGGCCGCCGGGATCGACGTGGTGCTGGTGGGCGACAGCGCGGCCATGGTGGTGCTCGGCCACGAGTCGACCGTCCCGGTGACGATGGACGAGATGATCTTCATGACGCGGGCGGTGGCCTCGGCCGTGCGCCGGCCGCTGGTGGTCGGGGACATGCCGTTCGGCTCGTACCAGGTCTCCGATTCGTCGGCGGTGCGCAACGCCGTCCGCTTCATCAAGGAAGGCCGCGCGGACACCGTCAAGCTCGAGGGAGCCGGACGAATGCTGCCGCGGGTGAAGGCTATCGTCGAGTCCGGCATCCCGGTGATGGGCCACCTCGGACTCACCCCGCAGTCGGCCACCGCGCTCGGCGGCTACAAGGCCCAGGGGCGCACCGCCGAGCGGGCGCGGCGCATGCTCGACGATGCCCTCGCCCTCCAGGAGGCCGGCTGCTATTCGCTCGTCCTCGAGGCGGTCCCCACATCCGTCGCGGAGCGGATCACCGCCTCGCTCGAGATCCCGACCATCGGCATTGGCGCCGGCCCCGGCTGCGACGGCCAGGTGCTCGTCTACCACGACCTTCTCGGCCTCACCGAGGGGCACACCGCGCGCTTCGTGAAGCGCTATGCGGACCTGGCCACCGTGATCCGCGAGGCGCTGGCCGCCTTCGCCGCCGACGTGCGTTCCGGTGCCTACCCGGAGGAGCGCCACACCTACAGCATGCCGGCCGATGAGCAGGCGGCGTTCGAGGCCGATCTTCTCGAGAAGCCCTAGCCGAGCTCGTACACCAGCTCGAGGCCATCCACCTCGTCCCACTGCTCGCCGGTTTGGCGAAAGCCAAGCTTCAGGATGAGGTTCCGCGAGCGCTCGTTGTCCGGCGCCACGGCGGCGCGAAATCGGCGAATGCCGTGGACCTCGATCGCCCACTCGAAGGCGGCCCGCACCGCCTCGATCGCATAGCCCTTCCCACGCGCGTCGGGAAGCAGGGTGTAGCCAATCTCCGCTCGACCTTCGGCGTCGGGCGCGCCGTGGAAGTTCAGGTAGCCGATCGCCGTGCGCGCACCATCGTCGCCGCGGAGGAGGATCGGCCGCAGGAGCCACGGCTCATCCGCCGGACGGAGGCGCAGCTGCTCGGCCCGCACCAGGGCGAGCCACGCAATCTCGGCCAGCCAGGCCGGCGGGAGGACAGCACCGAGCTCGGCGCTCAGGCTGTCGCCATCGCCGGCGGCCAGCCGGTCAAGCTGCGAGAGCGAGAGGAGCGGCAGCTCGAGTCGCTCGGATCGGATGACGTCGTCCACGATTTCAGCCTACATGACCCCATGACGCCTTCGTCCGGTGACCGTCCCGGTCGCCGCTACACTGCGCCGCAATGACCAGCCGAACGCTGACGATCGGCGGCACCGCATACCCGCTGGTCCTGCCGAGCATCCGGGATCCGCGGCTGCACGTCGCAGCGGTCATCATCACCATCCACATCCTCGGCCAGGTGGGCCTGCACTTCCGCGTCAGCGTGCCGGAGATCCTGGCTGCGATCCTGACCTGCTTCGTGATCGAGGTCGCCCTGACCTTCCGCCAGACCCGCTCCTTCGTCTGGCCGGCCAGCGCGATGCTGACAGGCAGCGGCGTGGCCCTGATCCTGCGGGTCGTCGGCACGCCGGCGGATAACCCGTGGAATGCCGGTTCTTGGTACGTCTTCGCCGGCGTCGCGGCCTTCGCGATCCTGACCAAATACGTGATCCGCTATCGCGGCTCGCACGTCTTCAACCCGTCGAACATCGGCCTGGTGGTGGCCTTCCTCCTGCTCGGGAGCTCGCGGGTGGAGCCGCTCGACTTCTGGTGGGCGCCCCTGAACGGGTGGATGCTGCTCGCCTATGCGGTGATCGTGGTCGGCGGCCTCCTGATCACCCGCCGGCTGCACCTCCTCCCACTGGCGGCGAGCTTCTGGCTCACGCTTGCGCTCGGGACGGGGCTGCTCGCTGCCTCCGGGCACTGCATGACGACCAACTGGGCCTTCGCGCCGGTATGTGGCGTCGACTTCTGGCGGGTGATCGTCACCTCGCCGGAGGTGCTGATCTTCCTCTTCTTCATGATCACCGACCCGAAGACGATCCCGCCCGGCAATGTGGGCCGAATCGCATTCGGGATCCTCACCGGCGTGGCCAGCACCCTGCTGCTGGCACCCCAGACGAACGAGTTCGGGACGAAGGTGGGGCTGCTCGCCGGACTCGTCGTCATCTCGGCGACGCGTCCACTCCTCGAGCGGCTCTTGCCCGAGCCTCGGTCCAAGGGAGATGACCTGCGCCAGTTCGCGCGGCGGCTCGCCCTCGGCGCTGGCGGGTCACGAGCGGTGCGCGGCGCCGTGGGCTCGGCGCTGACGATCGCGACGGTGCTGGCGGTTGGGGTGGCAATCGTGGCGGCCGGCGTGCCGGCCCGTGGGCTGATCGTTCCGGACCTGACCGAGGCACTGAACGACGTGCCACACGTCGTGGACCCGACCACCTTCCCGCCGATCACGGTTGGACAGGACGTTGCCGACTGGGACCACACGATCGACGGCCCCGGCGCGGAGCAGATCCTCATCACGCTGGCCGAGAACCTGGAGATCGAGAACCAGGCGCTCCTGCGCGGTGACCTCGACCTCCTGGCTGCGGTCGACCACGGCGACCGATTGGAGGAGATGCGAGCTCGGCTGCGGCAGGCCGTGGAGAACAGGCAAATCAAGATCCAGCACTACCAGTTCGATGCCGTGCATCTGAAACTGATCGTGCCGTTCGGGGTCCAGACCGGCGTCAGCCTCGGCTTCGCCTCGCGGGGAACGGTCATCGAGGAGACCTACGACGCGAAGGGAGCGCTCCAGGGCCGCACGACCGCGCCGTTCGAGCTCACCTTCGCGGTCAGGCGCGCGACCGGGTCGCGCTGGCTCAACGTCGGGGTGCTGCCGCCGGGCTGAGGCCAGTCCGAGCGAGCGGTGCGGCATACTTGCGATTCCTTGCCAGCCGAACGACAGGAGAGGGAGCGGATGACCCGAGACGACGAGCGCCAGCTGCGTGCCAACGAGGAGCCGATCGTGGGCGGGCTGCCCGACGTTCCCGGAATCGGCACCGCGATTCGATTGACGCCTGGCCTCGGTGTCCACCTGCGAGGCCTCGCCGACGAACTGCTCGTCCACGACTTCCCCGGCGCCACCATCAGCCGCGTCGAGCGCGAGATGCTGGCCACGGCAGTCTCCGCCGCGAACGACTGCTTCTTCTGCATGGACTCCCACGCCGCGCACGCGGATGCGCTTCTCGACGAGACCGGCAAGACCGAGCTGGCGACCCTCCTCGACGCCGTGAAAGTCGGCTCGTCCGAGGGCTTCGACCCGAAGATGCAGGCCCTCCTCCACATCGCGCGGACCGTGCGACGCCAGCCGCGCGACCTCACCGCGACCGATGTCGACGAGGCGCACGCCGCGGGTGCGACCGACGCGGACGTCCAGCTCGCCGTGCTCATCGCCGCGGCATTCTCGATGTACAACCGCATGGTCGAGGGCTTTCGCGCTCGAACTGCCTCAACCCCCGAGGCGTATCGCGAGCGCGCGGGCGAGATCGCAACGCATGGCTACAGCGGAGCTCAAGTTCCCTCGACGCCACGCTGAACGACGTCGAGCCGCTCGATCGGCTGACGGTCGAGCGGCTCGGGTCGGCTAGACGCTAGGTTCCGTATTCGGTGGGGTGGTCACCCCGGTCCTTGTCGCTGGTGCGACCAATCATCGTCAGCGTCTCTTCAACGGTCATTCCGTTGGCATCGGCCGCCGCCTTCACGGATTCATACGTGATGTTGATCCCGGGCTTGCCCATGTCGTCGTGGGCGCGCATGCAGCCGCAGTTGAGGCACATGGCCGTCGCTCCTTCCTATGCGGCGCTGCCAGACCGACGCGACTTCAGGGCATGCCATGCGTAGAGGACGGCGACCGCGCCCACGATGGCGATCAGGACGTTCTGGATGTTGAAGCCATCCACGGTGCCGATGTGAAACACGTTCGTTGCGACAAAGCCGCCGAGCAGCCCTCCGACGATCCCCACGACGATCGTCATGAGGATCCCCTCGCCGCCACCGGCGATCATGTTGGCAACCCACCCGGCAATCGCGCCGAGCACGATCCAGGAGAGGAGTCCCATTGCCATGCTAGAGTCCTTTCGAGGTTGCGCAGACCACGGTGCCTACCTGGTATCGTCCCTGCGATACCATCCTACCACTATGGTACCGGCTAGACTATGACCGTCGCCCGCGCCTCGCTCGCCACCGCTCAGCTGACGCCCACCTCGTACTTGGTTCTCGGACTGATCGCGCGGGAGGGGCCATCGACCCCGTATGACCTCAAGCGGCACGTGACCGCCACGATCGGTCACTTCTGGTCGTTTCCGCACGCCCTCCTCTACAAGGAGCCGGCCCGCCTCACCGAGCTGGGTCTCCTCACCGAGGAGCGTGAGGCCGGCGGGAGGCGTCGGAGGCTGTTCACGATCACGACGGCCGGGAGGCAGGCCCTCCGAGCGTGGCTCGCCCGGCCTTCGCGGGAATCGACCGAGCTTCGAGACCTGGGCCTGCTACAGCTCTTCTTCGCCGACCTGGAGCCAGCGACCGCCCGTAGCATCGCCAAGGAACAGCTCGCCCTGCATCGCGCGCAGCTGGCCGCGTACGAAGCAGGACGGACCGCTGCCGCACCCCGCGGGTCAAGCTCGCCCAGCCCGACGATCGAGCACTGGCGCGGGGTGACGCTGCGAATGGGACTCCTCTACGAGCGAGCGGCGGTCGAGTTCTGGGCTGCCGTGGCGGTCCGGGAGGATCCCTCGCCGCCATCGACTCGTGCCCGCAGCCATTCGAAGGTCAGCCTAATCCGCAAGCCTTGAGACGCTGGCCCTCGACGAAGTTACCTGCGTCCGCGCCCTGTCGGTCGGCCCAGCCGAGCCAGCCCAAACAGGGCGGTCGACATCATGACCAGCAAGGTCCCAACCAGGATCAGGCTGAGCGTCAGGGATAGCGATGAGGTCAGTGGACCTCCTCCACCCAGGGAGGTGTTCGGGATGGTTGGGGCGGTCGGGGGCGAGCACGCGGCGCTCGAGATCACGTTGGTGTCGAGGGTGACCGCGCCATTGCGGGCGAGGGCCCGGCCCTGAAGCGTGGCCCCTGTCTTCAGCGCGATGGAGGTCAGGGCCATGATGGTCCCCTTGAAGCTGGTCGTGGTCTCGAGCGTCGCAGAGCTGCCTACCTGCCAGAACACGTTGCAGGCGGTGGCTCCATTGGTCAGGACGACCCTGCTGCCGGGCGCCGTGATCAAGGTCGATGCGGCCTGGAAGATGAACACCGCCCCGGCATCGCCCTCCGCATCAAGGGTGAGGGTTCCGGTCACGCCGAAGGTTCCTGCCGTCGAGTTGTAGACGCCGGCTTTCAGAACCTGCCCACCGAGTTCGGTTGCGACGGTCGTCGCTGGTGTCCTGCCAGCGGCGTCGTTGTAGGCCGTTACGAGAGCATTCTTCGCCTGGAGTGCGGCTCCACCGGCCAGGTGGAGGGCGCCGACATAGGTGACGGATGAGAAGCCAGTCACAGCCGACCCCGGATGCAGGCCGATGTCGCCCGTGATCTTGGTCGGACCCGCGTTCGTGATCGTCGTGCCTGCCAGGACGGCGTACGACGTCGCCGCTCCGAGTCCAACGGAACTGGGAGCGGCCAATGTGGTTGTCGCCAATACGACCGCCATCGAGGCGGCCAGGGCAATGGTTCCAATGAGCTTCGGTACGCGATACATGGGGTCTGTCCTTCGAGGTTTCGAGTGAGTCCGCTCCCGGAATGCCAATCGGTTGATCTCGTTCGGTGATGGATCCCTATGGGTTGGGATCAGGCCGCTTCGCGGCGGAAGATGCCCACGCCAGCAATGAAGACGAACTCCAGCAGCGTCCATCCCACGATCGCCACGATCGCGGCGATGTCCAGGATGGAGCCGCCGGCGGTGAGGGCGTTGGTATGCAGAATCCCGTCGAACGGGCCGACGAAGATCTGGCTGAAATTCAGGATGCCAGAGACGATCCCGTTCGATTCGCGCGCATCGAGGAGGAGGAAGACGATGCGCAGCAGGATCACGCCCTGGATGATGCCGAAGAGGAAGACCAGGGCACGACGAGTGAATTCGCCGCCGCTCGGTCCAGGTGACGTGGTGACGGTAGTGCGCTCCTGCGTGACGGCCGGCTGGTAAGCAACGCCGCCGTCCGCTTGCTGAGTGGCCGACTGGTCGACCACGGTGGTGTGTTCTGAGGTTGTCATCGGGCGTACCTGTCTCCGTAGCTAAATGGTCCGTGATAAACGGTCCATTCCATATGGTACCCTATGTACCAATGTTGTCAACACCAAGGCTGAGCCCGACCTCCTACCTCGTCCTGGGACTGCTCGCGCGGGACGGTCCGTCGACCCCGTATGCCCTGAAGCGCCAGGTCGCGGCCACGCTTGGCCACTTCTGGTCCTTCCCGCATGCGCTGCTGTATGCCGAGCCACCGAGGTTGGTGAAGCTTGGGCTGGCGACCGAGACGCAGGAGCTCCAAGGTCGCCGACGGCGCACCTTCACCATCACGCCGGCCGGCGCCGGTGCTGTGCAGCAGTGGCTCCGGCGTCCATCCCACGACTCCACGGAGCTACGCGACCCCGGCCTCCTGCAGCTGTACTTCGCGGACCTGGGATCAGCCGAGACTCCCCGCATCATCATCCGCGAGCAACTGGCGATCCACCGCGCCAAGCTCAAGGAGTACGAAGAGCGAGCGAGCTCGCAACGGAGTGTCCGCGGAACGGCGGGTGCCGTCGGCCAGCTGGAGGAGTGGCATGGCCACAGCCTCCGGATGGGAACCCTCTACGAGCGGGCCGCGGTCGCCTTCTGGGAGGAGATGGCCTCGGAGACAGCGGACGACGGGGCGGCACCGGGTGACAGGCGCGATGAGCCTCTGATCGCCTAGGCCGGCGGCCAGCGCTGGAGGACGATCTCCGCATCCGCGGGATCCATTCGATACCCTCTCACATCGGCGTCCCAGGTGATTAGGTCACGGTGCGCGACTCGACGCATTACCTTGTTCGGCCCCGCCACGATCCCGGCGAACGCCGTGCCCGACTGCTTGCCGTAGCGAACGGCAAGGTCGGCATCCAGCACCAGGGCGGCATTCCGGGTGGAGAGCTCGGCAACCTCGCGGAGGAGACGACGGCTGTCCGCCCCCTGGATTGCGTTGAGCACCTCTCCCAGCTGCTTGCGCCGCAGGTCAGCCTGATCCGCCTCGTCCATCACCGGATCGCCCGGTTGGTGCTGCGGACCCATCACCCAACGCCACGCAAGGCCGACAAGCTGCTCCTCTGTATCGGCCTCAAATTCGATCCTTGGCACCTGTGGACTCCTGTACGACTCTGTATCGGGCTAGCGTTAATCTAACACAGGCTGTATACTGCGCCTCCGGCTGCAAGGCTGCGAACCGCCTGATCTTCATGGCCGTCGCGCGACGGAGAGCCAATGGCGACCCCGCTTCGTATCGACTTGGCCGTAATGGGGGCAGAGGAGTCAACCATGCGTTACACACGTATCTCGACCTACGATCTGACCAACGGGACCTTTCCCGAGCTGACCGGCATCGCCGAGACCGGCATCCTTCCGACCTTCGCCAAGGAGCCCGGCTTCGTGAACTACGGACTGGTCGACGC
>DATJIJ010000076.1:0-2454 GCA_035493355.1 Candidatus Methylomirabilota bacterium
GGGATCTTCTCCGCGGGTACCGACCTCCGGGTGAGAAGGTCCCTCGCTGCGCTCGGGATGACAGCTGCTCCTTCGGTCTCTCCGTCCGACCGTCCTTCCGTCTTCCTCCCCCCTGCTACTTTCCCCTCATGAGCGCCTCCACCGACGCACGCGACCGCCCGGCTCCCGTCGCCCGGCCCGTCGCCCCGGACGACGAGCACGAGCGCGTCGGCGCCGCCCGGTGGCTCATCCTGCTCGGGCTCATCACCGCGGCGATCATGGAGGTGCTCGACACCACCATCGTCAACGTGGCCCTGCCGCAGATGGCCGGGAACCTCGGCGCCACCCAGCAGGAGATCAGCTGGGTGAGCACCGGCTACATCCTCTCCAACGTGGTCGTGCTCCCGATGACCGCTTTCTTCACCGAGCGGTTCGGGCGCCGGCGCTATCTCACGGCGTCCATCATCCTGTTCGCGGTGGCGTCGTTCCTCTGCGGCACGTCCCATTCGCTGGTCGAGCTCGTCATCTGGCGCATCGTCCAGGGCGCCGGCGGCGCGGCGCTGCTCTCGACGGCCCAGGCGACGATCCGCCAGATCTTCCCTCGCGAGCAGCAAGGGCTGGTGCAGGCCGTGTTCCTGCTCGGCATCATCGTCGCGCCGACGCTCGGCCCGACCCTGGGCGGGTGGATCACCGACAACTACACCTGGAACTGGTGCTTCTTCATCAACGTGCCGATCGCGATCGCCGCCACCTTTATGGTGACGACGTTCCTCAAGGATCCGCCGGGGCAGAAGCGGCGCACCGGCGGCGTCG
This sequence comes from Candidatus Methylomirabilota bacterium, assembly GCA_035493355.1. Classification (GTDB taxonomy): domain Bacteria; phylum Chloroflexota; class Limnocylindria; order QHBO01; family QHBO01; genus CF-167. The sequence goes on from DATJIJ010000076.1 coordinate 793, forward strand.
ACTGGCTGGGCATCAGTCTGCTCACGGTCGGCCTGGGCTCGCTGCAGTACGTACTGGAGGAGGGGAACCAGGACGATTGGTTCTCCGACGCCCTCATCCTCCGCCTCGCGATCTTGGCCGGCGCCTGTCTGGTGACCATGGTATGGTGGGAGCTGTCGTCGCGGAACCGGCATCCGGTGGTCAACTTCCGCGTGCTCAAGAACAAGGAGCTCGCCGCCTCGATTTTTCTGTTCGTAGCGCTCGGCTTCGGGCTCTACGGCGGCGTGTTCATCTTTCCCCTGTTCACCCAGACGATCCTCCACTTCACCCCGACCGAAACCGGGCTGGCGCTGCTCCCCGGCGGGATCGCCACGGCGGTGACGGCGCTCATCTGCGGGCGGCTGCTCACCGGGTCGCGGCCGCTGGTGGATCCGCGGATCCTCATCGCGCTCGGCGTCGCGATCTTCGTCGCCGCCATGTGGGACCTGGGCCATCTTACCACCGCCGCCGGCGAGCCCGACGTGCGGATGGCACTCATTATCCGAGGCGCCGGCCTCGGCTTCCTGTTCACCCCGATCAACAACGTGGCGTATGCCAGCCTCAAGCCGAGCGAGGCGCAACAGGCGGCCGGGCTGATCAACCTCGCGCGCCAGCTCGGCGGCTCGTTCGGCATCGCCATCCTCGCGACCTACCTGACCGTGCACAACCAGTACCACCGGGTGGATCTCCTGACCAACGTCTATGCCGGGCAGCCGCTGGTGGACGAGCGGATCCAGGCGCTCACCGCCAACCTGGTCGCCCACGGCTACGGGCCCGATGCGGCACACCGCGGGGCGCTCGCGCTGCTCGACCAGGAGGTGAGCCGGCAGGCGGCGATGCTGAGCTACAACGACGCCTGGATGCTGCTGCTCATCAGCTTCCTCGCGGTGGCCCCAGCCATCCTCATGTTGCGGCGGCACCGGGGCGCGGCCGCCGTGCCGGGTGGCGCGCATTGACCGAGCCCGCCCCGCGCCGCCGTCGGCCCAACGTGAGCGCCGGTCTGCTGCTGTTCCGGCGCAGCGAGCAGGGGATCGAAGTCCTGCTGGCCCATCCCGGCGGCCCGTTCTGGCGCGACCGCGACGCCGGCGCGTGGACCATCCCCAAGGGCATCGTGGACGAGGGCGAAGAGCTGCTCGACGCCGCGCAGCGCGAGTTCGAGGAGGAAACCGGCATCCGGCCCACCGGCCCGTTCATCTCGCTCGGCAGCGTGCGCCAGAAGGCCGGGAAGGTGGTGCACGCATGGGCCTGGGAGGGCGATGCCGACGCGGGGGCCATCGTGAGCAACACGGCGGAGATCGAGTGGCCGCCGGGATCGGGACGGCGGATCACCTATCCCGAGGTGGACCGCTGCGCCTGGTGCGATCCCGACTCGGCGCGGCGGCGAATCAACCCCGCGCAGGCGGAGCTGATCGAGCGGCTCGAAGTCGCGCTGGGCGTGTCGGGCTGACTGTGGTTTCGAGCCCCACGCAGGCCGAGCGAGGCGAGGGGTAGGTCGGACCGCCACAAAAGAACGCAGTGGCGGTCCGACCTATCCCTCGCCTCGCTCGGGCTGCGTGCGGCTCGGCGGGACGATCAGGACGACTCGCCCAGCGCGGCCTCGAGCCGCGCGATCAGCTCCGCCTGCGCGGGGTTGATGCGTCGCCG
>DATJIJ010000077.1:0-5186 GCA_035493355.1 Candidatus Methylomirabilota bacterium
TATTTAGGCGGCGAGGGCGTAACTATTCTTGCCAGTTACTGGCTTGCCCGCGGTTTTACGAGGCCATGCGGGCGACCTCGACCTGCAGTTCCCGGTCCCTGAGCCCTGTCGAAACCTGACATCCCCACGGACCGAACGAGCAATAAGGGTATCACGACACCCCCCTGAGCTCGAAAATGGGCTACAGGCGGACGCGTTCCTTGGTGGAACGTTCGAGGTCGCGTCGCGCATCGCGCTCGGCGATCGTGCGCCGCTTGTCGAACTCCTTCTTCCCGCGCCCGATGCCGATCTCGAGCTTGGCCATCCCGTTGCGGATGTAGAGCTTCATCGGCACCAGCGTGAAACCCTTCGCCTGGGTGCGTCCCACCAGCTCCGCGATCTGGTCGCGGTGGAGGAGCAGCTTCCGGGTGCGGGTCGGCTCGTGATTGTTCCGGTTCCCCTGCTCATATGGGGCGATGTGCGCCCCGATCAGCCACGCCTCGCCTCGCTCGATCCGAGCATACGCCTCGGCGAGGTTGACGCGGCCGGCGCGGATCGACTTGATCTCGGTCCCGGTCAGGGCAAGGCCGGCCTCCAGCGTCTCCTCGATGGCGTACTGGTGGTGGGCGCGGCGGTTGACGGCGACGGTCTTGTCGGGCATGGAACCTAGCCTGGGGTGGAAAGGAAAGAGCCGACCGTATCGGCCGGCTCTCTCGTCGCTACCACGCGAAGGGGTGCTAGCGCACCGCCTCGGTGGTGGCGTGACAGGAACTACTCACTGCACACCACCTCCTTTCGTTGGGCCGGATGCTAGCAGCCACCCGGTCGGGGCGCAATGCCGACTAGGCCGCCGCCCGCAGCCACGGGAGGAAGGCAGCAGGAGCCGTCAGCTCGGTGATGGCGCGGTCGAGGACGGGGTCCTGGTCAGCCGGCGTTCCATCCGGCACCGCGACCGTCACGTCGGGCTGCACACCGTCCGGCGCCACCGAGTTGTGGTCCGGCGTGAACCAGCGCGAGATGGTGATCCGGACGCCGCCGTGGTCGACCAGCTCGGTCCAGACCTGGACGGTGTTCTTGCCGTAGGTGGGCTCGCCGATGATCACGCCTCGACCACTCTCCTTGAGCGCGGCGGCCACGATCTCGGACGCGGAGGCGCTTCCGCCGTTGACGAGGACGGCGAGGGGCAGCTTCGGGTCGGTCGCGAGGCCGTCGCCGGTGGACTCCCAGCGCTTCTTCTCGCCGCCTGACGACTCCTGGCTGAAGATCAGGCCGGAGCGCATGAACTCCGAGGCGATCTTCTGGGCGGCGTCGATGTAGCCGCCGGGGTTGTCGCGCAGGTCGAAGACGATGCTTACGGCTCCGTCGTCGAGGAGTGCGCCGAGCGCGGTGCGGAATTCGTCGGCGCTCCGCTGGCTGAACCCATGCAGCGCGATGTAGCCGATCTTGCCGTCGAGCATCTTGCTGGTGACTTCCTTCTCGACGATCTTCGCTCGCGTGATGGAGAGATCGAAGGTCCGCTGGCCGCGCTTCACCGACAGCCTCACCTTCGTCCCCGACTCGCCGCGAACCTTCCCAACCTCGTCCTGGAGGGTCGAGCCGTTCACGCTCTCGCCGTCCACCTGCAGGATGATGTCGCCGGACTGCAGCCCGGCTGCCTCGGCCGGGGAGTCGGCGAGCGGGGCCACGACCACGAGGGCGCAGGTGTCGGAGAGCTCCGTGCACGCCGCCAAGTCGTCGGGGTTCTCGAGATTCTTGACGGCCATCTCGGCGCCGATCCCCGTGAACTCACCGGAGAGCGAGCCGAGCGCCCGCTGGTACTCGTCGGGCGACATGTATCCGCTGAACGGATCCTTGACCCCGTACTCGAACAGCCCGCGGATTGCGCCCTCGGCGAGCTGCGTGTCGTCGAGCTTGTCGACGAACTGCTGCTTCAGCTTGTCATAGGCCTCGCACAACGCAGCGAAGGCCTCGGCCGGCGCGGCGCACGTCCCCCCTCGATTCCCACCGCCCGCCGCGAGGTAGCCGCCCGCGAAGAGCAGCGCGCCGACCATGCTGGCCAGCAGCAGGGAGACGACCCAGGTGACCGGCGATGAGCCTGGGACCGAGGGACGCTCGGGCGGCGTGGTCGACAGCAGGCTCGGTGGCTGTGATGCCGGTTCGGGTGCGGGTGTCTCGTCGGTCATCGGCGGCGGAGTGTAGCACCGGGCTCCGCGAAACCCGGTTACGCCCCCATTACGTTTCGCTTACCACCGCTGCATGGGTTACGCCGCTGAGGAGAGGTTGGCGCGAACGCTGATCCAGCTGCCGAGCGCGCCGACGCCCAGCCCCACGCCAAGGATGAGGGCCGAGAGGACGGCCAGGAACTCGGTGCTGACCGCAGTCGGCATCTGGAAGACACGCACCATGATCGGCTTGATCGGCTCCCAGGCGACCGCCACCAGGATGATGGTGACCACCGCCCCGATGACGCCGCAGAGGATCCCCTCGAGGATGAACGGCCAGCGGATGAAGGAGTCGCTGGCACCCACCAGCCGCATGATCTCGATCTCGCCGCTGCGGCTGTAGACCGCGATCCGGATCATGTTCACGATCATGAACAGGACGGTCAGCCCGACCAGCCCGAGCGCGATGATCCCAACCGTGCGCACGTAGCCGATGATCCCCAGCAGTTTGTCGTAGTCCGCCTGCCTCGTGATGATCCGCTCGATCTCGGAGCGTCCCTCGAGCGAGCTGGCGACGCTGGCCGCAAAGGTCGGATCGGTGAGGGCGATCTCGACGCTGGCGTAGAGGGTGATGTCCGCACCGCCGAGGTCGAGTGTCTGGCCCTGCTCTCGGTAGAACTCCTTCAGCCGGGTAAGCGCACAGTCGGGGCTGCAGTAGTCAACCTTCGCGACGCCTGGCAGCGCCTTGATGTCGGTGAGGAGCGAATCGATCCGATCCTGCTGCAGGTCATCGACCAGGCGGGCCGTGACGCCGACCTTGCTCTCGATGTACTGGAGGCCACTGTTCAGTCCTGCCAGGACGATGAAGAGCCCCGACAGGAGGACGAGCATCAGCACCACGGTAGAGGTGGCCGCGAGGCTCATCATCGCGTTGCGCCAGAAGCCCTGCCAGGCGCGGACCACCGAGAAGGCGATGAAGCGCAGGAGCGGCATCGGCTAGTACTCCCGCTCGTACGCCGCGCCCGACTCGTCGCGCACCAGGGTGCCGTGTTCAAGCGCGAGCACCCGGCGCCGCATCGCGTTCACGATCTCCTGGTTGTGGGTCGCCATCAGCACGGTCGTGCCCATCGCGTTGATCTGGATCAGAAGCTGGATCAGGTCCCAGCTCGTGACCGGGTCCAGGTTTCCTGTCGGCTCATCGGCGATCAGCATCGCCGGATCATGGACCAGCGCCCGCGCGATGGCGGTGCGCTGCTGCTCGCCGCCGGATAGCTGCGCAGGCAGGTGGTCGTCGTGCTCATGGAGGCCGACGAGGTTGAGGAGCCGCGGCACGCGCCGCCGGATCTCCGCCCCGGTCGCGCCGGTGACCTCGAGAGCGAAGGCCACGTTCTCGTAGACCGTCTTGGCCGGCAGCAGCCGGAAGTCCTGGAAGACGATCCCAATCCGTCGTCGCAGGGTCGGCACCTGGCTGCGTCGCATCGTCGACAGGTCGCGCCCCGCGACCACCACGCGCCCGGTGGTCGGCAGCTGTTCGCGAATCAGGAGCCGGATGAAGGTGCTCTTGCCAGCGCCGGACGGCCCAACCAGGAAGACGAAGTCGCCCTCGGGGATGCTGACGTTGACGTCGGACAGCGCGACCTTGCCGTTCGGGTAGGTCATCCCGACGTCCACCATGCTGATCACCGGCTCCGCTAGGTCTGGGGTGGCGACGTAGGGACGCCGAAGCGTGTCGGTCATGTGGCCGCCACCTCGCCGATCCTCGAGCGCAGGTACCCCTCGATGAAGGCGTCGAGGTCGCCGTCCAGCACCGCGCTCGGGTTCGAGGTCTCGACTCCGGTGCGCAGGTCCTTGACCATGGTGTACGGCTGCAGGACGTAGCTGCGGATCTGGTTCCCCCAGCCCGCCTCGACGTGCTGTCCGCGCAGCCTCGCCATCTCGATCTCGCGCTCCTCCGCCTCCCGCTCGGCCAGCTTCGCGCGCAGGACGGTCATCGCCCGCTCGCGGTTCTGAATCTGGCTCCGCTCGTTCTGGCAGGTGACCACGATGCCGGTCGGGAGGTGAGTGATCCGCACCGCTGAGTCGGTCTTGTTGACGTGTTGACCGCCCGCTCCCGAGGCCCGATAGGTGTCGACCCGCAGGTCCTTCTCATCGATCTCGATCGCGGCATCCTCGGGCACTTCGGGCATCACCTCCACCAGCGCGAAGGAGGTGTGCCGCCGGTTCTGGGAATCGAAGGGGCTGATCCGTACCAGCCGATGCACCCCCCGCTCGCTCTTCAGCCGCCCGTAGGCAAAGCGGCCGTCGATGGCGACGGTGACGCTCTTCAGGCCGGCCTCCTCGCCCTCGGTCTGGTCGAGGATCTCGGTCCGGTACTTGTTGCGCTCCGCCCAGCGCAGGTACATGCGCAGCAGCATCTCGGCCCAGTCCTGGCTCTCCGTGCCGCCGGCGCCGGCATAGACCGATATGATCGCCGGCCGCTCATCGTATGGCTCGGAGAGGAGGAGGCGGCCCTCCATTCGATTCCAGTCGGCCTGCAGGCCGGCGAGGTCACGCTCCAGGTCGGCGGCCAGGGTGGCGCCGCCATCGGGCTCGGCCGCGGCCAGCTCGGCCATCTCGGCGAGTGCCGCGGCACGGGCGCCCAGCCCCTGCCAGGCGCCGATCTCCTCGCGCAGCTCATCGGCGCGTCGAAGCACGACCTGTGCCGCCGCGGGATCGTCCCAGAGGCCGGGATCGCTGGATCGCGAGGTCAGCTCCGCGAGCTCGAGTTCCTTGGCGGGCAGGTCAAAGGCGCACCGCCGTATCGGCCACGAGGCGCGCGAGCCGAAGCGCCTCGTCCTTAATTGCGTCCAAGGGCCGCCACCATCGGGAGCTCCATCTCCGTCAACCGTACGCTCTTGCTTCGCACCCTGGCGGGGTTGACGCACGGACAGTAGTCCTTGCGCGGGCAGGAGCCGCAGTTGCCGTCGCAGTCGAGGGTCATTGCGTAGCTGCAGCGCATGCAATCGCGCTCGCAGACGATGAGGTCTTCGTAGGGGAGGGAGGGGT
>DATJIJ010000078.1:0-12730 GCA_035493355.1 Candidatus Methylomirabilota bacterium
TACTATCGGCGCCCGTCAGTCAGTCGACCGAGCGAGCCGCTGCTTCAACATTGCCAGAAGTGTAACCGGGGTCGGGTCGGTCTGGTAGAGGATTGCGAGATACACGCTCACCAGGTCGCCGAATGCGACGCCGCTGAGCACGCGCGCCAGGGATGACGGCCCCTCGGCCCAGACCACGCTGCGGTTGGTCGCGCGCTCGCCCAGCAGCTCGTTGACAACGCCGTATCTGGCGGCGATCTCCGGCGCCTCCGTCGGGTCGCGCAGCTCCACCACGTACAGGGCGTCAGACAGCTCGCGGGGGTTGAGGCTGCCCTCGATCGCGTTGTGGTTCGCTTCCGGCATCGCTTCGAAGGCGGCCCACGCCTTTGCGTTCTCGTTCATCTGGGTCTTCCAGCGGTGGGCGACCGCGGTCATCAGCCCCGCACCGTAGATGATCGGGATCCGGCCGAAGATCGACCAGGCCAGCTGCTTGGCCGGGCTGGCATCGGTCTCGACGGACGGTGCGTTGCGCTCGAGCAGCGCCTCCAGTGCCTCGACCGCGGGGCCGAGATCGTCCGGATCCGTCAGCAGTCCCGCGCGCGAAAGCAGCTCATGCATCAGGCCGATCCCGAAGCCGATGGCGGCTCGTGGCTGCCCCGGGCTCTCGTAGCGAAGGTACGGCGTCCCGTCCGCTGCCGCCGCCTCGCCGAGGGCCCCGCCGGTGCTGATGACGACGAGCGGGAGCCCACGCCGGCGGGCCTCCGCCGCGCCCGAGACCGTTTCCACGGTCTCGCCCGAGTGGCTGGCGGCGATCACCAGCGTCCGCTTCCCTGCCCAGGCGGGCAGCCCGTAGTCGCGATGCACCACCAGCGGCACCCGCAGGCGATCGCCGGCGATCCCCTCGACCAGGTCTGCGCCGATCGCCGAGCCTCCCATCGCCAGGACGCAGATCGCGTCCACGTCGGTGTGCGAGCCGGGCAGCTTGATGGCTGCCACCACCCGTCGCGCGAGGGCGAGCTGGCGCGGCAGCTCACGGACGCGACCGATCATGTCGCCGCTGTCGATCCCGCTGATCACGCGCGCGTTGTCGAGGGTGATCGCCTCGTCGAACTGCGGCGGGGAGGTCGGGTCGTCGGGGGCCGGCTCCTCGCGACGCCCCGGCTCGTCATCGGGGTGCTTGTAGCCGAAGAAGTCGCGGGCGTCGCTCATCGGGTCAGGCCGGCACGCCGGCCGCGGCGATCCGACGGCCCTCCTCGAGGAGGGTCTCGACGTCCTCGGGCGATCGCGCCTCGACGTAGATTCGCAGCAGCGCCTCGGTCCCCGAGAAGCGAATCAGGAGCCATGCGCCGTCGTCGCGGTAAAACTTGAACCCGTCGCCCGTCTCGAGCGACTGGCGGCGGACGACGGCGTGGCCGGCCAGTGTCTCGGGGGCTTCCTGCTCGAGGCGCGCCAGGGTGTCCGCCTTGACGGCGTCATATCCCTCCCGGGCGAAGCGGATGTCGATCCGGTTGTAGTAGCTCGGCCCGGCCAGCGCCTGGAGCTCGGCGAGCAGCTCCGACGCCTTCTTGCCCTTGGTGAGCCACAGGTCGAGGAGGAAAAGGCCGGACGCCAGGCCGTCGCGCTCCGGGATGTGCATCCCGAATCCAAAGCCACCGGACTCCTCCCCGCCGATGACCGCGTGCGTCTCGGTCATCTTCGGACCGACGAACTTGAAGCCGACCCCAGTCTCGTATGCCTGCGTGCCGTAGATCTCGGCCAGCCGCGGCGCCATCGAGGTGCTCGTGACGGTGTAGACCGCCGGACCGATCTGCTTCCGGACGTCGAGGAGGTACCAGTAGAGGAGGCCGTAGACCTGGAGCTGGTTGACGAAGACGCCCTCCTCGGTCGCCATCCCGACCCGGTCGGCATCGCCGTCGAAGGCGATCCCGATGTCGGCCCCCCAGCGCGGGATCTCCTCCAGCCAGGCGTCGATGTTCGGGCGAATCGGCTCCGGGTTAACGCCCCCGAAGAACGGGTTGCGCTCGGTGTGCAGCTCCTCGACGGTAAGCCCGCCGCCGCCCAGCAGCCGCGTGAACCAGCCGGCGCCCGAGCCGTACATCGGCTCGACCAGGACCCGACCCTTGGCGGCCCGGATCCGCTCCAGGTCGACGATGCTGGCGAGCTGCTCGCGGAATCGGGGGTAGGGGTCGAAGGCCTCGACCAGCCCGGCCGCGACCGCGTCCGCGTAGTCGCGACGCGGCGGGAGCTCGTCCTCGGGATGTTGATCCATCGTCGCCTCGATGGCGGCCAGCATCTCCGGGGCACCGGCGCCGCCGGTATCGGCCTTGACCTTGAAGCCGTTGTCGGTCCACGGGTTGTGGCTGGCGGTGATCACGATCCCGGCACCGGCGCCCATCTCGCGGGTGAAGAAGCTGCCGACCTGGGTCGGCACCGCCTCGGGCGGCGCGAAGGAGCGGATCCCATGCGCGGCCAGCACCTCGATGCAGGCCCGGGCGAAGTGCTCGGACGCGAAGCGGCGGTCATGGCAGACCACGACGCCGCGGTCGGTCGTCCCCTCAGCCGCCAGGTATTCAGCCACGCCGCGGGCGCAGCGACGCACGTTGTGGAAGGTGAAGTCCTCGGCGATGGCGGCGCGCCAGCCATCGGTGCCGAACTTGATCCTGGTCACGAGGCGCCTATCGTACGGCGCCGGCGCGGCGCCATTCGCTGGTCGGCGAGAGCCTGGACGCCATCCAGCGCGGCCTGGAGCTCGGCGAGGCGTGGCTTGAGCGGCTCGCGCGGCTCGAGCCGGATCGGCGCCCCCTCATCCACCCGCATCCGGCAGAACGGAAGCGGCACGAGGTGCTTGTCCCAGCGGCCCCGCAGGCGGAGCGCCGGACGGATGGCCACGGCCCACGGTTGGATGGGGATGCCGGACTCGCGTCCGACGATCAGCACGCCCGGCTTGGCAACCCGATACGGCCCCATCGGCCCGTCGCAGCTGACCACCAGGCTCGAGCCTTCGCGACCGATGCGGGCCATCTCCTTCGCCAGCTTGGCGGCCTCGGCCCGGTTCGACTCCTCCGGGAGTGCGACCACGCCCGAGCCCATCGACTCGAGCATCGTGTTCATGACGATCCCTCGGAATCCGCGCGTGCTGAAGCTGATGACCCGCTTCTGGGTCCGAAGGCGAAAGGCGGCCGTGGCGGCGACCAGGTTCGACTCGTGCCAGATGGCGAAGACGGCCTGGCCCTGGACGACGGGGGGCCCCGAGGTCCGCGCGGTGACGGCCACCAGCCGCAGGTAGAGGGCCATCGCCCTGCCGATCAATCGGGCAAGCCAGGCGAGAGGGATCGCGTCCTCCTGGAGAGCCGCCGGGAGCGGACCCATCGGCTCAGAGATAACGCTCGCCGGCCTTCTCGGCAATCTCGTCCAGGACCGGCTTGATCTCCTCGGCGCGGTCGCGCGCGCAGACCAGGAGTGCGTCGGGCGTGTCCACGATGATGATGTCCTTCAGCCCGACGGTGACCACCAGGCGCTCGCCGCCGTGGACGAGCACGCGCTCCGAGCCGCGGTCGAGGTGCTGTCCGGAGGCTACCAGGCTCGCCCCGCTCCGGGCCGAGAGCGCCTCGAGCAGGGCCGACCACGAGCCGATGTCGCTCCAGCCTGCCTCCATCGGCACGACCGCCATCCGCCCTTCGGCAGCTGCCGGCTCGGCGATGCCGACGTCGATCGAGATCGCGGCGACCGGCTCGAGGATAGTTCGCACTTCCGAGATCCAGCCGGGGGTCCGATGCAACGCGGCGATCCGGTCGAGTGCCTCGGCCAGCGCGGGCTGGAACTTCTCCATCGCCTGGCGGTAGGCGTAGACCCGCCACGCGAAGATGCCGGCGTTCCACAGGTATCCGCCATCTGCCAGCATCTGCTTCGCATCCGCCGCGGTGGGCTTCTCGACGAAGCGCTCGATCATGGCGGTCGGCTGGCCCGCATGCAGCGACTCCCCGGTCTTGATGTAGCCGTAGCCGGTGGCCGGGGCGCTGGCCACGACCCCCAGGCAGACGAGGTAGCCGCGCTCCGCCGTGCGCGCCGCTTCCTGGAGCGCCTCGACGAAGGCCGCCTCATCGGCCACGAAGTGGTCCGCTGGCAGGACGAGGGCGATCTCGTCGCTCTCGCGACGGGCAAGCACCGTCGCCAGGCCCGCGGCAACCGCCGTGGAGCGCGCGAGCGGCTCGCCCAGCACGTTCTCCTCGGGGATCTGCGGCAGCTGCGCCTGCGTCGCTCGGACATGCGCCTGGGAGGTGATGACGTAGATGTCCTGGGGCTTCAGCAGGCTGCCGAGCCGCGCCACGCTCTGCTGCAGCAGGCTCGTCTCGCCGGTGAGCGCCAGCAGCTGCTTCGGCGACTTGCGGCGCGAGAGGGGCCAGAGCCGCGTCCCTGACCCGCCGGCCATCACGATCGCGAACATCAGCCGGCCTCTTTCTCTTCGCCGCGCAGGTCTCTCGCGGCGGCCATCTCCTCGTCAGGAGCCCCGCAGCGCTCGAGGAGGTCGAGCGCGATCTGCCCCAGTCGCCTCGCGGTGGTCACGTTGCGCAGCTCGAGCTCGGCGTGGCCCATGCCCAGTGCGGCCAGGCCCTCCTCTCGCTCCGCGCCGATGTCCCTCGCCTCGCTGATCGCCTCGGCATAGTATCGGCGGCTGCTCGCCGGATCCCCAGCCCCTGCCCGCACGTCTCCGATCCTGCGCGCGGCCCGAGTGGCCTCGAGGTCCATCCCCGCCTGTTCGAAGTGCCAGAGCGCGCGGTGGCCCCAGATGTCCGCCGGCCACCAATTTCGCTCGCTGATCGCCTGCTCGGTTGCCGTGGAGGCCGCTGCCCCGGCTCCGGGGTGATCGGCCTCCCCCTCGGCCGCCAGGTAGCGCTGCGCGAGCTCGCCGCGACGCAATGCGAGCGGGAGGTTGGGCAGCGACTCGCGGGGCGGACGCGGCCGATCACCAAAGGCGGCGCGAACTCTCGAGACGAGCGCGGAGATGGAGGCTCCCAGGCTTCCGCCGCGGGGCGGCTCTCCCCAGCGAATTGGCGATTTCGGCGTCGCGCGGGGCGTCACCGCGTCGCTCAGGCCGTCGCCCCTGCGACTCCCACAGCCCCGGCCGCCTCGCGCAGCGCGGAGGCGCGGTCGGTCCGCTCCCACGGCAGGTCGAGGTCGCTGCGTCCGAAGTGGCCGTACGCGGCGGTGGGACGATAGATCGGCCGGCGCAGGTCGAGGCCGGAGATGATGGCGCCGGGCCGCAGGTCGAAGGTCCGCTCGACAAGATCGGCCAGGACCGAATCGTCGACGACGCCGGTGCCGAAGGTCTGGAGGTTGATCGAGAGCGGGTGCGCCACGCCGATGGCATATGCCAGCTGGAGCTCGCAACGGTTCGCGAGGCCGGCGGCGACCAGGTTCTTGGCCACGTAGCGGGCCATGTAGGCGCCGGATCGGTCAACCTTGGTGGGGTCCTTGCCGCTGAAGCTGCCGCCACCGTGGCGCGCCATCCCACCGTAGGTGTCGACGATGATCTTGCGACCGGAGAGGCCTGAGTCACCCATCGGGCCACCGATCACGAAGCGTCCGGTCGGGTTGACGAGGTAGCGGGTCTGGTCATCGAGGAGCTCCTCGCTGATGGCGCCCCGGATGACGAGCTCCCGGACGCCCTCCTCGAGGTCCATCGGGGCGACCTCCGGGTCGTGCTGGGTGCTGACGAGGACGGTGTGGACGCGGCGCGGTCGGCGCTCGGCGTCGTACTCGACCGTCACCTGGCTCTTGCCGTCGGGCCGGAGGAACGAGAGGCCGCCCTCGCGGCGGACCTCGGCCAGCTTGCGGCTCACCTGGTGGGCGAGCTGGATCGGCATCGGCATCAGCTCGGGGGTCTCGTCCGATGCGTACCCGAACATCATCCCCTGGTCGCCCGCGCCGAGCTCGTCCGGGTCGATTCCCTGCTTTGCCTCCAGGGCGTGGTCGACACCAAGGGCGATGTCCGGGGACTGCTCCTTGAGCGCGGTGATCGTGCCGCAGGTCTCGTAGTCGAAGCCGAGCCGCGCGTTGTCGTAGCCGACCTTGCGGACGGTGTCGCGCACGACCGACTGCACGTCGCAGTACGTCTTGGTCGACATCTCGCCGAGGACGAAGACGAGGCCGGTGGTGGCCGCCACCTCGACCGCCACCCGCGACTCGGGGTCGCGCGAGAGGACGTCATCGAGGACCGCGTCGGCGATCTGGTCGCAGAGCTTGTCGGGGTGACCCTCGGTCACGGACTCCGAGGTGAAGAGGGTGTGGCCGTCAGGCATGGACATTGCGGGGCCGAGTGTACCGTCGGCGGCCTCGTCGCGCCGACCTTCCCATCAGCAGGCGTTGCGGGTAGCATGCCGCCAGCCCAATTCAGCCCACATCTCGCCGAGGGAGGCAAGACCCATGCGTCACCTGCGCCCATTCGCCGCGCTCGTCACCGTCGCGGCCCTCACGGTTGCATGCGGTTCCAGCCCGGGATCGGGCGGCGAGAGCCAGGGCGCCGAGCCCAGCACCGGCAGCCAGCCAAGCCAGGCGGCCGCTAGCTCAGGCGGTGGAGGCGGTGGCGGTGGCGGCGGGGCAAACGGCTCCGTGACCTACGAGATCACCGGAGACTACCAGGCATCGGGCGAGCTGCCGTTCTTGGCTGGTGGTCTCAGCCTCTGGGTCGAATCCGCCGGCGGCTGGGTCGCCAACTTTGCCAACCAGTCTGGCGAGGGGCCCGTGATCCTGATCAACACGCAGGCCGCCGAGGGAACGCCTGGACAGATCTTCACCTACGGCGACACGAGCGTGATCATGACCGCGATCTCGACCGCCGAGGCGGGAAACAGCTGCACCTTTAACCTGACGAAGAACGATTCGACGGGTCTCGCCGGCGATGTGCACTGCGACAGTGCCATTGCGTCCGACGTGAGCAGCGGAGCCCAGAAGCACGTTCAGCTCACCGCTCACTGGGACGCTCACCCGTAGCGGTAGCCCATGCGGCTTAAGGACCGCCGCCCTTCTCAGTCGCCCACCACGCAGAACTCGTTGCCCTCGGGATCGGCCATCAGGTACCAGCAGTGCGCGCCGATGCAGTTCGGCTCCTCCTGGACCATCCGCCCACCGAGGGCGAGCAGCCGGTCGCGCGCCTCGTCACGGAGCGGGAAGAAGAGATCCAGGTGGGCGCGGTTCTTGACAACCTTCTCCTCCGGCACCTTCTGGAGGATCAGATGGGGCCGATGATCGTCAGGGTCCTCAGGCCGCAGCACCATGAACTGGGTGATCGGCCGCTGCACGGGGAAGCCCAGCACCGCGCTCCAGAACTCCGCTGCTCGCTCGAGATCGTTGATGTCGAGGACGACAGTGATGCCTGGGTGCTCGAGGTTTGACACAGGTCGGCTCCGGGGCGATTGACGCCCAGCGTACCGTACCGGGGATGCATCGCCCGACGCGCTGGCCGCGGATGCTGGCCGGCCTGACCTTGGCGCTCGCCGCCTGCTCATCGAGCCCCACGCCCACGCCATCGCTCGCTCCATCCACGAGCGACAACCCGTCGGTCAGCAACGACCCCTCAGCATCCGAACAGCCCGTCACGGGGGGCTCGCCGACATCGGCCGACCTCATCACGGCAGCCGTACGGGTGGGGGCGCTCGACAAGGCGACGGGCCTCCTGTACCGCCTCTACGCCCAGGTGTTCGATCCGCGCCTGCCGGAGGCATACCGGGGCGAAGCGGCCGAGGATCACGTCGTGGCCGATGCTGCCGAAGCAGCATGGCCCGACCTCACCGCCGACCAGCAGGCCGCCCTGCTTCCGTTCCTGGTGCGACCCACGGATGCGGCCAGCATCTTCCAGCAGGCGCCAGCGACTGCCAGTCTCGGCAACCAGCTGGCGCTGGCGACGGTTGACCCCCGCTGCGGTGCGAACGGCTTCCACCGCGAGGACATGACGGTCCCGGTCACGATCTGGGGCCGATGCACGACCGATGGCGCCGGGAACGTGAGCTACACCCTCGACGCGCAGGTTGCCGAGCTCAAGGGCTTCATGGCCGCCCTCTGGCCGAGGATGACGCAACTCATGGGAACGCCCATCGGCGACAAGTTCAAGAATGATCCTCAGCGCGGACCGAACGAGCCGGCTGAGGCTGGCGACGGCCGGATCGACATCTACGTCGTGCTGAGCGAGCGGACCCCGTACCTGCGCAACCTCAAAAACGTCAATACCGCTGTGACGCGCGGGGCGACACCCTTCGACCACGGAACCGCCAGCGGCTACATCGTCTACGACCCCTCCAAGGGCGCGACGGCCGCCAAGCGCAAGGCGGACATCGCCCATGAGTTCTTCCATGTGCTCCAGAACCGCTACAACGCCGGTGGCACGGTAGGGTGTCCCTACCCGAGCCTCGCGACGAACTGCGATGAAACCAACTGGGACCAGCATTGGTTCGTGGAAGCGTCCGCCACCTGGGCCGAGCACCACTTCGTGCCGGAGGCCCGCGACCCAGGGATCTATGACCTCTACACCCACTTCCTCACCTCCCCGCTGTCTCTTTCGGATACCTCGGCGGGGAACGCCTATCAGTCGTTCATCTGGCCGTACTTCATGGAGCAGGAGAGCCCCCGGGGCGCCGACGTCATCGCCGACACGTGGAAGGCGCTCGAGCGACGCGAAGGCTGGGCCGCGGTCCAGGAGGTGGTGGATCACTTCATGCCGTTCGACGGCCATTTCGCCGACTTCGCCGTGCGCGTGTGGAACGAGTTCCTGGAGCCGGGCAACCCGATCGACCCCCACTTCCGGGCGGACCCGCTCGATCCGCACTTTCCCCTCACCATGCCCAACGACGAGGAGAAGGTGAAGCCGGCCTCGCGCTTCAAGGACGCCGTCACGCTCAACCCGGCCAGCAACCCCTCTACATTCAGCGAGGACCTTCCCGACCTGTGGGCCGACTACCACGACCTCCAGTGGACGGCCGACACGCGGAAGGTGACCCTCGTCTTCTCCGGTCTGGCGCCGGCCGGGTCGTTGGGGGTGGACGCCCTGGTCAAGGTCAAGGACCGCGGCTGGGAGCGGCGCACACTGGGGGCGGGCACGATCCAGTGGTGCCTGGACCAGGCGGCCGATGCCGTCGAGCAGGTCATCCTGGTCCTTTCCAACCACGACCGAGGCCCCAACAAGCACGTCACCGGCACGTGGACAGCGACGGCCAGCGATCAAGGCTGCGTCACCGCCAGCGACACGCTGGTCTACACGTCGCTCTACGAGCTAGGCAGCCCCGGCGACGCCTACTACGCGTCGCGACATGAGACGATGACGGTGCGGGTCAGCCTCGCATCGGCGCCGGGCGGCAACGCGCGGTACCTTCCCCTGGGCAATGACGCCAGCACCTACGAAGCCACCCTCGACGCACATACCGTGCTCGTGGGGATCGACGGCTCCGAGTGCATCACCGACACGAACGGCCACGAGGCCGATGCCTTCCCGCAGGAGGAGGACGGCTCGGGGGTCGGCATCAACGGAGGCATCTACCAGGGGGAGGACGGGTCATGGGTGATGTCGATCGGGGCCTCGGTCAATGTGCACGTAACCACCGTCAGCGGGCCGTGCGCGGACAGCGGTGAGAGCGACATATCGGTCCAGACGCCCGACTGCGAGGGGACGGAGATCCGCGACAGCGACCCCGCGCACACGTTCGACTTTCATTGCAGCTACGCGGGGGTCGGCTTGACCTGGAGCGTCATCGGCAAGGTGACGGTGAGCGTCCTGCCCGGAGGCTAGGTCCCCGATTCCCAGGACTCGCTGTAGGCCTTCTGCGCGACCGTCATTGGGTCGATCTCGATCCCCATGTGGATCAGCTTGAGGCGTGCGACCTCGCGATCGATCTCGTCAGGGATGCCGTAGACCTCCGGCTTGAGCTCCGCGGCGTGCGATCGCAGCCACTCGAGGCCGAGCGCCTGGTTGGCGAAGCTCATGTCCATGACCAGGGCGGGGTGGCCCTCCGCGGCGCCGAGGTTCACGAGGCGTCCATCGGCCAGGAGGAAGAGGCGGCGGCCATCGGCCATCAGGTACTCGCGGGTGAACGGCCGCACCTCCCGGGTGGAGGTCGCCTGCGACTCGAGGGCCGAGAGCTCGAACTCGTCGTTGAAGTGGCCCGCGTTGGCCAGGATCGCCCCGTCGCGCATCTTCGGGAAGTCGGCGGCGCCCCACACGTTCAGGTTGCCGGTGGCGGCGATAAAGATCTCCCCAACCTCGGCGGCAAGCCCGGCGGTGGTGACCCGGTAGCCGTCCATTGCCGCCTCGAGGGCGCGGATCGGGTCCACCTCGACCACGGTCACGATGCCGCCCATCCCCGCTGCGCGGGCCGCGATGCCGCGACCGACCCAGCCGTAGCCGCCGACCACGACCTGCTTCCCGGCGATCAGCACGTTCGTGGCGCGCAGAATGCCGTCGATGGCGCTCTGCCCGGTGCCGTAGCGGTTGTCGAAGAGGTGCTTGGTGAGTGCCTCGTTCACGCCCAGCACCGGGTAGCGCAGCGCTCCCGCGGCCGCCATGGCGCGCAGACGGATGATGCCGGTGGTCGTCTCCTCGGTCCCGCCCACGACATCGGGAAGCAGCTCGGTGCGACGGGTGTGGAGCTCGTTGACGAGGTCGGCACCGTCATCCATGGTCACGTGTGGGGCGTGGTCGAGTGCAGCCGCGATGTGGCCGTAGTACGAGTCGCGGTCCTCGCCCTTGATGGCGTAGGTCGGGATCCCGTGATGCTCGATCAGCGAGGCGGCCACGTCATCCTGGGTGGAGAGTGGATTTGACGAGCAGAGGACGGCGTCCGCGCCGCCTGCCGCCAGTGTCCGCATCAGGTTCGCCGTCTCGGCGGTGACGTGCAGGCAGGCGCTGATCTTCCAGCCCGCCAGCGGCTGCTCGGCGGCAAAGCGCTCGCGGATGCCGGCCAGCACCGGCATCTGCCTGTCCGCCCATTCGATCTTCAGCGCCCCCGCATCGGCCAGGCCGATGTCGCGAACGTCACCCTTCAGCGTTGGTCTCGTGGCCACGTGATTCGCATTGCCTCTCGTATCGGTCGCATCAACCCCCAGCCGCCGGATCGACGGCGTGCCAGCCTCTCAGTCAGCCGGCAGTACTCACGGTAGCCGAGTCTGGAGTAGGCCGCGACGGCCGGCGCGTTATCGGCGTGGACATTGAGGGCAACGTCGGGGACCTGCTCCAGCAGGTCCGCAGTCACCGCCCCGGTCACCATCTTGGCGAAGCCGTGGCCGCGGAAGTCCGCATGGGTCATCACGTTGCCGACCACCGCGATCCCCTCGCGACGGTTGATGACGTGCGTTCCCGCGGCGCTCACCAGCCGCCCGCGGATGCGGATCCCGTAGTAGACCGCGTCATCCAGGATCGCCTGCGCGAAGCCCGCCCGGAAGCCCAGCTGGTAGAGGCGATTCAGGTCGTCGATGTCGCCTGCATGGAGTCGCTGGGCTGCGCCAGCCGTGGCGACGAATGACCCGGAATCGACCACCATCCGAAGCAGCGCCGTCGGACGCTCGAGCTCATAGAGGTCCGACGCGGCGTTGTCCAGTGCCTCGGTCGACTGAAGGAACGCGTCGCGCGGCTTGATGACGCTCGCGAGCACGGCCCGGCATCCGGATGGATCGCCCATCAGGAAGAGCGGCTGCGGGACGAGGCCGTCGTGGTGCATCGCCAGCGCCACGGGCTCGCCATCGGCGTCGTATGCGATCCCCCACGAGCAGCGGCCGCGCGAGGCGGAATCGAGGTCACCGAGCGCGTACGCCGCATAGCGACGGTCCGTGCGCAGATAGGCGGCGATCTCGTCGCGCTCGGTGACGGCACGGGCGCGGAGCTGGGTGGCCGGGAGGGCAGCCATGGGCGGGCGACTAGTAGGCGAGCAGCGTGTGAATCTTGAACTCGCCGAGCTTCTCCCGACCGCCCAGCGCGGTCAGCTCGACCATGAATGAGAGCCCCGCGATCTCGCCGCCGAGGCGTCTCACCAGCTCGATGGTGCCGAGCACCGTCCCGCCTGTCGCCAGCAGGTCGTCGACCACCAGCACGCGCTGCCCGCGGGTGATGGCGTCCTTGTGGATCTCGAGCGTGGCGGTCCCGTATTCGAGGTCGTATTCGACCTCGATCGTCTCAGCGGGAAGCTTTCCGAGCTTGCGCACCGGGACGAAGCCGGCCCCAAGCCGGTCCGCCAGCGGCGCGGCGAAGATGAATCCGCGGGATTCCATCCCCACCACCAGGTCGATCTGCTCGCCCTTCACAGCGTCCGCCATGCGGTCGATCACCTCGCGGAAGGCATCGCCCTCGCGCAGCAGGGTCGTGATGTCGTAGAAGAGGATCCCCGGCTTCGGAAAGTCCGGTACCTCGCGGATCTTGGCGCGCAGGTCGTCGGTGGAGCGAGCAGTCACAGGGCACTCCAGTGGGGCAAACGGGCGACCCTGAGTCTAGCCCGATGCGTCCCGCAGCGGCAACGTGCGCTGGCGTTCCCCGGACCAACGGCCTATTCGGGTCACGGGGGTCTCGCCGTAGGGTGATCCGGTATGCGGACCGCGACCAGCCCAAAGG
This sequence comes from Candidatus Methylomirabilota bacterium, assembly GCA_035493355.1. Classification (GTDB taxonomy): domain Bacteria; phylum Chloroflexota; class Limnocylindria; order QHBO01; family QHBO01; genus CF-167. The sequence goes on from DATJIJ010000078.1 coordinate 12,563, forward strand.
ACACCGCACCCCACACGCGCGGGGTCAGCCGCGACGACCGCCAGGTCGTCGCGCTTGCGATCAGCCTCGTGCTCCTGAGCATGGCTGCGGTCGCCGCCATCTGGACCGAGGCCGTGCCGCACCACCGCGGGGAGGCGCTGCTCGTGGCGGGCGTATCCGCGATCCTGC
>DATJIJ010000079.1:0-2250 GCA_035493355.1 Candidatus Methylomirabilota bacterium
CCTCGTGACCCGCTGCAGCCTGAATGGCTGCCCACGCGGCGCCCGCCGCCGGCTCGACCGTGCTGGGCAGGGCCGCTGACAACACCCTCGTCGCCGCAATGATCTGCTCCTCATCGACCAGCAGCATCTCGTCGACCACCTCCAGCATCAACGCCAATGCCTCGGGCACCGGCACGCGTGCGGCGATTCCATCCGCGATCGTGTCGGCCCTGGGCGTCTCAATCGGCCTGCGGGCGCGCCACGAGAGGGTCATAGCCGGTGCAGCGACGGCCTGCACTCCGATGACGCCCGTTTCAGGTGCCGCAGATCGAAGCCAGGTCCCGACCCCCGCAATCAGGGCGCCGTTGCCCACTGGCACGTAGAACCGCTCCAGCGCAGGCAGGTGACCGCTTGCGATGGCGTCAGTGAGCTCGAGGGCGATCGTGCCGGCACCGATCGAGATCCACGGATCCTCGCCGTCGACCAGGAGGTGCCAGCCGCTGCCAGCGGCATGGTCTGCGGCCGCGAGGCGCGCGGCATCGAAGTCCTCCCCCACCGTTCGGACGTCAGCGCCGAGGCGGCGCATCGCCGCCACCTTCATCGGATTCGCGGTGGTGGCAGCGAACACGGTGACCGGCACCTGCATCGCCCGACCGGCGTATGCGACGCCCTGGCCGAAGTTGCCCGCCGATGCGACCACCAACCCCTTGCTCTCCCCCACCCTGCCCGCTGCCAGGAGCTCCGCGACCGCCAGCCACGTGCCGCGACCCTTGAAGGCGCCGATCGGGTTGGGTGTCTCGAGCTTGACCACCACGGGCACCCCCACCGCCTCGCTCAGCGGCTCGGAGACGAACTGCGGCGAGTCACGGAACGCGCTCGGGATGCGGGCGTGTGCCGACCGGATCGCCTCGGCGGAGACGGTGACCATGCCCGGCGTCAGTGCCGGGCTCTGCGTCGCGTGGCGATGCCCCGCCGCTCGTCGGGGCCGGCACGCTGCACCTCAGCCGCGATCGCGTCGGGGAGGTGACCGGAGAGGCGAACCCCGTCATCCGTGAATCGCTCGGCCACGTCGCCAGCGACCTTGGCGCGTGCCACCAGCTCGCCGCGCGACCAGGGCACCACCGCGTCGACCGGCACCATCTGATCTCGCAGCAGGGTGGCGACCCGCTCGAGCAGCGGCTCCATCCCCTCGCCGCTGGTGGCGCTCACGAATACGGCGCGGTCCCCGGCCGGCATCGATGCGGCGCGGAGGCCAGGCGCCAGCAGGTCGATCTTGTTGAAGGCCACGATGCGGGGCTTCTCCCCGGCTCCCAGCTCGTTCAGGACGACCTGGACGGCCTCCTGCTGCCCCACGAAGTCGGGGTCGGAGGCATCCACCACCTCGATCAGCAGGTCGGCGCGCAGCACCTCCTCGAGGGTGGCACGGAATGCCTCCACCAGGTCGTGCGGCAGCTTGTTGATGAAGCCGACCGTGTCGGTGACCACGATCCGCTGTCCGGAGGGGAGGGTGACGCGGCGGCTCGTCGGGTCCAGGGTCGCGAACAGCATGTCGGCGACGAAGAGGTCGGCGGTGGCCAACCGGTTGAGGAGCGTGCTCTTGCCGGCGTTGGTGTATCCGACCAGCGCGACCGTCGCGACCTCCGAGCGTTCGCGCTGACGAGCGGCGGTTGCCCGCTGTCGCTTCACGTCCTCGAGCTCGGAGCGCACCTTCCGGATCTTGTCTCGGATGAGGCGCCGGTCAGTCTCGAGCTGGCTCTCACCCGGGCCACGGGTGCCGATTCCGCCGCCGGTGCGCGAGAGGTGAGTCCAGAGGCGGGTCAGACGCGGCAGGTGGTACTCGAGGGCTGCGAGCTCGACCTGAAGCCTCCCCTCCCGCGTGGTGGCGTGGCGCGCGAAGATGTCGATGATCAGCGCCGAACGGTCGAGGACCTTGCAGTCGAGGAGCTTCTCCAGGGCGCGCTGCTGGTTCGCCGAGAGCTCGTCGTCGACGATCAGCAGATTGAAGCCGGTGGCCGCACGCTCATCCACCAGGTCCGCGGCTCGCCCCTTCCCGAAGTAGGACGCGGGGTCGGGCGTCTTGCGCCGCTGCGACGCGCTTCCGACGACAACTGCGCCAGCCGTCTCGGCAAGAGCCGCGAGCTCGGCAAGGCTGCGGTCGATCGGCCAGCGGCCATCTCCCGGATCGTCGATGCCGATCAGGAAGGCGCGCTCCTCGGGGGCGGTGAGGTCCGTAAAGGTCGAGTGGGAGGGCATCAGAGGTCCCATGGTAGC
>DATJIJ010000080.1:0-2898 GCA_035493355.1 Candidatus Methylomirabilota bacterium
CGCGCTGAACGGCGACGCCGCGGCAGCCCTCCAGCGCTTCCTTGGGCACCTCTCGAGCCGAAACTCATCGCCGGGCACCGTCCGCGAGTACCGCCGCCACGTCTCGCAGTTCTTCGCCTTCCTGGGAGCTCGTGGCGTGGACTGGAAGGCCCCCGACCGCGCCACGGTGCGGGCCTACCTGGGGACCCTGGCGGAACGCGGCCTCTCCGCCTCCACGGTCGGCGGTCAGCTGGCCGCCATCCGATCGCTCTACCGCCACGCCGCGCGGCAGGGCTGGATCGAGGGTGACCCGGTCGCCGGCGTCCGCTCGCCAAAGCGGCCCGGCAGGCTGCCCAGGGTCCTCTCCGTGGATGGCGCCGCCCGGCTCGTCGAGGCTCCGTCGTCCTTCATCCGCACCGGGCGTCGTCGCCGCGACCCCGCCCTGGCGGATGCCTCCGCGCGGCGCGACGCTGCAGTGCTCGAGCTGCTGTACGCGACCGGGATGCGGATCAGTGAGCTCGCCTCGCTCACGGTGGATCGCCTCGATTCGACCCGACGCCGCCTGCGCGTCATCGGCAAGGGGAGCAAGGAACGCGAGCTGCTCTTCGGCGAGCCGGCAGCCCGGGCGGTCCGCGCCTACCTGGCATCGGGACGGCCGACGCTCGCTGCACGCAGCACCCGCACGGTGTCGGCCCTCTTCCTGAACAGCGCCGGGGGGCCGCTGACCGCCCGCGGGGCCCGGATGATCGTCGATCGCTGGGTGACCGCCTCGGGCGCACCGGCGAACACCTCGCCCCATACGCTTCGCCACTCGTTCGCCACCCATCTGCTGGAGGGTGGCGCCGACCTCCGTACCGTCCAGGAGCTCCTCGGCCACGCCAGCCTGGCCACGACCCAGATCTACACCCACCTCTCCGACGCGTCGCTGCGGACCGCGTACCGCTCGGCGCATCCCCGATCGGGCCGGGCGGGCGCCGGCCGCTCCACAGAGTGACCGAGGCCGTCGGCGGGGAGACCACGCCGGAGGAGACGGGGCAGGCGGCCGTTCAGGCTGCCGCCCAGGCGGCCGCACCGTCGGCCGGTCCATCGGTCGGTCGGGTGCTGGCGAATGCCAGCCTGATCCTCACCATCGCCGCCCTGGCCAGCCGGCTGCTGGGCTGGATCCGGCTGCTGGTCATCGGCTCGCAGTTCGGCGCGTCACGGGACCTGGACGCCTACTTCGCCGCGTTCCGGATCCCCGACGCCATCTTCCAGCTGGTCGTGGCCGGGGCCCTGTCGGCGGCACTCATCCCGGTCTTCAGCAGCTACCGCGCACGCGAGGACGAGCGGGAGGCGTGGCGCCTGGCGAGCAGCGTCATCAACCTGGTCCTGATCGCGCTTGCCGTCTTCAGCCTCGTGATGGCCGTGCTGGCGCCCTGGGTCGTGCCGATCATCGCCCCCGGCTTCGACGATGCCACCACCGAGCTGACGGTGAAGCTGACGCGTCTGATGCTCCTCAGCCCGGTCTTCGTCGGGATGGGCGCGGTGGTGAGCGGCCTCCTCAACAGCTATGGGCGCTTCGGGGTGCCGGCCATCGCCCCGCTCGTCTACAACCTGGCAATCATCATGGCGGCGGTCGTGCTCGCGCCAACGCTCGGGGTGGAGGGCCTCGCCATCGGTGTCGTGGCGGGCTCGGTCCTGCACCTCGCGATCCAGCTGCCCCAGCTGCGCAAGGTCGCTGGCCACTACGACCTGACGATCGGCCTTGGCCATCCGGGGGTCCGCAAGGTTGCCTGGCTGATGGGGCCGCGCCTGCTCGGGCTGGCCGCGGGACAGGTGAACTTCGTGGCCAGCACGATCCTCGCCAGCAACCTCGGGGTGGGCGCGGTGACCGCCTACAACTACGCGTTCCAGTTGAGCCAGATCCCGGTCGGCGTGCTGGGGGTGAGCGTGGCGGTTGCGCTCTTCCCGACCTTCTCGCGCGACGCCGCGCTGGGGCGCATCGCCGACATCCGGCGCCAGCTCTCAACCAGCCTGCGGATCCTCATCTTCCTGGCCGCGCCGCTGACCGCGACGATGATCGTGCTGGCGAGGCCGATCGCCGCCGTCTTCTTCCAGTACGGCCTCTTCTCGAACGCCGCCGCCGATCGAACGGCCGGTGCGCTCGTCTTCTTCAGCATCGGCCTCAGCGGGCATATCGTGGTGCACGTGCTGACCCGCGCCTTCTACGCGATGCAGGACACGCGCATTCCCGTCCTGTGGGCGATCATCGCCGTCGCGATCAACGTGCCGCTGATGACGATCCTGTCCGGGCCGATGGGGGTCGAAGGCCTTGCGCTCGCCCTCTCGATCAGCGCCACGCTCGAGGTGATCGGCCTGGCCCTCGCCCTGCGGCGCCGGATCGAGTCGATCGATGAGCAGACGATCCTGCCCTCCGCCCTCCGGTCGGGCGTCGCTGCCGTGGTCGCCGGGGTCGTGATGTTCGCCGGGCTGACTGCGGCGCAGCAATGGTTCGCGGACCTGCTGGCAAATGGCGCCGGACGTGTGCTGGTCCTGGCGATCCTCGTTGGCGCGGGGGCCGCGACCTACCTGCTGGCGGCGGTCGCGCTGCGGTCCGACGAGCTCGGCCAGGTGCGCCGCTACCTGTTCCACCGCGGAAGCGGGAAAGGAGCCGCTTGACGCGCTTCCGGGCCGCCACCGCAGAGGACGAGGGCGCCTGGCAGGAGCTGCTCGGCCGATGCCCCGCCGGCGACTTCCTCCACGACTGGGCTTGGGCGCCGGTCGCCGCATTCGACGGGCAGCCTCAGCGGCGCTTCGTGCTCGAGGACGACGGCCGGATCGTCGCTCTCCTCGCTGCCCAGGAGCGACGACTGCCGCTCGGCCGCGCCTTCTGGTACGTCCCGCACGGACCGGTCCTCGACTACGCCGACCCACGTGCGT
>DATJIJ010000081.1:0-2364 GCA_035493355.1 Candidatus Methylomirabilota bacterium
ACTGACGACACCCGCCTCTTCAGGGCGGTGCTCTACCAACTGAGCTACCTCGGCCCGCCCGTCGATCCGCACCCTGCGGCCCGCTCGTGGTCGCGTCTCGGTCGGCGACGATAGCACAGGCCCCGATTGAGCGGCAACCAAACGGCCGGCTCACCCGATCTGGGCTGGATCCTGTCCAAACTGGCCCGCCAGGCCGCGCAGGACGGCGATCCGCTCGGCGATCGGCGGGTGCGTGTCCCACATGCTCTTGGACCGGGTCTCGAAGCTCTTGATGGGGTTCACGATGTACAGGTGCTGGGTCGCACGGTTCGCAACCTCCAGCACTTCGGGGTCATCGGCGATGGTGCGCAGGGCGCGCGCGAGGCCCACCGGGTTGCGCGTCAGCTCCACCGCGGAGACATCCGCCAGCGATTCGCGCTGCCGGCTGACCGCGAGCTGGACCAGGCGGCCGATGAGCGGGGCGACCACCGCCAGCACGAGCGCGACGATGAAGAGGATGGCCGCCGCGCCACCGCCGCCCCGGTCGTTGTCGCCGCTGTCGCGCCGTCCGCCTCCCCAGAAGGTGAAGCGCAGGAACCAGTCGGCGAGGAGGGCGATGCTGCCGACCAGGACCCCGACCAGCAGCGAGAATCGGATGTCGTAGTTGCCCACGTGGCTCAGCTCATGACCGATGACGCCCTGGAGCTCCTCGCGGTCCATCTTCTCGAGCAGGCCGGAGGTGACGGCCACCGATGCGTGCTTCGGGTCGCGCCCCGTCGCGAATGCGTTCGGCGCCGTGTCGTTGATGACGTAGACCTTCGGCATCGGCAGCCCACTGGCGATGCTCATCTCGGTCACCACGTTGAGCAGCTGCCGGTACTGCTCCGGCGGCTGCTGCTGCGGGATCTCCTTGGCGCCGCTCGAGAGGAGGACGAGCTGGTCCCCCGCGAAGTAGCTGCCGATGCTCATGAAGAAGGCGACGATCAAGGCCAGCACCACCCCGCCCCAGCCGTAGCCGGTGGCTCCGCCGATGGCGCCGCCCAGCGCGGCCAGCACGAGGGCGACGACGAAGATCAGGATCCAGGAGTTGCGGCGATTCCGCGCGATCTCCCGGAAGAAGGTTGTCGGCGCCGGGCTCGCGGTCATCCCCGCTCTACCCGAGAAGGAGGAATCGGGGCTAGGCCGAAGGCGCGGCGGGCGGTGCTGCCGGCGGCGTGGCCGGTGGCGCGGCCTGCGGCGGCTCGTTGCGCAGGTTCACGGTCGGAACCTCGGCATCGGCCTCCTCGATCTGGAAGTAGTCGCGCGCGCTGAATCCGAACATCCCGGCGATCAGGACACTGGGGAAGGTCTGGATCGAGGTGTTGAAGTCCCGCACGGTGCTGTTGTAGTGCTGCCGCGCAAACCCGATCTGGTTCTCCGTCGTGGTCAGCTCCTCCTGGAGCTGGAGCACGTTCTGGTTGGCCTTCAGGTCGGGGTAGTTCTCGACCAGGGCGAAGAGCTGGCGCAGCGCACCGGTGAGGAAGTTCTCGGCCTGGGCCGACTGCGCGGCTCCGGCAGGTCCGGCTGACTGGGCTGAGACAGCGGCGCCACGGGCCTCGATGACCTTCGTCAGGGTCTCCTGCTCGAAGTCCATGTAGCCCTTCACGGCGTTGACCAGGTTCGGGATGAGGTCGTGCCGCCTCTTCAGCTGAACGCTGATCTGGTTCCAGGCCTCGTCGACGACATTGCGGCGCTGGATCAGCCCGTTGTAGGTGAGGACGACGAAGCCGATGACGACGACCAGGATGATCAGGACGATCCAGATGGGTTGCATCAGGACAGGTCACTCCAAATTGCAAGTGGTGGGACGGCCATCGTACCAGCCGCAGCGTGGTGGGCGGTGAGGGCTCGTCCCAGCCTTCGCCCACCTTTATGGGTGGTTCGGTCAGAGGCACCGATCGTCATCGGTCGCCGGGACCAAGGGATGGGCAGTGCCATCCACAGTCAGCGTCGCTGAGTCGGCAGACACCAGCCGGAGGGTTCCCACGACGAAGATCGAATCCGCGGATCCATTCTCCGTGAAACTCCACTCCCTCCCCCCGAAACGGAGCCGCCAGTAGCTCGCATATCCGCAGTGGAGAGACAGGTAGACGTCGTACTCCACCCCGATCTCAGGTGACTCAATCGCGGGCGTAATCGACCGCGTGTTCGACTCGGGCTCGATGGGCGGCCCAGTCGGCGGACGCACCCCGTCATACGGTACCGAGGCCTCAGGCGAGGTGGACGCCTCGGGCCCGGCAGCCAAACGACAGCCGACCAGCAGAATAGCCACCAGGAACAGCGATAAGTGCTTCATCGGCGCAGGCTATCAGGGTCGTGATGGGCTGGACCCACCAGCATTACCCG
>DATJIJ010000082.1:0-15054 GCA_035493355.1 Candidatus Methylomirabilota bacterium
TCCACCAGCCAGGCGATGATCCCGACGTCGGCCCAGCTGCGGGTCGGGTAGTGGAAGACGTTGTGGAACTTGGTCTTGCCGTCGATCAGGTCCTGCAGCATCTGCTCCCGGCTCTTGCCGAGGTCCTCGGCGACCCGGTAGAGGAGCTGGGCATGACCGACCTCGTCCTGCACCTTGCTCGTCAGCGCCAGCTTGCGGCGGAGCGTCGGCGCGCGAAGGATCCACTCCCGCTCGGGGAGCACGCCCATCAGCTCGCTGTTGGCGTGCATCTCGACGAACTTGAGCACAGCGGCGCGGTAGTCGTCCGGCATCCAGTCGTCCGGTTCGATCTTGCCACCGCCCGATACGTGAGCGTAGAAGGCATCGGCGCGTGCTGCGTCGTCCATGGCGCCTAGGGTAGCGCACAACCGATCGAGTGGCAGCCTGCCGCAGGAGGCGTTACAGTTGCTGCGTCAACTACTTCGCAACAGATCGGGAGCTCCCTTCATGCCCACCGCCATGGACCAAGTTCCGGCCGAGCTCGTCGACCTGTTGACCGGCAGCACCCTTGGACACGTCACGGTCGTGACGCCCAAGGGAAACCTCATCAGCCACATCATGTGGGTCGACTACGAGGACGGCCGCGTGATGACGAGCTCCCGTGTCGGCTCGGCGAAGGGGAAGGCACTGCGCGCGGACCCGCGTGTCTCGATCTCGGTCGTTGATACGGCCAACCCGTGGCGCTGGGTCTCGGTCAGCGGGCGGGTGGTGGAGATCCTCCCGGACACGGACCTCGTCTTCATCGACAAGATGTCGCGCCGCTACACCGGGCGCGACTACGTGATGCGCGACATGGCGCGCGAGGTCTTCGTGATCGCGCCCGAGCGGGTGCGTTCGTCGACGGGGCGTTGACCCGTCAGCGCGGGACGAGCTCGAGGGTCGTCTCCAGGTAGCTCCGCCGCATCGATGGCGTCGCGGAATGGCCTGCGTACTTGGTCCGCAGGCCCTCCGAGCAGGCGGCCACGCTGTCCGGATCCGTGGCCGGGACGGCTCGTGCATCCAGGATGCGGCCGGCGATGTGAATGCGGCAGTCGGGCTGGGCGACCACCTCGCGGAACCACCTCGCGCCGGGGCCTCGGTACGAGCGGATGAGAACCCTGTCCTGCTCGTCCACGACCACCCAGATGATGGTCCGATGCGTCGTCCCATCGTCGTTGGGCCGGGTCTCGATCTCGATCTCCTCCTCAGCGCGCAGCAGGTCGAGGTCAAAGCGCTCGAACCAGGAGGTCATCGCTCGTCGTGTGGCGCGCGCTTCAAGGGTCGATGCCACGCGTCGTACGCCGCACGCCGGCCGAGCTCAACGCACAGCTTGCCGTCCACGCGATCGACTGCGTCGCGTGGCACGTACAGGTCGACCGGCAGGATGAGGCCGGTCCGCACCAGCAGGTAGTCCGCGAAGACGGCATCAATCCGCCCGATGCGCCGGCCCCGAGCGCCTCGCAGCACTTCACCGCGCTGGATCTCGGGCGCGACGGGTTGCTCGGTCACTGCACCGGCTCCGGAGGAGCAACCGCGACGCTCACCGCGCCGGGGAGCACGGTGATGTCAACCGGGACGTTGCCGAACGGCTCGCCGTCAAGGTGGACGCGGGTGGCCGTCTCGCCGTCGATCCGCAGCGTGCGCGCACGGGCGATCTCGACCTTCGGGTTCTTCAGGTGCTTTGCCTGGTAGATCCCCGGCAGCTCGCGCAGGGCGGCCAGCCGGCTGAGGTCGCCGACCAGGCAGACGTCGAGCCAGCCATCATCGGTCTTGGCGTCGGGGCAGATCTGCATCCCGCCACCGTAGTACGGGCCGTTGGCGAAGGCGACGAAGAGAAACCGCTGGCTCACGACGCGATCCTCCCCGTCCCCCACCAGGGTCACGCGCAACTCGGAGTTCCGGTGGCGACGCAGCTCGTTGAGGGTGCCGAGGAAGTAACCCGCCTCGCCCCGCATCCAGAAGCGGCGGTGAACGGCCATCGTGTAGGCCACCGCAGCGTCGAAGCCGACCCCACCCGCGGCCCCGAAGTAGCGCTGGCGGCCGTCGTCGCCTCGCGCGCTGCCGACATCGAAGGGATGGGTCGTCTCGCCCAGCGCGATCGGCAGGCAGGCCATCGGGTCGATGGGCAGGTTGACGCTGCGTGCCAGGTCGTTGCCGCGACCGGATGGGATCAAGCCGAGCGCCGGCGGACCGCCATCGGTCCCCACCCCGCCAGCGAGGAGCCCGTTGATCACCTCCTGGAGGGTGCCGTCGCCGCCCACCGCGATGACCCGGTCGTGGCCGAGGTCGGTGGCTGCGGCCGCGAGGCGCTCCGCGTGCCCGGGCTCCCGCGTCTCGAGCAGCTTTGCCTCGATCCCCCGCTCGTCCAGCCAGGCCTCGAGGCGGGGCACGATGCCATGCGCGCGACCGCTGCCGGCGATCGGGTTGACGATGAAGAGGGGGGTCCTGGGGGCTGGCACGCCCCCGATTCTGCGCCGGCCGTCAAGGCAACCGGCGCCTATCCGTTCACCTGGACGCTGATGGTGTGGTGCCCTCGCGCGCCGTCGGGAGCGGGCCGCGTGACGTCCGTGGTCTGGACCTCCCCGGTGCCGTCCGTCGCCCGGACGCTGAGGAGATGCGTACCCGCCGTGGCGGGCCAGCGGTACAGCCACTGCACCCAGGTCGCATCGGAGATCTGCGCGGAGAGCTCGGCACGCACCCAGGGCCCGTCGTCGACCTGGACTTCCACCGCCGCGATGCCCCGATCGGGCGCCCAGGCAACCCCGGCGACCGCCACCGTCCCCGCGTTCACGGAGTCGCCTCGCTTCGGAACGTCGATGCGTGACTGGGTCAGGATCGGCGCCTCCTTGGCCCAGCCGAGCGGGACCCAGTAGCCGTTGAACGCCTCCAGGGTGGTGAGGCCGATGCTGGTGAGCCACTTCGTGGCCGAGACGTAGCCGTAGAGGCCGGGCACGATGAGGCGAGCCGGGAAGCCGTGCTCGGCCGGCAGCGGGTCACCGTTCATCGCAACGGCGACGAGCGCCTCGCGGGCGGGATCATCCAGCCACGCGGTCGGGAAGCCCGCGGTCCAGCCGTCGAAGGAGTGGCCGACGATCTGGCTGGCTCCCGATTGCACGCCGGCACGGTCGAGGAGCTCCCGCAGCCGGACGCCCTTCCACAGGGCGTTGCCGACGAGGTCGCCGCCGACCTCGTTGCTGACGCAGGCGATGGTCACGTACTCCTCGTGCATCTCCATCGCCAGCAGCTCCGCGTAATTCAGGGAGAAGGGGTGGTCGACCATGCCATCCACGCTCAGCGTCCACGTGGAGGCGTCGATGCGCGGCGTGAGCAGCTGCGTGTCGATCCGGTAGAAATCGCGGTTCGAGACGACGATCGGCGTGATCCCGTCCACGTCGAGCTTCGTCCCAGCGGCGAGCGGCGGGACCGGGTCGACCGCCGGCGGGATGCTCCCAGGAGTCGGTGCCGCATCCGCACGGCTGTTGAGGAGGATGCGGCCAACGCCCCCACCGGCGACCGCCAGGGCCGCCACCCCGACCGATGTGCCGATGAACCGGCGTCGCCCCCAATCCGGCATCTCCGCCTCGTCCCCGGACGGCGTCGCCAGCCGCAGCAGCCAGCCGATCACGTTGTAGGCAACGGCGACGCCCACGACCGCGGCGATAAGCGCCAGCAGCCCATCGACCAGCGGATCGCGCAGCGAGGCCAGCAGACCGAGGACCGCGATCCCCGTGAAGCCCGCAGTCGTCCAGGATCGGTGGTAGCGGGCGAGGATCCCGAGAACGGCGGCAAGCACGAGCGCGCCGAGGACGATCACGATGTTCAGGACCAGCTTGTCGGCAGTCCCGAACAGGTCGACGACGAGTTGCTTGGCGCCTGGCGGCTGGAGCGAGATCAGGAAGGCGCCGATTTCCAGCACGACCGATGGGGCGCCCGGCAGGATGCCAGCCAGCAGCTCGGTGGCAGCCAGGGCGACTCCGCCTGCGACGATCCCGGCAACCGCGGCGGCGCCACGTGACGGGACGGGTGCGGAAGGGGTGGGAGCCATGCCAGCGTCATGTGTACCACGCTCCGCGCTGCTCCGCTCTACGCTTGCCGGCGTGGCGCACCTCTACCTCTCGCATGGCGCATCCGGCAGCGCGGCGGGTCTCGCCCCGCAGATCGCAGCCCTGCGCAGACGCGGCGTGGAGGCGACCGCGGTGCAGCTCCCCAAGGGCCAGGCGGAGCGCGCCATGCCGGTCTACCTGGCCGCGGCGCCTCCGTCGCCGGAGACCGCCATCGGCGGCCATTCGTTCGGGGGGCGCGTGGCGTCCCTGATCGCCGCCGAGCACGACTATGGCGCGCTGGTGCTCCTCTCGTATCCACTGCACCCGCCGGGCGGCAGTGAGCGCTGGGACGTCCGAACCGCGCACTGGCCGCGCGTCGAATGCCCGGTGCTGCTCATCTCGGGTGACCGCGACCCGTTTGCGAAGATCGCCCTGCTGCGCGACGCCGTTCGCCGCCTCCCCACCGCCGAGCTGATCGTGTATCCGGGGCTCGGCCACGGCATCGGTCCTGTCTTCGACGAGGCGCTTGACCAGGTGGCGGCCTTTGTGAAGGCCACCATCGGCTGACGGCTCGTACACTCAGCGCGATGGTCACCTGCTCGAACTGCGGCGAAGAGAACCCCGCCAAATTCCGCCTGTGCGGGTTCTGCGGCACGCCGCTCATCGCACCGGCCCCCGCGCAGGAAGAGCGCAAGGTGGTGACCGTCTTCTTCTCGGACCTGAAGGGCTCGACCAATCTCGGCGAGCTGCTGGATCCCGAGTCGCTGCGCGTTGTGATGACACGCTACTTCGACTCGATGACCGAGGTTTTGATCCGCCACGGCGCGACGATCGAGAAGTTCATCGGCGACGCGATCATGGCCGTCTTCGGCCTTCCCAAGCTGCACGAGGACGACGCGCTGCGTGCGGTTCGGGCCGCGAATGAGACGCGCTCCGCGCTCGCCACGCTCAACGAGGACCTGCAGCGCCGGTTCGGTGTGCAGCTCACCAACCGGACGGGCGTCAACACCGGCGAGGTCGTCGCCGGCGATCCGACTGGCGGGCAGCGCCTGGTGACCGGCGACGTGGTGAACGTTGCCGCGCGCCTGGAGCAGGCGGCCCCGGAGAACGAGGTGCTGATCGGTGACCTCACCTATCGCCTCGTGCGCGACGCCGTGACCGTCGAGGCAGTGGAGCCGCTCGAGCTGAAGGGCAAGTCCGAGCGAGTCCCCGCCTTCCGCCTCCTCGACGTATCGGACTCGGTGACCGGCTACCAGCGCCGGCAGGACGCTCCCTACGTCGGCCGCGAGCACGAGCTCGCCCTCCTCCACGACATCTACAAGAGCGCGATCGCCGAGGGCGGCTGCCGGATGGCGACGGTGGTCGCCGACGCTGGTGTGGGCAAGTCGCGCCTGATCCAGGAGTTCACGCTGCCGATGCAGGCCGGCGCGACCGTCGTCCATGGACGCTGCCTCCCATACGGCGAAGGCATCACGTTCTGGCCGTTGGTGGAGGCGGCCCGTGAGGCCGCCCGCATCGAGCCGGACGACACGCCAGCTGCCGCGATTGCAAAGCTCGGGTCGCTCACCGGGGACGCGGAAGTCACCGACCGGCTCGCCGCCGCGATTGGCCTGTCGAGCGAGGCATTCCCCGTCGAGGAGATCTTCTGGGCGGCGCGGCGCTTCCTCGAAGGGCTGGCCCGCGAACGGCCGGTGGTCGTCGTCATCGACGACATCCACTGGGCCGAGGCGACGTTCCTCGACCTGATCCAGAACCTGCTCGACACCGTCGAGGCCGCATCGGTCCTGCTGCTGTGCACGGCGCGGCACGACCTCCTCGAGGGTCATCCCGACTGGGCGACCGATGCGAAGAGCCAGCGGATCATCCTCCAGCCGCTGAACGACGCCGATGCGGGTCTGGTGGTCCAGGGGTTGCTCGGCGAGGCGGGCATCGCCGGGCCGGCGCAGGAGCGGATCGTGCTGGCCGCAGAGGGGAACCCGCTGTTCGTGGAGCAGATGCTGTCGATGCTGATCGACAGCGGGGCGCTGCACCTGACCGAGGGTCGCTGGGAGGCCTCGAAGGACCTGGCCGAGCTGCAGGTGCCTCCCACCATCCAGGCCCTCCTTTCGGCACGCCTCGACCTGCTTGGACGGGACGAGCGGGCGGTCATCGAGCCCGCCAGCGTGATCGGCGTCTCGTTTGCGCGCGCAGCAGTCACGGAGCTGTCGCCCGAGCCGATCCGACCGGGGGTGCCCGGCTACCTCGAGTCGATGACGCGGAAGCAGCTGATCCGTCCGAGCCGTGCGACGACGCCCGAGGACATCGGATATCGGTTCGGGCACATCCTGATTCGCGACGCCGCCTATGGCGGCCTCCTTAAGCGAGCCCGGGCGACCCTCCACGAGCGATTCGTCGACTGGGCCGATGAGATCAACCGTCGCCAGGGCCGCGAGCAGGAGTACGAGGAGATCCTCGGCTACCACCTCGAGCAGGCATACCGATACCTCGCCGAGCTGGGAACCGTCGACGAGCATGCCCAGGCCCTTGGTGAGCGGGCATCGGTGAAGCTCGCATCTGCCGGCCGTCGCGCATTCGCGCGAGGAGATACGCATGCTGCCGTGAACCTCCTCCGTCGCGCGGCGGGGACATTGCCGGCGGGCCAACTCCCGCACCTCCGCCTCCTCCCCGACCTTGGCGAGGCGCTGATGGAGACCGGCGATTTCGACGAGGCGGAGCTTGTCCTCAATACCGCCCAGGCGGGCGCCGAGGCGATCGGCGACGCATCCCTCGCGGCGGAGGCGCACCTCGTCCGGCTTCTTGTCGAGCAGTACTCGTTCGAGGGCGAGGACTGGAGCGCCCGCGTCACCGCCGCCGTCGAGACGGCCACGCCGATCTTCGAGCGCGATGGATACCATCCCGGCCTGGCCCTGGCGGCGCGACTCCAGGTGGGCCTGCACGGCACGGCCAATCGATATGGCCAGGCCGCCGCGGCGTCCGAGCAGGTGATCGACCACGCCCGTGCCGCCGGTGACGCTCGCCTCGAACGGCGCGGCGCGGTCGGCTACGCGCTCTCCGCCCTTTACGGCCCAACACCGGTCGGCGAGGCGATCGAACGTTCCGAGCAGCTCGTCTCGGAGGTCAGCGGCGACCGGCGCACGGAGGGGAAGCTGTGCCGGACCCTGGCGGTCCTCTACGCGATGCGCGGCGACTTCGACAAGGCGCGGGCCACCTATGTCCACGCAGAGGCGCTCCTGAAGGAACTCGGCGGCTACGTCGCCGCTTCCGGCTCTCTCGAATCGGCCCAGATCGAGATCCTGGCCGGGGATCTGGACGCCGCTGAGTCGGCGCTGCGCGACGACTACCAGGCGCTCGAGGCGATGGGCGAGCGGTATCTGCTCTCGTCGGTGGCAGGGCTCCTCGCCCGGGTCCTCTACGAGCAGGGTCGTCATGACGAGGCGGAGGAGCTGACCCGCAAGGTCGAGAGCCTGTCGAGTGCCGAGGACATCGACGCACAGGCCCTGTGGCGTGGCGTGCGGGCCAAGGTTCTCGCCCAGCGCGGCGAGAAGGCCGAGGCGCTGAAGCTCGCCGAGGAGATGCTCGCCCTGAGACGACAGGCGGAAGCCCCTGACCTCGAGGCGGAGGCGCTCGCCGACCTGGCAGAGGTGCAGCGGCTCAGTGGCGACGAAGGGTGGCAGGCCACCCTCGCCCAGGCGGTCGACGGCTATAACGGGAAGGGCGACCTCGCCTCGGTGCGGCGGATCACCGAACATGCCAACGCCGGGGTCTGAGCCCCGGCGTTGGCCTGCGTTCCGAAACGTCAGATGGGTTGACCAAACGGTCTAGTAGCCGCTGAGCCGCCCGTTCTGGGTGAGCCAGATGTGGGCATACGCATCGCCCTGGCTGCTGGTGAAGTACCTGCAATCCATATTGCCGGGTACGGTGCCGTCGGTCTTGTCACAGGTGGTCTTGATGAGCTCAACGGAGCCGTCGTCCAGCACGTGGACGAACTTGATCGCGTTGATCTGGCCGGGCGTGAGCGAATTGTCCAGCCCGATGATGACCTCGAACCCACCCGTGTACTCGGTGGCGCCATCAACGTTGATG
This sequence comes from Candidatus Methylomirabilota bacterium, assembly GCA_035493355.1. Taxonomy (GTDB): domain Bacteria; phylum Chloroflexota; class Limnocylindria; order QHBO01; family QHBO01; genus CF-167. The sequence goes on from DATJIJ010000082.1 coordinate 8,145, forward strand.
ATCGACCACTGTCCAAAGCAGGAGCCGCCATCATCGGCGACCTCCTGCGGGCACGGAAGCAGATTTGAGATATTCACTTCTTGTGCCGTCAGCGGTCCACCGTTGAATGCTGCGAAAGCAGGGATCGTGGTGTTCTGCTGGTTGCGACGGCTTAGTGCCGGATCGGTCTGAATCGGGGCCGGATTCAGGAAGTAGCCGCCATCGAAGTTGTCATTGCTAACGACGGCGGAACCGACCCCGGCGAAATCGTCACCGTGGCTCCGATCGTGCGGGTCTGACGGTGTTCCGGTGGTGGTGAAGATAAAGGTCACGCTGAACGTGCCGGTGAAGTCGGCCGGTACCTGGTACCAGACCGCCAGGGACACAGTAGACCCAGCGTTCAACGCGCCGAAGGTGCACTCGAGATCACCGAGGCTGTTCTCTCCGCAGGTCGGGCTCGCGCCGTTGGACGGAGTTATCGTCGGTCCGGTGAGAACGCCGTTGAGTTCGGCGGCGTCGGCCGTACCGAGGTCTGCGGCGTCCGGAGTGTCAGCGTCAAGGAAGAACTGCGAGAAGTTGCTCGCCGTGGTGTTCTTGAACGAGACGTCGAATCGCACGGCATTGCCTGGGGCGACCTGGCCCGGCGTAGCGGTCACGACCGGCACGGGCTTGGGCTTGGGTGCGGCCAGGACGCTCGCCGGGCCAGCCATGACGGTAAGGGCGAGTGAAACAATGAGGCCCACGGAGGCCAGTGCGCGAGTGGATCGGTTCCGGAACATTGATTACCTCTTGAAGAATCGCTCGGACGCCGCGCCCGGGCAAGGGCACAGCCACGGCTGAGTTGGCACAGTGTAGCGGCGGGTACGGGGTCGGGCTAGTACCTGCGTACTGCCATAAACCGCACCACACCACACCGTCGCTCGGACTCCCGAGCGTGGGACGAAGATTAGCCGCACAGAAGTGGTGCGTTCCGTCACCTAGGTGACAGATGCGCTGGCGATCATGCGACAGGTTCGATCAGGCGGAAGCGCTCGCAGACGATTCTCGTGTCGGCGGTGGGAAGCCAGTCCGGGTCGTTCAGCCAGGCTCGGGTCTGGCCGGCGTATGACAACCAGAACGCCTCATGCGCAACCCGCCACTCGTCCACCGAGGTGAACCCTTCCCCTTCGTCCATTGCGAAGGCCAGGTCCACCTGACCGATGGTCGAGACCCACACCTCGGTCGTCTCGATGACCCCGACAGCCTGGTCGCGCTCGTCGATCAGCTGGAAACGCTCCCCGACCTTGGGCAGCGGATCCCCCTCCCGCTCGTAGTCGCTCAGCAGACCGGTGGTGGAGGTCTTCTCGCCGCGCAGGATCGCCTCGACGAGCCGCCGGCGCAGGTCGGTTCGCGGGAAGCCGAACTCAGCGGGGGGAAGCGCCTCGGTCAGACGTTCACCGCGTCGAGGAATCCCCACCAGGCGTCGAGCGCGGCGCTCGTGGCGGCCAGGACGGCTTCCTCGTCGGCGGCGGTCGGCGCGAGGTCCGAGATCATCGAACGCTCTGCCCCCGAGTGCTCCACGTCAAGCGTGGAGTGGACGGTGAAGAAGGCGAGGGTCCGCGGATCGTCGATCCCGTACTGCTCGACCAGGCCGCGGATCTTCTCGGTCGCGACTTCGGGGACCTGCCCCTCGTACGCGTAGAGCGCCGCGATGCCGGCAGCAATCGGGCCGTCCGAGACGGCCGACCAGTAGGTGTCGAGCAGCGCCCGGGTGCCGTCGTTGTGGGCAGCCGAGCGCACCGAGCTCCGTTCGACGCCGATCCCCTCGCCGAAGCGCAGCCACATCTCAGCGTGGTTGACCTCGCCGTGCTCCTCGTCCCACAGGTTGTCGAGCAGGGACTGGCGAACATCGGGTCGGTCGGAGCGGGTGTGCAGCGCGGAGAGGAGGCGCGGGAATGTGGATTCGAAGGCGTAGTACTGGCGCGCGTATTCCTGCAGCTCCTCGCGGCTGAGCTCGCCGGCCTTCCACTTCGTGTAGAAGGGGTGCTTCAGCAGGTGGCGCTCCGCGATCAGCGCGTCGATTCGGTCAAGCAGATCCATGTGGGGAAGGCCCTCCATCCGGTTGCGGCGACTGCTCGGGGAGCCACCTGCGCGAAGAATAGCCCGATGGGCCGCACGCCGCGCAGCCCTACTCGTCCGCCCTGTGGTACGTGCCAGCCAGGCGGTGGTCGATCACGTCGTCGGCGGCGCGACTGCTGCGCACGTCACCAGAAACCGCCGCGCAGAACGATTCCCGGTCGAGGGCGAAAGCTTCAACCTTGCCGATGGCGACCACCGACGCGGTGCGTGGGACGTTGCGGACCAGCGCGATCTCCCCGAAGGAATCGCCCGGGCCGAGTTCGGCCCGGGGCTCATCGGCGGAGGTAACCCTCGTCCGTCCCGAGGCGAGGATGTAGAACCGATCGCCCACCTCGCCCTCGCGGATGATCGACTGGCCATCGGTAAACGAGACCTCGCTCAGGTCCCCGGCGACCTGTTCGAGGATGGTCATCGGCAGGGGGGCCAGCATCGGCACCCGGCGCAAGAGCGCGAGCTCCCGCTCGGGGATCACTGCATCCGCATCGGCTCGGGCGACCCAGCGCCAGGTCAGCACGGCGAGCGTGGGCAAGAGCAGCCCGGTGACGATCAGCGCCCCACGAATGTGGAGGAGTGCGATCAGAAGCGGCGCCAGGCCGGACCCGATCCCCGTCCCGAGCATGACGCCCGACTCGAGAACTCCAAAGACTCTGCCGCGAACGGCATTCGGGACGTTGCGCTGCATGATCGTGAACCCGGCAACGTCAAGGACCGCGTTCCCCAGCCCCAGCACCGCAAGGAAGAGGACGGCAGCGGGCGCGATCGGCACGAGGCCGATCAGCAGGATCGGCGTGCCCCACAGCACCAGGCCAATGGCGAACGGCGCGGCCATCTTCCGTCGGCTGACGAGCGTGACGGTGGCCAGGACGCCGATGAAGCCGCCCGCCCCGATCGCCGAGTTCAGGTAGCCAACTCCCTGCTCCCCCACGTGGAGGAGCTCGACTGCTGCGACGACCAAGAGCACGTTGAGGAGTCCGCGGACGATGATCTGTGCCCAGAAGAGCGCGACGATCAGACCGGCGCGCGGGTACGCGAAGAGGGCGCTGATGCCACCGAGCAGGGTGGCGGCCAGCCCACCGCGCCGCACCTCGCGCCGCAGCGCCTGCGACGGGTGGATCCCGCTGACGCTGACCGCGGCGATGCCGAAGAGGAGTGCCGGAACCCCGAACCCCCACGAGGGGGTGGCGTACGCCACGAGCAGGCCGCCCAGTGCGGGCCCGGCCAGGGTGCCGATCCCTTCGAAGGTGCTCGATGCCACATTCGACGCGACCAGCTCCTCCGGTGAGCGTGCGAGCGCCGGCATGAGCGGCATGTGGGTCGGCCGATGGAGCACCCCGAGCAGGGCGTCCAGCGGGGCAATCGCATAGACCACGATGGGCGGAAGCCCGGCCACGATCGCCAGCGCAGCAGTTCCGACGAGCGTCGCCCGGCCCAGGTGGATGGCGAGCAGGATCCTGTGGCGAGGCAGGCGATCGGTGAGCGCCGAGAGCGCCGGTGAGAGGAGCGCAGCCGGCAGCGTGCGAGCCAGACCGAGGATGCCGACGGCCACCACGCCGCCGGTCTGGTAGGCGTAGACCCACAGCGCCACCAGCCATGACCACTCGGCGGCGTAGCCGAGCATCCATGCCACGAGGGCACGACGGATATCGGGGTTGACCAGGACGCGCCGGAGGGCGTCACCGGCTGCGCCGAGGCGACGGATCATCTTGGCGCGAGGATACGCCTGGGCAGCTGACTCCTAGGCGTTCGCCAGGATCGGCAGCGCTGCCAGCGCGGCCAGGTCGGAGTCGATCACCTCGCGGTCCTCGGGATCGGCAATCGCCGCGACAGCCGCCCGCGCCTTTGCGAGCCAGGCGTGCGCCTCGCCCGCGTCACCGGCAACCGCCGAGGCTCGCGTCAGAGCCTCGTAGGCGGCGGCCAGTACCCAATCGCCCTGGCCGGTCTCCTCGCAGATGGCGAGGCACGCCTTCGCGTGATGGAGCGCAGGCTCCCCGCGGCCGAGGACCGAGTAAACGCGTGAGCATTGCCATTCCCCCACCGCCAGCTGCTGGTCGCCACCCAGTTCCGCCGCCTGGGACCAATGCCAGCGGGAGGCATGTGCGGCGTGGACCATCTGATCGGCCTGCTCGGGCGTCCGGTCGTCGGCATCGAGCATCTGCCAGACGGCGTTGAAGAGGGCCACGCCCTCGGCGCGATGCTGGGCCGGGTCGAGGATTGTCGGCTCGTGGCCGTGATGGTGGCCCTCGTGATCGTGATGATCGTGGTCGTGGTCGTCCGGCTCGTCGATGTACTGGAGCGGCTCCGGCACTCCGTGGTCGTGCTCTTCCTGCAGCTCGGCGTGATCGTGCTCGCGGTGTTCGTTGCTCATGCGCGAAGCGTAGCGCTCACGGCCGCATCAGCGGGGCCAGGATTGAGGCCATCTGCTCCCGATGCGGCGAGCCGCGGTATTCGTTCATGGCATCGGGATCGAGGAGATGCTCCTCGACCTTCCCACCGATCCTCACATAGGCCGCCGGGTAGATGCTCGAGTCCGGGTTGGGCTCCAGGGTGACCGCCACGGCATCGGGCCCCGCGGCATCCACGAAGTCGGCCAGCGGCCAGATCCCATCGTCGCGCCACCCCTCGTCCGAGACCGATGCCACCTGCGCGAGGTAGGACCGCTGGTTCCAGAGCTCCGGCGCCGTCGTGAGCTGCTCAAGGAGGAGCGGCGCGACCGCATCCTCGGTCAGTGCGGGCCGCACCGGCTCGATTCCGAACCGCGTTGCGGCGATGTGCCGGGCCAACACCCGTGCGTTGTACCGATACCCGTGCAGCGCCCCCGAGTTGGCCGGGATTCCATGCTTCTTGAGGCCCGCCGCGGCCTGGGAGATCGTCCCGGTGAAGAAAATCCCCGGGACACTGGCCGATTCCCAGAGGGCCGTCAGGGCCGGCATCTTGCCCTGCGCGAAGGTGGCCACCCCCAGGGCGGGGAGGTCACGCATCGGGACCGCGAAGCCGGTGGTGGCGATCGCCGCATCGGCCTCGTAGATCATCTCCCGACCGTCCGCGGTGCGGCTCAGCCGCACCCGGAACCCATCCCCCGCGCGCTCGATGCGCTCGATCTTGACGTCGAGCAGGAAGACGCCGTTGTGCAGCATCGCGTCCTCGTACGGCTGCACGTACCGGGCCCGCACGCCGGCCAGCGAATGCTCGACCACCGAGAGCGTCGCCGGCCGCGGCGAGCCAAGGACGAGCTGCCGCGCCCAGGGGAGAAAGGCGGTCGCGATCTCGAACGCCGAGTTCTGCTTCCCGACGATGAATACCCGCTTGCCGGCGTACGACTCGGCCGGCCCGGCTTCCACGTAGTGCGGGACGAGGTCCAGGCCTGGGGTTGGCGGCTTCCATGGCTCGGCCATCCCGACCGCGAAGACGGCCACCCCGCAGGTGTAGTCGCCGTCCGGCGTGCTCAGGACGAAGCGGCCGTCATCGGTCCGGCTCGTTGACTGCCACGGGCAGCCATACCGGATCTGCAGGTTGGCCCGCGACACGAAGGTCACGAGGTTCTCCTCCATCTTCGCGCGGCTCGGGAAGGAGGAGCTGCCATCCATCAGGGTCGGCATGATGGAGCGCAGCGACTGATCGTCGGAGACGATGCTGTTCCAGTCGTACCACTCGCCCGCGCGGCCGGCCGGATCGCCGAGGGCGTATGGCTTCGTCCAGCTCAGCAGCCGCTGGTAGATCGGCAGGCGGCGGAACATCCCGCCGGGCGACGGATCAGCGCTGATCGTCGCGTGCGTGATCCCCAGCCGATCCAGCTCGTGGCTGAACTGGATCGCGCCGGGCCCGCTGCCGACCACCACCACGGGGTACTCCCCCGGCGGGAACGGCCGTTCGTCGACCCTGGCCTTCGCGGTCGCTCGCGGCATGCGGCTATCCGGAGTGCTGGTTGGCGACGCTCAGGCGCCGAGCCATGGCCACGAGCATGCGGTACATGACGGTCGGATGCTTGTCGAGGAAGTCATGGAGATCGGGGCCGGCCAGGACGAGGCAGCGCAGCGGCGTGACCGCGGTCACGTCGGCGGTCGGCGCGGTTCCCAGCAGCAGGGACATCTCCCCGAAGAAGTCGCCGCGACCGATGCTGGCTCGCTGCTCGCCGTTGATCTTCACCGAGGCCTCGCCGTCGACCACCACGAAGAAGTTCGAGCCACTGATCCCCTGCCGCAGGATCCGCTGGCCGGGAGCGAACGTCGACTCCTCAAAGGTGTGGCTGATCGCCTCGAGCTGCGGTCCGCCAAGGTCGGCGAAGAGGCTCAGCGACGAGAGGAGCTCGAGCGCGTCGTCGGGCATGGCCGCCATGGTAGCGATCGCGTGTTGCGGGTGCCTGTAATGCGATTCGGTGCGCCTGGTGCGCTCCTGAAACCTCTGGGGAGTATCGTCCCTGCATGACCTTCAGACTAGGCACGCGCCTCGATCCCGGGCAGGTCCGCGACATGCGCGGCCGAGGCGGCGCGATCGCGGCCGGTGGCGGCCTGGGCGGCATCATCGTGCTTGTCGCTGTGCTCCTGCTGGGCGGCTCCCCGCAGGACGCCGCAACGCTCACCGGCATCCTCGACGGCACCACCGTCGGCAACGAGCAGCCGAACGACCTGAGCCAGGAATGCCAGACCGATGTCGACGCCAACTCCCGCGAGGACTGCCGGATCATCGGCTACGTGAACAGCATCCAGGCATATTGGGGAACGGCTGTCGACGGCTACACGCTGGCCCCGACGACCTTCTTTGACGGATCGATCAGTACCGGCTGCGGCCAGGCGACAAGCGCCGTGGGCCCGTTCTA
>DATJIJ010000083.1:0-2591 GCA_035493355.1 Candidatus Methylomirabilota bacterium
AAGCGTCACGAGCGGTTGCGGCTCCGGATCGAGGGCAGCCCGGCACGGCCGCGCCTCTCGATCTTCCGCAGCGCCAAGTACATCTACGCCCAGGTCATCGACGACAGCAGTGGACGAACCCTCGCCGCCGCGTCCAGCCGCGAGGCGGCCCTCGCCGCCGGCCCGGGCAAGGTCGAGTCGGCTCGCTCGGTCGGTCGTGCGCTCGCGCAGCGGGCGAAGGCTGCCGGCGTCAGCGCCGTGGTCCTCGACCGGGGTGGATACCGATATCACGGGCGGGTTCGCTCGCTCACAGAGGGCGCCCGCGAGGGCGGCCTCGACCTGTAGCGGAGGAACCATGGCTCGCATCGATCCAACCAAGCTCAACCTGGAAGAGAAGGTCGTCCAGATCAACCGCGTCGCGAAGGTCGTCAAGGGCGGACGGCGCTTCAGCTTCAGCGCGGTCGTGGTGGTGGGCGACGGCAATGGGGTCGTCGGCGCCGGGCTCGGCAAGGCCGGCGAGGTCCCCGAGGCGATCCGCAAGGGCGTGGAGGATGCCAAGAAGCACCTCATCCGGGTGCCCCTGGTCGGGACGTCGATCCCGCACATGGTGAGCGTCGACTTCGGCGCCAGCACCGTCCTGCTGCGGCCGGCCTCGGCCGGCACCGGCGTCATCGCCGGCGGCTCGGTGCGCTCGGTCGTAGAAGCCGCCGGGATTCGCGACATCCTCTCCAAGTCGATGGGCAGCAACAATCCGGTCAACGTCGTGCGCGCCACGATCGAGGCCCTCCGTTCACTGCGCTCCGCGGACGACATTGCCCGCAGCCGCGGCACGACCGCCGAAAGGCTGCTGGGCAAGCGCGGCGCTGAGGCTTCCCGCACCCCGCACGAGTACGTGGAGCGGCCGGCGCCCGCATTCGGTGGAGGCGGCCGTGGCAGGTAAGCGCAAGCCCACCAGCAGCGGGCCGAAGCTGCGCGTCACCTGGATCAAGTCGACCATCGGCCACAGGGCGGGAGCCCGCGGCACGATCCGCGCGCTCGGCCTGCATCGGCTCAACGAGACCGTCGAGGTCGTCGACAACGCGGTGACCCGCGGCATGCTGCGACGCGTCGCCTTCCTGGTGACCGTCGCCGAGGGGGAGGGCTAGATGAAGCTGCACGATGCACGGCCGAACCCCGGCTCGCACCAGCCGCCCCGTCGTCTTGGGCGGGGCCACGGCTCCGGCCGCGGCAAGACGGCCGGGCGTGGGACGAAGGGCCAGAAGTCGCGGGCGGGTGGCGGGATCCCCGCCTGGTTCGAGGGTGGCCAGACGCCTCTCCACATCCGGACCCCGAAGCTGCACGGCTTCAAGAACCGCTTCAGGGTGGAGTACGCGCCGCTGAACCTCGGACGGATCAGCGAGGCCGCCGCCGGGACGCTCATCACGCCTGACGTGCTGCGCCACGACCAGCTCCTGCGCGACCAGAAGACGAGGCCGATGCCGGTCAAGATCCTGGGTGGCGGTGACGCTCCAAAGGGTGTCACGATCCACGCCCACGCGTTCACCCGCTCCGCGCTCGCCAAGCTGGCAGAGGCCGGCAGCACGGCCCAGCTCATCAGCTGGCCGGATGGTGCGCCGATCGAATTCGAGCCCGAGGCCCCGGCCGACGCCGGGCCGACCGGTCAGCGCGCCAGGAAGGCATCGGCCAGGAAGGCCTCGGCAACGAAGGCGAAGGCCCAGGCCGACGCCGACGCAGCGGAGGCGGCATCCGACTCTGGCGCTCGCCAGGCGGCCCCGGCCGATAGTGCGCCGGAGTCCGATGGCGAGGGCGAGTCAGCCGGCGAGACCGAGACCGAGAGCGAGAGCGGGTCCTAGGTGATCGAGTCCCTCGTCCAGGCCTTCCGCGCCCCGGACATCCGTCGCAAGATCCTCTTCACGCTCGGGATCCTGCTCGTCTTCCGCGCGCTGACGAACGTCCCCGTCCCGAACGTGGACCAGGCGCAGCTCTCGAACCTCTTCGAGACGAACCAGCTGCTGGGCCTGCTCGACCTCTTCTCGGGCGGTGGCCTGGCGACCGCGTCGATCATCGGGATGGGAGTGAACCCCTACATCAACGCCAGCATCATCATGCAGCTGATGCAGGGCGTGATCCCGAGCCTCGGTGAACTCGCCCGCGAAGGTGAATACGGGCGCAACCGGATCAACCAGTACACCCGCCTCCTGACCATCCCGATGGCCTTCGCCCAGGGCTACGGGTTCTCCGTCCTCCTCTCGGCCAACGGGGTCATCCCGCCGCATCCGCTCTTCAGCTTCGAGACCCTCTCGCTGCTCCTCTCGTTCACCGCCGGCACGATCCTGCTGATGTGGCTGGGCGAGCTGATCAGCGAGCGCGGACTCGGCAACGGGATCAGCTTCATCATCTTCGCGGGCATCGTCGGGCGCCTCCCGCACCGCGCCGCGCCGATCGTGACCGGGCCGGACGGGCTGCTCCGCATCATCCCGTTCATCCTGATCGCGATCGTGGTGATCGCCGGCGTCGTCTTCATCAACGAGGGCCAGCGACGGATCCCGGTCCAGTACGCGAGCCGCGTCCGTGGACGGCGCATGTACCAGGGCCAGACCCAGTACCTGCCC
>DATJIJ010000084.1:0-2462 GCA_035493355.1 Candidatus Methylomirabilota bacterium
CTTCGCCCCTGCCAGGCTGGCGCCGATGATCGCGTTCGCGCTTGCGATCTCGTCCTCGGCCTGGAGGAAGCGGAACTCGGGATGCTCCGCGGCCCAGCCGGAGGCCACGTTCAGGATCTCCGTTGACGGGGAGATGGGATAGCCGGCGTAGTAGCTCGCCCCGGCGGCAATCGCTCCGCGGAAGACCGCCTCGTTGCCCTGGGTCAGCTTCCGCATCGGGCTAGGAGGACTCCGCCGGCGTGCCGCCCTTGGCCGCGTGAGCGGCGACCGCCTCGGGCAGCATCTCGATGGCGATGTCGGGGCAGTACCGCTCGCAGAGGCCGCAGAGGATGCAGTTCTGCTCCTCGATGATCGCGTCGTTGCGCAGGACCAGGGTGTCCTTGGGGCAGATCTCGACGCAGATGTCGCAGCGCTTGCAGAAGACCGGGTTCCAGCTGATGTTCGAATAGTCGACCCAGCGGATCCCGTCCTTGTGGTCCGTGGAGATCCCGCTGCCGAAGCCGATCGGGTCCGAAGCGCCTTCGCGAGTCATGGGATGGCGATGATACGACCTAGTGGGCCCTCGCCTCCGGATCGAGCGCGGCCGCGTCGGGCGAAGGGCCGGATTCCTCGACCTCACGTGGACGCCCGCTGACCATCGCCACGACCGCACCGATGATCAGCCCGGCAGCCACCAGCGAGCGCACTGACATCGTCTCGCCCCGGAACGCGACCCCGAGGGCAACGGCGACCACCGGGTTCACGTAGGCGTAGGTGGCGACCGTCGTCACCGCCACGTGGTTCAGGAGCCACACGTACGCGGTGAAGGCGGCCAGCGAGCCGAATACCACGAGGAAGGCCAGCCCCAGCAGCGAGGCGGTCGTCACGCGCGATGGATCGAACTGACCGACCTCGCCGAGGGCGCTCCCGGCCAGCAGCAGCACCAGGCCGCCTGCCATCTGCTCCATCCCGGTGCCGAGCAACTGGTTCTTCGGTAGCGGGCCGCGACGCGCGTAGAGGGACCCCGACGACCAGCAGATGGTCGCCAGGACCAGGATGCCGATGCCGCCGGGGTCGAGCGCGTCGAGCCCGTTGGACGGCAGGAGCAGGATGCCGACGCCGACGAGCCCCACCACGAGGCCGCCGATCGCGAGGAGGCTGGGCATGCGGCGCGTGAGCAGAGCGTCGAAGACGCTCAGCCAGATAGGGGTGGTGGCGATGATCACGGCGGCGATCCCCGAAGGGATCGTCTTCTCGGCCACCGAGACCATGCCGTTTCCGCCCAGCAGCAGCAACGCACCGACGATGAACGCCGTCCGCCACTCGACCGAGCGCGGCCAGCGCAGGGTGCTCTCGGCCGTCCCACCGCGCCGCTTCTCCCATTGATGCCGAGCGAGCAGGAACGCCACCAGGAGGCTTCCCGCCGTGAGGAAGCGCGCACCCGCGGCCAGCAACGGCGGCAGGCTCTCGACCACGAACGCGATGGCGAGGTAGGTCGAGCCCCAGATGACGTACACGGTGCCAAGCGCGACCGCTACCGCGAAGGTGGAGGGACGTTGGGCTGCCGGGATCATCGGTGCATTGTGAAGTAACCGGCCATTGCCCGTTGAACGGTGTCGCGTCGCCATTCGTGAAGTCGCGGTCGAGAACGGAGTGACCCGTTCGTCGTCATCATGAGAGGGTCACGCCTGCCGTGACCGATGCAGCCGAGGTTCAGCGATGAAGTACATGCTCCTGATTGCCGGCGCCGACGAGGGCTGGGACCACCTGGACGAGGCAGGGCAGCGCGCGCTGTACGCCCAGATCGAGACGTGGTGGGACGAGCGCAAGGCGGCGGGTGAGCTCCTCGAGGGCGCCCAGCTCCAGCCGTCGAGCACCGCCACGACCGTGCGACGCGCCGTCGAAGGTGACGTCACCGTCACCGACGGCCCGTTCGTCGAGGGCAAGGAGATCATCGGCGGCTACGGGATCATCGACGTGCCCGACCTGGACGCCGCGATCCGGCTCGCCTCCTCGTGGCCGGCGCCGGACACGCTGGAGATCCGGCCGCTGGTGACCGGGGAGATGGGATAGCCGTCGGCTTGACCGCGCGCCGATCCGTCGATGCCTCGCTCGAGCGCGTCCTGCGCGAGGAGCGCGCGCGGCTGATCGCCTCGCTCGTCCGCATCCTCGGCGATTGGGACCTCGCCGAGGAGCTGGTCCAGGAGGCTGCCGTGGCTGCGCTCGAGCACTGGCCGACCGATGGCCTGCCGCGCAACCCCGGCGCGTGGCTGATGACCACCGCACGCCGACGCGCGATCGACCGGCTGCGCCGCGACGCGAGGTTCCGAGAGCGGCTGACGCAGCTCGGAGAGGAGGCAGAGGAGATGGAGCGACCGATCCCCACCGGCGGGCCGCTCGGGGCTGACGATCGGCTGCGACTCATCTTTACCTGCTGCCATCCCGCCCTGTCGCGCGAGGCGCAGGTGGCCCTGACCCTCAGG
>DATJIJ010000085.1:0-4839 GCA_035493355.1 Candidatus Methylomirabilota bacterium
GCTCCCGCATCACCGGCCAGGTAGGCATCCACCAGGAGGCTGATCTCCGCCTCGTCGGCCAGGCCCACGGCCTCGCGGACGCCGTCGGCGGTGACGCGATCGCCGGCGTAGGCAAGCACCTGGTCGAGCAGCGATTCGGCATCGCGCATCCCGCCATCTGCGAGCCGTGCGATCACCTCGAGCGCCTCGGGATCGGCCTGCGCGCCGTCCGCGGCGACGATCCGCGTCAGCTTCTCCACGATCAGCGGCACCGAGATGCGCCGGAAGTCGAAGCGCTGGGTGCGGCTGATGACCGTGGCCGGCACCTTGTGCGTGTCGGTGGTGGCGAGGATGAAGACGACGTGCGGAGGCGGCTCCTCGACCAGCTTCAGCAGCGCGTTGAAGGCGTGCGTGCTGAGCATGTGGACCTCGTCGATGATGTAGACCCGGCGCCGGAGCTCGGCGGGCGCGGTGAGCGCACGCATCACGAGGTCGCGCGCATCCTCGACCAGCCCGTGGCTGGCGGCATCGATCTCGATGACATCCATCGCCCTCCCGTCGCGGATCGAGACACAGGCGGCGCACCGATCACATGGCTCGCCATCGGCTCCGCGCTCGGTGCAGTTGATCGCCTTGGCCAGGATGCGGGCCATCGAGGTCTTGCCGGTGCCGCGCGGCCCGACGAAGAGGTAGGCGTGCGCGACCTTGTCAGCGGCGACCGCGTTGCGCAGCGTCGTGACGATCGGCTCCTGGCCGATCAGCTCCTCGAAGCGCTGGGAGCGCCATCGGCGATAGATGGCGGACGGCTCCGGGGATGCGGCGGCGGCGGGTTCGACCATGGCTTCCTTACCGTACACCGAACCGCGAACCGGTCGCGGTCGCGACGAAGCAGATGAAGTGGCCGTGCACCCGACGTCGATCGACCGCCTCAGCACACACTCGATCGACCGGCTCCAGCCAGGTCGTCCCACGGCACCCGAGGGCTGACGCTTACCGCTGCTTCCTTCCGGACCTGACGGGGTTCACGGACTCTCGCTGCGTGGGACCCGACTCTCAACGTCGGTCGATGTCGTAGGAGACGAAGGCGGATCGGCCTCGGCCGGGGATTCAGTCCCGCTGTAGCGGATTGCGGGTGCAGGGCACCGCTAGTTCCCCACCTAGCACGGCCGCCGCGATGGTAGGCGAGCACGGAGACATCGGTCAATCGAGGGGTGGCGGAGAGGGGGGGATTCGAACCCCCGACGGGTTTCCCCGAACCGCATTTCCAATGCGGCGCCATAGGCCACTAGGCGACCTCTCCGGGGTATCTGACGTGGCGGAGAGGGTGGGATTCGAACCCACGGTGCTCATCGCACACCGCTTTTCGAGAGCGGCACCTTAAACCACTCGGACACCTCTCCGGCTGGGGAGTCTACCAGCGGCGGGTCAGGCCGGAGCCGGGGCGATGGCCGTGAGGCGACGCGCCTCATCCTCGCGGACGCCGGAGATCACGGAGATCTGATGCGGCATGCCGGGAGCCCGCGCCAGCTGCACCGCTCCTCCCGCCGCCCCGCGTTCCGTGTCGGGCACGGCGTAGACCAGGGTCCGGATCTGGGCCTCGAGGAGCGCCCCCACGCACATGGCGCAGGGCTCATGGGTGGTGAAGAGCGTGACCTCGGGGAGGCGCTTGGCGTCCAGCTTGCGCGCCGCCGCCTGGAGGGTGAGGAGCACCGCGTGCGCGGTCGGATCGCGCTGCAGCAGGATGCGCCGGTGATCGCGGGCGATCATGGCGTCGTCGAGGACGGCGACTGCACCGATGGGGGTCTCGCCCTCCTCGGCGCCGCGGCGCGCCTCGGCGATGGCCTCCGCCATGTACAGCTCGTAGTTCACGGGTCCGAGTCTAGCAGCCCATCTGAGCGCCGCCGCCCCGCTAGCATGGGCCGCGGCCGATCTCGGTCACACCTCGTTTGCAGTGCGAAAGGGGTTCCCGCCATCCACGATTCGCCGGCCTGGGCACGCCGCGACTGGGTCGCGCTGGCGGTCGTCACGCTCCTCGGCGCGGCGGTTCGGCTCCCCGGCCTGAGCACCCCGCGGGGCTTCGTCTTCGACGAGATCTTCTATGCGCGCATCGCCTGTCGGTTCGTGATCGGCACCGCCCAGTGCGGAATCGACAACGTGGTGAGCGGGGCGCACCCCCCGCTCGGGAACTGGCTGATCGGGATCGGGATTCATTTCTTCGGGTACAACGAGTTCGGCTGGCGGATCGTGGCCGCAGTGGCTGGCACGCTCGGCGTGGCGCTCCTCTACCTGCTGGTGCGCCGCCTCCTGGCCGGCCAAGTCACCGCGCCCGCTGCGACCGTTGGGGCCGTGATCGGGTCCGGCCTGCTCGCGGTGGACTTCCTCCACGTCGTCCAGTCACGCATCGCGATGCTGGACGTCTTCGTGACGCTGTTCGTGATCGCAACGGTCCTCTTCGTCGTGCTGGACGGAACCCGCCGGCGGGGTCCCCGCGGCGAAGATGCCGACGCACCGGCATGGGTGCGGCAATTCAGCTTCGGTCGCCCGTGTCGACTCGCAGCTGGCGTGGCGCTTGGCGCGGCCACCGCCACGAAGTGGTCCGGCGGGTACGTCGCCCTGGGTCTCGTCGTGCTGATCGTCGCGTGGGAGATGGCGGCTTCGCAGGACGGCCCAGGCAACGAGCGCCTCGGATCGCGTTCTGCGTTCGGCCGCGCGCTCCGGCGCGAACTGGTCCCGTCGCTGGTCCTCCTGGGGCTGGTGCCGCTCGTCGTCTACCTCGCCTCCTACATCGGGCGGGTGGATGGGTCGCTCCTGGCGCTTCCGTGGAGGAGCGGATCGGCCTGGCGCGCGATCCTGCAGCACCAGTCGGCGATGCTCCACTTCCATCTCGGGCTACCGGGTGACCACCCGTACGAGTCTGCCGCCTGGTCGTGGCTCCTGCTCAAGCGCCCGGTGGTCTACTTCTTCGCGGCCACCACTACCACGCACCGCGAAATCCTGGCCATGGGGAACCCGCTCACCTGGTGGGGCGGCGCGGTCGGGATGACGGTGCTTGCCGTGCGATGGGTCCGCCGCGGTGCAGCGCTCACACGGCCCGAGCCAGTGCTGCTGGCCGCCGCGCTCGGAGCCTACCTGCCATGGCTGATCCTCCCCGGATCGCGATCCCAGGTCTTCATCTGGTACATCCTGCCGACGATCCCGTTCCTGTGCGCAGGGCTCGGCCTGATCGCCGCCCTCGCCTGGAGCTCGACCCGATGGCGGGTGGCCACCGGGATGGCGGCGCTGGGCGTGGCGGTCTCGTTCTGGTTCTTCTTCCCGGTGTTGACGGCCGCGCCGCTGACGCCGGAGACGTGGCGGTCGCGGATCCTCTTCTGGGACTGCGCCCGACCCGGTTCACCGGCCATCACCATGCCCCACGACCAGACCTACTTTTGGGTCAGGCTGATTGAGAATTTCGCGGTCGAGACGGGTCCCCCACCTTCGGGGTGGTGCTGGATCTAGCGGTGCGTCCGCTCGCCGGGGAGGCTGACCCAGCCGCCACCGCGGTGACCTGAGCCGGACCCGGCCGGACGTCCCGTGGAGCGCCGGGCGGGACGTGGACGCCAGCCATTGGCCGACGCGGCTGGACCCTGACGACGCGGACCGCGCGCCTGCTGCGGCCGTCCGCCGCCGGCGCTGCGGAGGCGGATCGCCTCCGGCCGGATGGACGGATCGACGGCGAAGCCGGGGACGACCTCGGACGGAATCGGCTGTCCGAGGAGTCGCTCGATCTCCCGCAGCATCGGCGCCTCGTCGACGCAGACCAGGGAGATGGCGTCGCCCTCGATGCCTGCTCGACCGGTGCGACCGATGCGGTGCAGGTAGTCGGAGGGCACCATCGGCAGCTCGTAGTTCACGACGTGCGGCAGCTGCTCGATGTCCAGGCCGCGCGCGGCGACCTCGGTGGCGATCAGCAGGGTCACCCGCCCCGCCTTGAAATCGGTGAGCGCGCGGACGCGCTGCGGCTGGGACTTGTTGCCGTGGATCGCCGCGGTGGCGATGCCATCCTCGAGGAGCTGCTTGGCGAGCCGGTCGGCACCGTGCTTGGTGCGCGTGAAGACGAGCGCCTGCTCGATGGCGTGCGTGCGGACCAGGTGCGAGAGGAGCTCGCGCTTGCGGGCCCGGTCGACCGGGTGCACGACCTGCCGGACGAGGTCAGTGGGGGTGTTGCGCGGGGTGACCTGGACCGATGCGGGCCGATCCAGCAGGCCCTCGGCCAGCGCGCGGATCTCGTTGCTGAAGGTCGCGCTGAAGAGGAGGTTCTGCCGTCGCGGCGGAAGGAGGGAGATGATCGTGCGGATGTCGCGGATGAAGCCCATGTCGAGCATCCGATCGGCCTCGTCCAGGACGAGGATCTCGACCGCGCCGAGGTCGATCGTCCCCTGCCGAGCGTGGTCGAGCAGCCGGCCGGGGGTGGCGACGACGATCTCCGGACCGTTGCGCAGGGCGCGCAGCTGGCCAGGGAAGCCGACGCCACCGTAGATGGTGGTCGAGCGACGGCTGTTCGAGCCGTAGACGCGGACGCTCTCCTCGACCTGGATCGCGAGCTCCCGGGTCGGGACCAGGATCAGGGCGCGGATACGGGGTCGTCCGCCCTGGCGGGGCGGATTGGCGGCGAGCAGCTGCAGCATCGGCAGCACGAAGGCCGCCGTCTTGCCGGTGCCGGTCTGAGCGCCGGCGAGGAGGTCGCGACCGGCGAGCACGAACGGAATCGACTCGCGCTGGACGGGGGTGGGTTCGGTGTAGCCCTGCGCCGCGACGGCGCGGAGCAGGCCGGGCGCAAGCCCGAGCGTGGAGAAGGACATGAAAGCTCCTGACGGGGCC
>DATJIJ010000086.1:0-3243 GCA_035493355.1 Candidatus Methylomirabilota bacterium
CGGCCCGGCGGCGTCGAACTCGCTCGCCATGCCGGCGAGGTCGGCGATGGGACGGTAGCGCGACCTGTAGGACTCGAGCGTCTCAAGCGCAAGGTCGGGGGTCTTGGCGCCGCGGCTCCATCCCGGCCAGTCGAGGCTGAAGGCAACGGACCGCTTGTCCTTCGTCCCGTGTTCGATCACCGTGCGGACAGGCATGGGCTGAGTATGCACATCGCCCATTGGTTTCCGTCAGGCGGCGAGGACCCGCAAGCTGGCGCCAAACAGGGCCGGGTCGGCCATGAGCAGGGCGGCGGTGTGTGCCCCCAGCGGTGCGATCGCCACGGCGAACGCCTCGCGGGCGGTGGCCCCGATCCCCAGGAGCCGGCCATCCGGACCTTGTGCGACCGCCACCCATCGGCCGCCGAGATCGTGGAGGCCGACGGACATCGCATAGCCGAACGACGGATGCTCGAGTTCGAACTCGACCGACTTGGCGGTTGTCATGTCGCGAGCGTCAGCCACCAATCTGACAGCTTGTATGTCGCAGTCGTCGTAGGCTTGCACCGATGACAACCACGACCGGAAACGCTCCTCTTGTCGAGTACACCGCGGACATCGCCCCGCGACCCATCCCGGATGCGCTGCTCGCCGCCCGCCGCGACGTCATGTCGGCGGTCCGCGACCTGGCAACCTTGACCGATGCCGACATGGAGAAGGAATGGGCCTGGAAGGGCGACAGCGAGATCGAGCTCCGCTACGCGTTCTACAACATCCTCGAGGCCTTCGAGCGCGCCGGTATCGATGCTGCCAAGGCGCTCCGCATCGACGGCACCGGACGGGGGAGGACGGCAGAGCTGATCGCCCCGGCCACCGCCGCCAAATGGGATCTGCAGGGCCTCCTCGTCCAGCTGCCGGACGCCCTCTGGGACGCCAAGCCCGGCGGCGAGGAGTGGACGGTCCGCGAGACGATGGGGCACATCATCGCCAGCCAGCGCGGGTACGCCGCCGTCACCGCCTGGTGGCAGTCGCAGGCGCTTCCCGCCGACGCGAACCTGCCCAAGGCGCGGCCTGGCCACATCTACGACGCCCTCCCGAGCGACGAGGAAGAGGCGGCGGGTACCCCGGCGGAGGTCCGCGCGCGGCTCGACGATGTCCTCGACGAGTCCACCGAGCGGCTGGCGGGCATGCCGGCGGATCGGCTCGCGTTCGGCACCCGCTGGGTGGGCTTCGCCCTGGACATCGGCTTCCGACTGGGCCGATGGTCCTCGCACTTCCGCGAGCACACCGTCCAGGTCGAGAAGACCCTGGTCATGCTCAACCACACGCCCACCGAGGTGGACCGATTGATCCGCCTGATCCTGGCGGAGTGGGGTCGCGCAGAGGCCGCCGTCTACGGCTCGGCAGACAAGGGCAAGGCGGTCGCCGTGCTGGCCACCGCTGCAGCTGCTGCCCGCAAGACGGCCGCCGAGGTCCTCTAAGCCAGCCCGTACAAGCGGCACTTGTGTATCGGCACGCGAGAGGCCGATTCCGTGCGCTCTCACTAGTTCCGCTTGTGCCACGACACGGCGGGAGCCCCTTATCGGCCCTTAATGCGCCGATACACAAGCCTCCCTTGTGGGCCGTGGTGCCGAGCCCTGGATCGAGGCCAATGACCCCGCGCCTTGCTAGCACCGGCGCTGGACGGAGCCCGCACAATAGGGCATGCCCGCCCCCGACAGGAACGAGGCGTTCTGGTCCGACTACCTCTCCCACCCGGACACGCTCATGGCGACGGGTCGGCGGTTCTTCAGCCGGTTGCCTGCCAACCCTCGGTGTCGCCTCTGCTCGGCGCCGTTCGCGGGAGGCGGCGGGATGGCGATGCGGCTCATCGGCAAGCGACAGTCATCGGCCAACCCGAACTACTGCAACTCGTGCGAGAAGGTGCTGATCAAGCATCACGGCGGTGCCGAGATCGACGCCTCCTTCCTGTTCGCCGACATTCGAGGCTCCACCGGTCTCGCCGAGAAGATGACCCCAACGGAGTACCGGTCGGTGCTCGATCGCTTCTACACGGCAGCGTCGGCCGTGGTCTTCGCGCGTGACGGGATGGTCGACAAGTTCGTCGGCGACGAGCTGGTGGCGCTCTTCCCGCCGCTGCTCAGCGCCGAGCGGCATGCCGAGCGCGCCGTCGAGACGGCACGGGAGCTGCTGCGCGCGACCGGCCACGCGGATCCGGCGGGTCCCTGGGTCCCGCTGGGAGCGGGCGTCCACACCGGCCACGCCTGGTTCGGCGCGGTCGGAGAGGGCGAGCACGTGGAGCTGACCGTCGTGGGCGACCCGATGAACGTGACCGCTCGCCTCGCGGCCCGCGCCGAGGCAGGGGAGATCCTCGTCTCAGCGGATGCCGCCGAGAAGGCCGGCCTGGATTCGTCGCTGGCGCGGCAGACGCTCGAGCTGAAGGGCCGGGAGGAGCCGATCGAGGTGGTCAGCCTCCGCGTCGACGCTCAAGATGTAGCCAGGAGGATGAGCTGATGGATGAACAAGCTGTCCGCGAGCACGCCCAGGCCCATGCCGATGCGCTGCTGGCCGGCGACATCGGCAAGGCATCCGAGCAGATGAGCAAGGAGCTGCACGCGACGCTGGGGCAGTTCGCGTCAATGCTGCCGATGCCGATGACCGAGGCCAGCATCGAGTCGGTCGAGTCCACCCCCACCGGCTACAAGGTCGTCTTTCATCTGGTTGGCGAAGGCGACACTCTCCAGCTCGAGACGCGCTGGAAGGACCGCGACGGCACCCCGACCATCGTCGAGGCCAGCCGGGTACACGAAGAAGCGGTCGAGCCGGTGGCCGAGGCCGAACCCGAGGGCGACGAGCGCTGAACGAGGTCTGCGTCGTGGGGCCCTGGGTCGTGAATCCGAGCGTCTGGAGTACTTGCGGCCCGTCTGCGGCGCGCCTCGATGCGGGATAACCTCTCCGCCACATGACCGCGCGGCTGGATCTGCGACTCCTCGGGGCATTCCATGCCGACATCGACGGCCAAGCGGTGCCTGCGGATACGTGGCGTCAAGGGCGCGCGGCGTCCCTCGTCAAGGTCCTGGCGCTCGCTCCCCGGCACCGCCTGACGCGCGAACAGGTGATCGAGGCCCTATGGCCGAACGTGGCGGCGAATGCTGGCGGCACGAACGTGCGCAAGGCGGTTCACTTCGCCCGTCGGGCGCTGGGCGGGGAGGGGGCCCTCGCGGTGAAGGCGGGATTGATCGAGCTGTGGCCGGCCGGGGAGGTCAC
>DATJIJ010000087.1:0-6674 GCA_035493355.1 Candidatus Methylomirabilota bacterium
ACGCCGACGAGTTCGTCCTGATCGGCGAGCAGATGGGTGCCCGCATCGACGCCGATGAGGTCGCCGCCCAGCGACGCACCATCAACTACGAAGTGACGACCGCCCTTCGCGAACGCCTCCCGCGCGTGCATCTGCCGGAGGTGGCCGCGGACGCGGGGTGAGGTCGTCGAGCGAGCGACCATGCGTGTTCGGACCGAATCAGGTGTCTCGCAGGGAGAGTCCAGCGTGAAGCGCGCCGACGCCCTCGCCGATGAGCTCGAGCGCCGTGGAATTGGCGGGCCGGCCGCGATCCTGATGGACGCCCATCGCCCCCTGCTGCCGCTCCTGCGCCAGGGCGCGATCTTCCTCGGACCGCTCCTCAACCCCCTCCTGGGTCCCCGTCGTCTCGCTGCGCTGCGCCAGGCCCTCGAGGACCCCGCGACCTACGACCGGATCGCTGCCAGGCTGGGCGCCGAACGCCGGGACGCTCCCCCCTAGATGCCGAACCTCGGCGAGCTCGCCTCGTACCTGGTCGGACTGGTGACCGATACCATCGGCTCATCGTCGATGCGCCTCGGCGCCGCGCCGACGGTCGCCATCCTCATCGTCCTGCTCGTGCTCCTCTCGCTCATCGCGCGTCCGGAGGCCCGATGGAGCGGGCGTGGGCTGGGCGGGCTGGCACGGGTCGGCCGCGTGATGGCGCTCGCCGCCGAATCCGGGGCAGACGCCACGATCTCGCTCGGCAGCGCGGGCATCAGCCGTTCCGCATCCGCGACCGAGCGGTTCCAGACGCTGGCGGCGCTGCCGCTGCTGGGGCACGTCGCCGACGCCGCCGCGCGCGCCGGCGTCCCGCTGCGAGTGACTACCAACGACCCAATGGCGGCGGTCTTCGCCCAGGCGACGCTGGCGGGGGCCCATCAGCGCACCGCCACGCCCGAGCGTGCGTCCACCGCGGCGATCGAGTACGTGGGTGAGGGGCGTGCGGCGGCCGCCGCGTTCGCGCTGGCCACCGCTCGGCCGCACGGCGTGGCCATGGTCGCGGGCGGCCTCGCCGAGGACGCGATGCTCGTCTTCGACGGCGTGCTGGGTGACGCCGAATGGAGCGTCGGCGCCACCGCGAGCGCCTCCCAGGCGGCGGGGCCGCTGCTGGATGGCGACGGGAGCCTGATCGGGCCGGAGCTCTACCAGGCTGCGGGCGAGATCGGCGCAGGCGGGCATGCTCGGACGGCCGTGCTGGCCGCGAATCGGCTGATCTGGGGCGCGATCGGGCTGCTCCTGGTCGGATCGCTGATCACGTGGGCCGGTGGGCCCCAGGTCGCAGCCTTCCTGACGGGGCGCTGACCGCGATGCGCCGCTCGATCCTCACCGGCATCGTCCTGATCACCGGTCTCCTGGTCCTGCTGGACTTCATGCTCGTCAATCCATCGCTCAAGGATGCCGCCGGGGCGGTGAACGAGCTCCTCGTGCTGCTGGCCGCGGCGGCCGCCGTCGGAGGTGGAGTGACGCTGGTGGCGTTCCACGCTCGCAACCTGGCGGCGGGAGACGGCGACTCGATCGGGTCGATCGTGCTCCTGGTGGGGATGGCGGCGATCCTGGTGGCGGGGCTGCGACCCGGCTCGAGCGGGAGCTCGGACCCCGCCGTCGTCTGGCTGGTAGCGGCGCTGCTGGCGCCGATCGCGGCGTCCGTCTTCGCCCTCCTCTTCGTATTCCTGCTCGGGGCGTTCCGCCGCGGCTTCGCGCTGCGTGCCCGCGAGACGTCGCTGATGGCCGGTGCCGCGGTGCTGGTGATCGTCCTCCTGTTGCCAATCGGCGGGCAGGCGGGCGACTGGCTGGCGTCAGGTGCCGGCTGGATGCGGGACGTGCCGCTGGCGGGTGTCTTCCGCGGCCTCCTGATCGGGATCGGGATCCTCGTCGCCGTCAGCGCCGCACGCTCGCTGCTCGCCCTGGACGGCGATGACGAGTAGCCGGCCGCCGCTGGCGACCGAGGAGCGCCTCGCCGCATTGCGCCGGGCCGCGCCGGTGCTGCTGCTCGTCTTCGCGCTCGTGATCGCGTCGCTCGTCTCCGCCGGCACCCGCGGACTCCGGTTGGCGAGCCCCGATCTGTCCCGCGTCGATCAGCTCCGGCTGGCGATCGGCGACCTCCCGGATGGCGCCCTGGTCCTCATCGCGTGCGACGCGGACCTCGGGACGTACGCGGAGATCCGCGCCACGACCCGCGTTGCCATCGATGACCTCGCCTATCACAAGGCCCGCCTGGCCATCGTCAGCTTCACGCCGGACGGCCGCGCAATTGCAGCCGCGGAGCGCGACCGGATCTCGCGCGCCGGGAGGATCCAGGCGCCGGCCGACCTGGGCTTCGTGGCGGGTGGCGAAGCGGGACTGGTGCGCAGCATCGCTTCGATCTTGCCGGCCGGAGCCAACGGCGCGGTGGCCGACGCCATCCGCCAGCGCGGGGGCGGCATCGGCGCATTCGATATGGTCCTCATCGTATCGGGCAGCGATATCTCGGCGAGGAGCTGGGTTGAGCAGGTCGGCAGCCGGCTCCCGAACCTGCCACTGGTCAGCATCGCCCCCACCTTCCTGGATCCCGAGCTCGAGCCCTACCTGCGCTCGGGGCAGCTGGCTGCGCTGCTCGGCACGCTGCGCGAGGGGATCGCCTACACCGAGGCCGTATCCGCGGGATCTGCGATCAGCTCCGGACCCACGCCGGGTCCGCTCCCGATGCTGGTCGGGATGCTGGCCGCGATCGGTGCGCTCGCCGAGGCTGCTTTCCGTCGCTTTGCCCGTCCCCGCGGCCGGCGGTCCCGGAACGGGCGTGTGCGGTCATGAACGGCTTCACGGGCACGGACCTGGCCGGAACGATCGCGACCTGGGTGGCGGCCATCGTCACCATCGCGGTCTGGTCGTACCTCGTCGGCGCCCGCCGCCTCTTCGTCCTGATGCAGCACCTGCTTGCCGGCCTTGCCACCGGTTACCTCGTCCTGCTTGCCATCCGGGAGGTGCTCGTTCCACGCCTCGCCGTCCCGCTGCTCCAGCATCCACGCGACAGCGCCCTCCTCGGTCTGGCGCTGGTGCCGGTTGGGATGCTCATCGTCGCCTCGTGGCTCCCTCGTCGCGCGATGGCTCCGGTCGGCGCGATCCTCGTCGGCGGGATCGCCGCCTATGCGCTCGGCGGCGCGGTGGTCGGCACGATCCTGCCGCAGATCGCCGCGGCGATGCCGTCGGGTGGCGGCCCGTCGGGCGCCCTGGCCGGCGAGCTGATCTCGCTCGTGATCACCTCGCTCGTGCTCCTCGCCTTCCTGCACGGCGCCCCGCGCGGCACCGTCACCACCCGGGCGGCGACCGTCGGTCGCTGGCTCCTGGTGGGCGGGATTGGCGGCTGGATCGGGTTCCTCGTCGTGAGCCGCCTCTCGCTCCTCGTCGACCGGATCGCCTTCCTCCTCGGCGATTGGCTTACCGTGCTCCGATGATGACCGACACCGGATCGCGCGAGGTCGGCCGCGCCACCTCAGAGCTCTCGTTGCTGGTCGACATCGGCTCGGCCTGGACGAAGGCGGCAGTGGTTGGGCGGGCGCTCGGCCGCTGGAGGATCGCCGCGCACGCCGCACAGCCCTCGGCCTGGGACGAGTCCGAGCTGATCGGCATCCTCGCCGCGCGGCTGGCGGGCCGGGCGGATCCCCGCGTCTCGGCGCGCATCGCCTCGCTCCTCGCCGATGCGCCGCGCATCGCGGTCCACACCCCGGCGCGTCCCGGCCGGATCGCCCTGGCGGCGGTCTCCTCCGAGCTGTCCGGACAGGCGGCGCGTCGAGCCGCCGAAGCTGCGGGATGGGTCGTGGTCGAGGCGGTCACGGTCGACGATGGACGGGCGGTGGTGGACCGGCTCTCCGCACTTCAATCGGCCGAGGTGGATGCCTGGCTAATCGCCGGCGGATTCGACGAGGAGGGCGGCGAGGGCGCGCTCGAGGTGGCGGGGCTCGTGGCCGCGGCGCGCGGGGGTGGGCGATCGCCGGTGGTCTGGGCCGGCTCGGCCGGCCTCACCGAGCGGGTTGGCGCCTTCTTCGAGCCCGGCGTATTGCGTGCCGTCGCGAACCCACGCCCCTCGGCGGATCGCGAGAACCTCCTTCCCCTGCGGCGCTACCTCGACGGCCTGATCGAGCGCCTGGTCGAGCGTGGAGCTGCCCGCCAGCTCGCGCCGATCGGCTTCGGGCGGGCCGTGGCGGAGCTG
Source organism: Candidatus Methylomirabilota bacterium (assembly GCA_035493355.1). Classification (GTDB taxonomy): domain Bacteria; phylum Chloroflexota; class Limnocylindria; order QHBO01; family QHBO01; genus CF-167. The sequence continues at coordinate 4,205 of DATJIJ010000087.1, forward strand.
GCCCGCGCATCACGCCTCCGGGTGGTGGGCGTGGACCTCGGCGCTCGCTACGCAACCTGGGCGAGCGCCGACGAGAACGGGATGGCCGAGAGCCGGGTGGTGGCGCTGGGCGGCCTCGCCTCGCCAACCCTGACCGCGCCCGGGGGGCCGGCGCGGATCGCCCACAGCCTCCCCCTGGCGATCGACGAGCTGGCAGTGGCGGATACGCTCCAGAACCTGCGCGCGCGCCCGGGCTCGATCCCGCAGACCGACGAGGAGCTGGCGGTGGTCCATGGGGCCGCCCGCGACCTGCTCGCCGACCTCGCGGCCAATGGGCCGCAGCCCGAGGGGATCGACTTGCTGATCGGCTCCGGGCGCACGATCGGGAGCGCCCCGCTCCCGGCGCAGGCGATGCAGCTCCTGCTCGACGGGATCCGTCCGATCGGGATCGTGCAGATCGCGATCGACCAGGCGGGGGCGCTGGGGCCGCTCGGGGCGCTGCGTGACGATGAGATCGTCGAGGGGCTTGGCACGCTGCGCGACGACCTGCTGACGCCCCTCGGGGCCGCGGTCGTGTGCCGTGGCGGACGACCCGGACACCTCTCGATGCGGGTCACCGTCCATCGGGTTGGCTGGCGCTCGCTCGGCCCGATCGAGGTGCGACCCGGCCAGCTTGAGGTCGTGCCGCTGCCGCGCGGCCAGGTGGCCGAGCTGGAGATCGAGCTCGACCCGGCGGTAAGCCTCGGGGCACCGCGTCGCGCCCGGCGCCTCCGCGCGTCGGTGACGGGAGGGGCGGTGGGCGTGGTCCTCGACGCCCGGGACGCCCCACTCCTCCTCCCACGGCGGAGCGACGATCGCCGGGCCGTCCTCGGCGCGTGGCGCGACACGTTCCTCCGCGAGGTTCGGCCTCCGGCCGAGGGGGCGACATGATCGAGGCCTCGCTCCATCGCATCCACCTTCCGCGCGGCACGGTCGTCAGCGTCCGAGTCGGCGCCGAGATCCGGCCTGACGAAGTGATCGGGCTGCGTCGTGGCGCGATGGCGCCGGTCCGCGTCCCGATTACGAGGCCCCTGCACCGGCAGCCGGCGGAGATCGAGGAGCTGCTCGTGGTCCACCCCGGCGAGCGGGTCGACGCCGAGCAGCCACTCGCCCTGGTCGAGGGAGCCGGGGTCGTCCTCGCCCCGGTCGCCGGCCTCGTCTTGGCGGCGTCGGGACGCGACGGGACGCTGCTCTTGGCGCCGCTCGCCGCGGAGGAGACGGTGATCGGCCACGTCCGCGGCCGCGTCCGGGCGGTGGAGGAGGGGGCATTGGTGATCGAGGTTCCCGCCGCCAGGCTGCACGGCGTGGGCGGCAGCGGCGAGGCTGTCCACGGCGAGCTGGTGGTCGGGGTGCCGAATCCTGGCGACGAGCTGCGTGCGGCGGCGATCGACGCGGGCGCCACGGGGAAGATCCTGGTCGGCGGGTCGCGGGCATCGGCCGAGACGCTGACTCGCGCCCGGGCGATGGGCGTGGCCGGGATCGTGCTCGGTGGCGTGCTCGACAAGGAGCTGCGCGACTTCGAGGCGATCCAGCGACGGCGGCGCGAGGCAGGTGGGATGACCGGCGCGTTCGGGATCCTGCTGGTGGAGGGGTTCGGCAAGGTCGGGATCGACCCGCAGCTCTTCAGCTGGTTCCGAGCCCACGCCGGCCGGGTCGCCAGCCTCTTCGGCGCCGATGGGCTCCTCTACGTGTATGACGCCTCGCCACTGCCATCGCGTCGTGCGCTGGCCAAGGTGGGGGATCGCGTGATCGCCCATCGGCGACCCTTCCAGGGTCGCGGTGGCGTGCTCGTCGGGATGATGGAGGACCTGCACGCGGCTCAATCCGGGATTCCGACCCGCATGGCGCTCGTGCGATTCGAGGATGGCCGCCTCGCCCCGGTGCCGCTGGCCAACATCGAGGCGACCGTGGTCCCCGAGGGCCGCTGATCCGCGGCTCCCGTATTCTTCGCCGATGGAATCCGCCGGAAGCCTGCGCAGCAATGCGCCCCACGAGACGCGCGCGATCGGGCACGCGCTCGGCGCGCATGCCCAGGCGGGGACGCTGGTCGCGCTCATCGGCCCGTTGGGGGCCGGCAAGACGGAGCTGGCGAAGGGCGTCGCCGACGGGCTGGGAGTAACGAGCGTAGTCAACAGCCCGACGTTCGTCCTCATGAACGAGCACCCCGGGCGCCTCCGCCTCTTTCATATCGACGCGTATCGCCTCGAGGACCCCGAGGAGTCGGTCGCCGCCGGGCTCTTCGACGAGCGGCAGGCAACCGGCGTGGCGGTGGTGGAATGGGCCGATCGCCTCGGCGATCGTCTCCCCGCCGAGCGCCTGGAGCTCACCCTGGTCCCCGAAGCCGACGGCAGCGACCGCCGGCAGGTGAGCTGGCGCGCGATCGGGCCAACCCACCAGCGACTCGCCACCGAGGCCCTGGGGTTCCGATGATCGTCGCCATCGAAAGCGCGTC
>DATJIJ010000088.1:0-12473 GCA_035493355.1 Candidatus Methylomirabilota bacterium
CTCCGGTGCGCGCCGGTCACAGCGCCGGCGGTAGGGATTGCAAGTGTAGGCTGATGGGTGACCACCCGTTCTGCCCCCGGAGGGCCATGTGAAGCTCCAGGAATATCGATCGAAGGAGATCCTCGCGCGCCACGGCGTGCCAGTCGCCGCTGGCGAGATCGCCACGACCCCGGAGCAGGCACGTGATGCCGCCGAGCGGATCGGCGGGCCAGTGGTGGTCAAGGCGCAGGTGCTGGTCGGCGGCCGTGGCAAGGCCGGTGGCGTGAAGCTGGCAGCGACCCCCGACGAGGCGGCGGCGCGGACGGCGGAGATCATCGGCCTCGACATCAAGGGGGTGACGGTGCGGACCGTCCTCGTCGCGCCGGCGGCGAAGATCGCGAAGGAGTACTACCTCGGCCTGATCCTCGACCGGGGCGCCGTGGCGGTGACGATCATCGCCAGTGCCGAGGGTGGCGTCGAGATCGAGGAGACCGCGCGCACCAACCCCGGTGCGATCCTGCGCCTGCCGCTCCACCCGCTGATCGGGCTGCAGGAGCACCAGGTGCGGCGAGTCGGATTCTTCCTGGGCCTCCCGGCTGATCTCCGCAAGGACTTCGCGACCATCCTGCGCGGGCTCTATGCCGCCTTCGTCGAGTCCGATGCCGACCTCGCCGAGATCAATCCGCTGGTCGTCACCGATGCGGGACAGCTCGAGGCGCTCGACGCGAAGATCGTGCTCGACGACTCGGCCCTCTTCCGCCATCCGGACCTCGAGGCGATGCGCGACCTCGGCGAGGAGGAGCCATCCGAGACCGCGGCCCGCGACGCCGGCATCAACTTCATCAAGCTCGACGGCAGCATCGGCTGCATGGTCAACGGCGCCGGGCTGGCGATGACGACGATGGATCTCGTCAAGCTGGCGGGCGGCGAGCCGGCCAACTTCCTGGACATCGGCGGCGGCGCCAAGGCGGAGCGGGTGGCGGCGGCGTTCCGCATCATCCTCGACGACCCGAACGTGCGGGCGATCCTCATCAACATCTTCGGCGGGATCACGCGCGGCGACGAGGTCGCGCACGGGATCGTCGAGGCGCGGGCCAGCCTCGGTCGCCAGGTGCCGATGGTCGTGCGGATCGTGGGGACCAATGCCAGCGAGGCGGCGGAGATCCTGCGCGCCGCAAACCTCATCACCGCCGACAGCCTGGACGACGCCGCCCGCAAGGCCGTGGCCGCCGCCGGGTCACTGGCATGAGCATCCTCGTCGGTCCGCAGACCCGTCTCCTGGTCCAGGGCATCACCGGGCGGGAGGGTGACTTCCATTCCCGGGCGATGCTCGACTACGGGACCCAGATCGTGGCCGGCGTGACCCCGGGCAAGGGCGGTCAGTCCGCGGTCGATGGTCGCGTGCCCGTCTTCGACACGGTGGTCGACGCTGTGGCGCAGACGGGGGCCAATGCGGCCTGCATCTTCGTTCCGGCGGCCTTTGCCCCTGACGCCATCCTGGAGGCGGCGGACGCCGGCATCCCCCTGGTGATCTGCATCACCGAGGGGATCCCCGCGCTCGACATGCTGCGGGTGCATCACCTCCTCCGCGCGCAGGGGGTACGCCTGATCGGGCCGAACTGCCCCGGCGCCACCACGGTGGGGAGCGCCAAGGTCGGGATCATCCCCGGCGACATCCATCGCCCCGGGCCAGTGGGCCTGGTCAGCCGCTCGGGAACCCTCACCTACGAGGTCGTCCAGGCAATGACCGATGCCGGCGTGGGCCAGACGACCTGCGTCGGGATCGGCGGCGATCCGATCGTGGGGACGACCTTCATCGACGCGCTCGAGATGTTCAATGCCGATCCCGAGACTGAGGCGATCGTGCTGATCGGCGAGATCGGCGGCGACGAGGAGGAGCGCGCCGCGGCCTACTGCGCGCGCGAGGTTCGCAAGCCGATGGCCGCCTTCATCGCGGGCCGTACCGCTCCTCCCGGGCGGCGGATGGGGCACGCCGGCGCGATCATCTCGGGCGGTGGCGGCACGGCAGAGTCGAAGCGCCAGGCGCTCCAGGCGGCCGGCATCCGTGTCGCGGACTCACCCTCCCAGATCCCCGCCCTGCTGCGGGAGGCCGGGGTCCACTAGCCCTCGGCCTGCCGGGCGGCCTCCCACTCGTGGCGCAGGATCGCCATGAGCACGGTGTCCTGCCGCTCGCCGGCAACGCGGAACGAGCTCCGCATGACCCCTTCGCGCTGGAAGCCGACCTTCTCGTACGAGCGGATCGCTCGCGCATTGGTGGCGCTGACCGTCAGCGAGATCCGCTCGAGGCCCAGGGTCCCGAATCCGAAGGCCAGCAACGTGCGCTGGGCATCGGTCCCCCACCCGGAGCCGATGTGGTCCTTGTCCATGTAGATGGCGAGCTCGGCGTTCTTGTCGAGCGTGTTCACGTCCTTGAACCAGACGGTGCCGATGAACCGGTCATCGCCAAGCTCGCAGACTGCGAAGAAGAAGCCCTCGCCGGAGCGAGACATCGCCGCGTGCCGCTCCAGCCAGGCGTTGGCGTCCGCGATCGTGGTCGGGATGCGGTAGCCGGCGAAGGCGCCGACCTCCGTGTCATTGATCCCGGCCACGTAGGCGGGCATGTCGCGCGCTTCCAGTGGACGCAGCCAGACGCGATCGCCGCGGAGGAGGGGCCGCTCGGGGATCGGTGGACGGGGAGCCTCGTCGCTCATTCGCCCTCCTCTCCGGCCGTCTGGAGCAGCTCCCACAGCACCCCGTTCAGCGTCCGCGGATGGATGAACGCCACTTCGCCGTGAGCGCCGGGGCGTGGTTCACGGTCGATCAGCTCGGCCTCGGCGGCCGTCAGGGTCGCGAGGTCTCCCGGCAGATCGTCGCTGAGCAGGCAGACGTGGTGGAGCCCCTCGCCGCGCGTCGCCAGGAATCGGGCCACGCCGCTCTCGTCGTCGGTCGGCTCGACCAGCTCGACCTTCGCGCCGCCTCCCGATGCCGGCAGCAGGAAGCAGAGGCGCGAGTGCTGCGAGGCGAAGACGCGGGGCGCGTCGATCGGCTCCCAGCCGAAGAGCGCCCGATAGCGAGGCAGCGCCTCGTCGATCGAGCGCACCACGATGGCAATGTGGTCGATTGGTCCTACCGTCACGGGCGATATTCTCCCCAGGCTCGCCGCAGCGTGTCGCTGATCTCGCCCAGCGTGACCTGGGCCTCGACGCAGGCGCGGATGCGCGGCACCACGTTCTCCGTCCCGCCCGCCGCCGCCTCCAGCGCCGCCGCCGCCTCCGCCACGCGGGCGGGATCGCGGGCGGCTCGCACCGCCTTCGTCCGGGCCACCTGCTCCGCCTCGGCTTCGGGGTCGATCACCTGTGCCTGCGGCCGCTGCTCATCGCCGCTCTCGGCGAAGGCATTCACGCCGACCACGATCCGCTCCCCCGTCTCGATCGCGCGCTGGGCCACGTACGCCGCCTCCGCAATCGCCGCCTGCTGGTAGCCGTCGGCCAGGGCGGCGAGCGTCCCGCCGCGACGGTCGATCTCCGCCAGCTCGGCCTCGACCAGGGCCTCGATCTCCTGCGTGAGCGCCTCCACGTAGTACGAGCCGCCGAGCGGGTCCACCGGGGTCCCCACGCCCGACTCCGCATACAACACTTGTTGGGTCCGGAGGGCGAGCCGCGCCGTCGCGGGGGTGGGCAGCCCAAGCGCCTCGTCCGAGGCGTTGGTGTGGAGGCTCTGGGCTCCGCCCAGGATCGCCGAGAGCGCCTGCACGGTCGTGCGCACGACGTTGGTCTCCGGTTGCTGGGCGGTCAGCGTGCTGCCTCCGGTCTGGACGTGGAAGCGCATCGTCATGCTCCGCGGATCCTTGGCGCCGAAGCGGTCACGCGCCACCCTGGCCCACGCTCCGCGGGCCGCGCGGAACTTGGCGGCCTCCTCGAAGAGGTCGTTGTGGGCGGCGAAGAAGAAGGAGAGTCGCGGAGCGAAGTCGTCGAAGGCCATGCCAGCCGCGATCGCCGCCTCGGCATAGGCGATGGCGTCGGCGATGGTGAAGGCGACCTCCTGCACCGCCGTGGCCCCGGCCTCCCGCATGTGATAGCCGCTGATGCTGATCGTGTTCCAGGCCGGCAGCTCCGTCCGGCAGTAGGCGAAGGTGTCGGTCACCAGCCGCATCGAGGGTCCGGGCGGATAGATATAGGTACCGCGCGCGATGTACTCCTTGAGGATGTCGTTCTGGATCGTGCCGCGCAGCCCGGTGGGATCGATCCCCTGCCGGCGCGCGACCGCCTCGTACAGGACGAGGAGGATCGCGGCGGTGGCGTTGATCGTCATGCTGGTGCTCACCGCGTCGAGCCTGATCCCGTCGAAGAGGGCCTCCATGTCGGCGATGGTGTCGATCGGGACGCCCACCCGACCCACCTCACCGATCGACATCGGGTCGTCGCTGTCGTACCCCATCTGGGTCGGCAGGTCGAATGCCACCGAGAGGCCGGTCTGGCCGCTCGCCAGCAGGTAGCGGAAGCGGGCATTCGTCTCCCGCGCCGAGCCGAAGCCGGCGTACTGGCGCATCGTCCACGGCCGGCCGAGGTAGCCGTCCGAACGGATGCCGCGCGTGAAGGGGAACGCTCCGGGATCGCCCGTCTCGTGCGCCGGATCGAGGTCCGCTGGGCCATAGACCGGTCGGATCTCGATCCCCGAGGTGGACCGATGCGGAGGCCGTCCGGCGCGCTCGGGGTCGCTCATTGCGCCGATTGTACGAGGCGGCAGCTCGGGCCCACGCTACTCGAGGCGCAGCAGGGGCGTGCCGGCGGCGACGGCCTGGCCCGGTGCGACGGCGAGGCCCGTGACGCGTCCGGACCGTGGCGCCCGAACCTCGTTCTGCATCTTCATCGCCTCGATCGTGAGGAGCGTCGCCCCGGCCGCGACCTCATCCCCCTCCGCCACGGAGATCGCCACCACCAGGCCTGGCAGCGTGGCTCGCACCTCGACGGGACCGTCATGCCCTCGCGCGGACGACTCGGCATCGGCCAGCACCCGCTCCCGCCAGCTGCGGACCAGGACCGGGATGCGCCGTCCTCGCAGGGTGACGACCCAGTCGGTCCCCGACCCCTCGACGAGGCAGAGCTCGGTCCTCGACCCATTGCTGAGGCGGGCCAGGCCAACCTCGGCATCGAGCCAGGCGAGGGTCCAGCCGGCCTCGGGCTCGACCTGGGTGCCGTCGATGGTCACCTCGTAGTCGGTCATCCCGGTCGTCGCCGTCCAACCGCTTCGTGCCGGGCGAGGCGCTGCCAAGCCGACTCCGCCGCCGCGGCGCTGCTCGAGACGGCCGGGCTGATCGTCGCCGCACCGGCCCGGCCGGCCAGGGCAGCCATGGCAGCCAGCGATCGTTCGAGGTCGTCCGTTGACGGGCCGCCACTCCAGCCTTCAGCGATCAGGCCGGTGTCATAGGCACCGGTGGTGAAGCGCTCGTCGGCGACGAGCCAGTGCAGGAAGGAGAGGTCGGTCTGCAGACCGCCCACGACTGTCTCGTCGAGGGCTCGTCGCAGCCGGGCCACTGCCGCCGGCCGATCCTCGGCGTGGACCATCAGCTTGGCGAGGAGCGGGTCGTACTCGGTCGGCAGGGCCGTGTCGGCGGTGACGCCTGCGTCGACCCGGGTCCCCGGACCGTCCGGCATCCGCCAGGCCGTGACACTCCCCGACACCGGCGCGAAGTCGTTGTGTGGATCCTCCGCATAGACCCGGACCTCGATGGCGTGCCCGCGGGGCTCGCAGGCGGTGACGGCCTCGGGCAGGCGCTCCCCTGCCGCGACGCGAATCTGCCAGGCCACCAGGTCGAGGCCCGTCACGAGCTCGGTCACTCCATGCTCGACCTGCAGCCGGGTGTTCATCTCCAGGAAGTAGTGGCTGCCGTTCGCATCGACGAGGAACTCGACCGTGGCGGCATTGTGGAAGTCGACCGTCCCCGCTACGCGCCTTGCGCTCTCGGCCAGCTCGGCGCGAAGTGCCGGGGCCACCGCGGGTGACGGCGACTCCTCGACCAGCTTCTGGTGGCGCCGCTGGACGCTGCAGTCTCGCTCGCCCAGGACGGCCAGGTTGCCGTGCCGGTCGCCGAGGAGCTGGACCTCCACGTGCCGCGCGGGCGCGATGAGCTGCTCCAGGTACAGCGTCCCGTCGCCGAAGGCGGCCATCGCCTCCCGGCCAGCGGCGGGCAGTGCGGCCTCGAGCTCGCCGCGATCTTCGACCCGTCGCATCCCTCGCCCGCCTCCGCCGGCCGCCGCCTTCAGCAGCGCGGGGAAGGCGATCCCGCTGAGGTCGACCTCGGCGAGCGACCCATCCCCGTCGGCGACGAGGGGCACCAGCAGGCCAGGGACGATGGGGACGCCAACGGCGGCAACGGACCGCCTGGCGGCGAGCTTGTCGCCGAGCGACGCCAGGGTGGCCGGCGGTGGGCCGACGAATACGAGCCCCGCCTCCTCGACCGCCGCGGCGAAGGCAGCGTTTTCCGAGAGGAACCCGTAGCCGGGATGGATCGCCTCGGCCCCGGACCGGGCGGCCGCAGCCAGGAGGGCGTCGATCGAGAGATAGGACGCGGATGCCGCCGCCGGTCCGATTCGCTCGGCCCGGTCCGCCATCCGGGTATGGAGCGCCTCCGCGTCCGCGTCGCTGTAGGCCGCCACCGATTCGATGCCCAGCTCGCGACAGGCGCGGATGATCCGGACCGCAATCTCGCCGCGGTTCGCGACGAGGAGCCGTTGGAATGGCGGTCCGTCTTTGCGCAAAGACGCGTCCGGGTCAGAGGGGGATGTTGCCATGCTTCCTGGCGGGCACCGCTTGGCGCTTTCCCTGCAGCATCGCCAACGCATCGACCACTCGCGCCCGTGTCTCGGACGGGAGGATCACCTCGTCGACGTAGCCACGGGCCGCCGCGACGTACGGGTTGGCGAATCGGGCCTCGTACTCCCCCACCAGCGTGGAGCGTTCCGCGTCGGGATCGATCGCGCCGGCGATTCGCTCGCGGAAGATGATGTTGACCGCTCCCTCGACGCCCATCACCGCGATCTCTGCGGTCGGCCATGCAAAGTTCAGGTCGCCGCGGACATGCTTGCTGCTCATCACGTCGTATGCGCCGCCGTATGCCTTGCGCGTGATCACCGTCACCTTCGGGACTGTCGCCTCGCAGTAGGCGTACAGCAGCTTCGCGCCATGGCGAATGATTCCCCGGTGTTCCTGGTCGACGCCGGGGAGGAAGCCCGGGACATCGACCAGGGTGACCAGCGGAATGTTGAAGCAGTCGCAGAACCGGACGAAGCGCGCCGCCTTGTCGGAGGCGTCGATGTCGAGGACCCCGGCCAGGACCTCGGGCTGCTGCGCGACGATCCCGACACTTCGCCCCTCGACGCGAGCGAGCCCGCAGATGACGTTCCGCGCGAAGTGTTCGTGCACCTCGGTGAACGATTCCGAGTCGACGATGCCGGCAATCACCTGGCGCATGTCATAGGAGCGCTGCGTCGAGTCGGGGACGAGCGCGTCGAGCGCGTCGCCGTCGACGTCGGGTCGCCTCCACTCGTCAGCCGTCGGCGGCGGGTCAACATTGTTCTGTGGCAGGTAGCCGAGGATCCGGCGGGTCAGTGACATCGCCTGCGGCTCACCCTCCGCCAGGAAGTGCGCGACGCCACTCGTCTCGTTGTGTACGCGCGCGCCACCGAGCCCTTCGAGGTCAACCTCCTCGTGAGTCACCGCCTTCACCACGTTTGGCCCGGTGACGAACATGTAGCTGCTGCCGTCCACCATCACGGTGAAGTCGGTGATCGCCGGCGAATACACCGCGCCGCCGGCACAGGGGCCCATCACCACCGAGATCTGCGGGACCACTCCCGAGGCCAGCGTGTTGCGCAGGAAGATCTCGGCGTACCCGCCGAGCGACGCGACGCCCTCCTGGATTCGAGCGCCGCCGGAATCGGAGAGGCCGATGATCGGCGCACCGGTGCTCATCGCCAGGTCCATCACCTTGCAGATCTTCTCGGCATGCGCCTCGGACAGCGATCCGCCGAAGACGGTGAAGTCCTGCGCGTAGATGAAGACCAGCCGGCCGTCGATGCGACCGTGCCCGCTGACGACACCGTCCCCGAGGTAGCGCTCCTCGTCGAGGCCGAAGTCGGTGGCCCGATGCGTGACGAACGCGTCCAGCTCGACGAACGATCCCTCGTCGAGGAGCAGGTCGATCCGCTCGCGCGCGGTCAGCTTGTTGCGATCGTGCTGTTGGCGGATGCGCTCTTCACCGCCGCCGAGCCGCGACTCCTCGCGGAGTCGTCGGAGGTTCGCAAGCTTGTCGGCCGTCGACATGGGGCGTCCTTCGCGCTGGTGGTGGGCCCAGCAGGGATCGAACCTGCGACCCGCCGGTTATGAGCCGGATGCTCTGACCACTGAGCTATGGGCCCGACGATGGTGGACAACTTCGAGTATAGAGGCTCGTCTTTGCACAAAGACGTCGACATTCCGGCAGGTTGTGGATAAGTCGGATGGCCGCTGACGACCGGGGGCGGCTATCATCGGTGAGTCGCGTCCGCGACATTCCTTCCCGCCCGCTTCTGCTGCAAGGTGATCTTGTGACCAAGATAATCGCGATCGCGAACCAGAAAGGCGGCGTCGGGAAGACGACCGCATCGATCAACCTCGGCGGTGCGCTCGCCGAGCTGGGCTATCGGGTCCTCTGCATCGACATGGACCCGCAGGCGAACCTGACGGTCGGCCTGGGCATCAGCCTCTCCGACGTCCGCCACTCGATGGCCGATGTCCTCTCGGAGAACCGCGTCCCCCTCGACGAGATCGTCCGGCAGACGGAGATGCCTGGATTGTCGGTGGCACCCTCGACGCTCGAGCTGGCATCGACCGAGGTCGAGCTCTTCACGGCCATCGGCCGCGAGATGGTGCTGCGCGACGCCCTGGATGGATGGGCCGAGCGGCAGTACGACGTGATCATCATCGACTCCCCGCCGACGCTGGGCCTCCTGACGATCAACGCGCTGGTGGCCAGCTCCCGCGTCATCATCCCGGTGCAGACGCAGTACTACGCCATCAAGGGTCTGACGGCGCTGATCAAGGTGATCAACACCATCAAGATCAAGCTGAACCACGACCTCGAGATCCTGGGACTGCTCGCGACCTTCTACGACGGTCGCACCGTCCTGGCGCGCGAGATGCTCCAGAACCTGCGCGAGCTCGGAGATCATCGCGTCTTCTCGACGATGATCAAGCAGACGGTGAAGCTCGGCGAGGCGCCGCTCACCGGAAAGCCCGTGACCGAATACGCGACCCATTCCGCTGCCGCTCGCGCGTTCCGCGACCTGGCACAAGAGGTGATCGAACTTGGCTAGCAAGCGACCGGCATTCAGCGAGAACATCCACCGCCTCTTCGACGAGGCTCAGGCAACCGACCTGGCCCCCGGGATCGTCTCCCTCATCGAGTCACGTGCCACGCATGCGCAGATTCGCGAGGTCCCGACCAACAGGATCCTCCCGAATCCCGCGCAACCCCGCCTCTCGTACGAGGAGGAGTCGCTCGTCGAGCTGGCCGACTCCATCCGCGAGCACGGCGTCCTGCAACCGATCCTGGTGCGCCCGGTGGGCAGCCAGTTCGAGCTGATCGCCGGCGAGCGTCGCTGGCGTGCGTCGCGGATGGCACAGCGCGACTCAATTCCCGCAATCGTGGTCGAGTTCGACGACGAGACCGCCCTCGAGGTTTCGATCATCGAGAACCTCCAGCGCGAAGACGTCTCGCCGCTCGAGGAGGCAGCCATGTTCCGCAAGATGACGGACCTCGGCTACTCGCTGCGCCAGCTCGCCCAGAAGATCGGCAAGGACAAGGGCTACGTCGAGAACCGGATCCGCCTCGCGGAGGCACCCCCCGAGATCCGGGAGCTCGTGTCCCTGCGCAAAGACACGCTGAGCCACGCCTATGAGCTCATGAAGGTGAAGGACGAGCGCACCCGGAAGCGCCTGGCCAAGAAGGTTGCCGCCGGCGAGCTGACCCTCGCGCGACTTCGCGCCATTACCGGGGGAAGCCCGGTCGAGGCCGATCCGGTGGCCAAGCCGAAGCGCCGGGCCCGAACGGTGGCGGGGCGGGTCGCCGCAGCGAAGGACGCGGACGACGCCCTCGTCAACAACCGGACCCGGCTGGCCGGCGCGGTTGACGAGCTGGTCGACATCGTGAGCCAGCGCGAGCTGATCGACGAGATCCCGGATACCAACCGGGACAACCTGGCCCGTTACCTGACGGTCACGAAGCTCAAGCTGGAGAACGCGATTGCCATCATCCGGGCAACGCGCGAGGCGGCACCCTAGGGCGTATAGCTCATGACCTCGCGCTGGCCGACGAGGAACGCGACCAGTTTGCGCCTCGCCTCCGGGTCTGTCCGACGCAGGCCGGCGATCGCCCGCGGCAGCTCGAAGATCGGCGCGGCCAGCGCCCCGGCGGTGTCGATCCCTACGACGTGGTCCGGTCCCCCGCCCACCAGGAAGGCGCGCTGAAAGCCCTTGGCATCCAGGTCGGTGACCGCACAGAAGGCGGCGATGGCCGTCCCGACGCCCATCCGCTTGGCGAAGTCGATGAACAGGTCGGCCGCCCAGGTGTCGACCTGCTGGTCGTTCTGCGCCTCCACCATGGTTCGATAGCCGCGCTCGTCGATCGCGCTCACCCGGTTCCTCCGCTTGTCATTGGCGAGGCGATTCTACCCAAGCGGCGTTCGCTCAGGCTGCACCGATGCGCCTTCGGCGGTCCAGCGGCATCGGCTATCCTGCGGCCGTGATCGATCCCATCGCTCGGCTGCGAACCGAGGACACGATCGTCTACGAGCTCGTCGAGAGCAGCCGTGACAGTGACCAGGGCACGGTCGTCGGCACCGCGACGTTCCGAGATGGCGCGTCCACCATCGACGCCCCCGAGAGGATCTCGATCGCCATCCAGGAGCTCCTCGCGCGGCCGTTCGTGGATCGCGTTCAGTCGGACGAGCGCCCTCGAGGCTATCGGCGCAGCCGCGCCGGCCAGGTTGACCTGCTCGTCCCGGGAATGGCCGAGCATTTCGTGGCGCGCATGCGCGGCCTCTGGCTGGCCTACCCCGATGGGTCGCTGGTCACCGCCCGCCCGGCGGTTGGCCGCCCACCCGTCCCCGGTCCGCGCGCCGCGCTGCCCGACATCGGCGAGGGCGAGGCTCCGGTCACCGATCCCGCAGTTCGACGGGCGACCCTCGCGGACAGCGGTGAGCTGCTGGGCGTCGGCCCGCTCGTCCGCGCCAACGATCCGGCCACCGGGATCCGTGCCGGCGAGAGTCGAGCGGTGGCCAGGACCGACTGCGGCTGGATTGTCTGAGTCATAGATATGCATAGATTCGATCGGCCGCGCCGGACGGCCGAAAGCTCGGTACCTCCGCTATCATCGCCGCGATGCTGATCCGCTACCTGGGCCTGCCGCTCCTCATCGCGGTGGTCGGGGTCATCTACTGGACGACCAGCCATGAGCCTGCCGGCTCGGCGCTGCTCCTGATCTTCGCCGCGGCGATGGCGGTCTTCCTGTGGGTGCTCCTCCCCACCACCGACAACGTGGGCCCAACCGCCCCGGTCGATCCCGACTTCGAGGTCAAGCGCCGCTAGCGGATCCCGGTGTCGTAGGAGACCGTGATCTCGGTCGGTTGCTGTCCCGCCTCGACCACCACGTCGATCGGCCCCGGCGTACCCATCAGGCCATCGACTGGCTGGGCCGTGACGCGGTACGCCCCGGGGGCAAGCTCAACCCTGAACGAACCGTCCGCCGCCGAGGTGGCGCGCGCCACCTCGGTCCCCGCCGCGTCCGTGAAGACGAGCACCGCTCCCGCCACCGGGCGCTCGGCGCAGTTGGGGTCCGGCGGGTTGCGCTCCACCGGGCAGGTCGGACCTGCGGACACCGTGCCGCGCACGCCGGTGGCATCGGGGAGGTCATCCCCCGTTTCGGCAGTCAGCGCGATGCTTCCGTTCCGCCCCACGGCGTAGGTCCAGCGATGCTCGCTGGTGCAGCCGGCCGGGCAGTCTCCCCACCCGATCCGAATCACGACCTGCCACCCGGCACCGGCATCGGAGACCTCGAACCACGACGACTGCCCGATCAGGTTTGGATCCAGCGGACGAATCCCGGCGAAACGATCCTGCTGTGCAAGGGCGAGCCTCGCGGCGGCAGCGGCGTCCGCGACGCCTGACACGCCAGGGCCTGCCGCGCATGCGGAGAGGACCATCAGGGCAGCGAGGACCACACCGCGCATTGGGCTGTTCACGTCGCCGGGACGCCCAGCACCCCCACTGAGTTCCATGTCGAGGCTGGCGCGGCTCATGCGACTACCCGTTACGTGCCGACGTATGCGGCCAGGTGCTGCCCGGTGAGGGTCTCATGGGCGGCGACCAGGTCCGCCGGCAGCCCCTCGAAGACGACCAGCCCGCCGTCATGTCCCGCGCCAGGACCGAGGTCGATGATCCAGTCGGCGTGCGCCATC
>DATJIJ010000089.1:0-9102 GCA_035493355.1 Candidatus Methylomirabilota bacterium
GATCGCAACGGCAATCGCGCCGCCGCCGCGATGGCGTCGCTCGAGCTGGCGCTCGCCGAGGTCTCGGAGGCGGGCTGATTCGCGCCGGTGAGCGGATCCACGTCATCGGCATCGCGGGCACCGGGGCGGCGGGGGTCGCGCTGCTCCTGCATCACGCCGGAGCAATGGTTGACGGCTGCGACGCCGACACGCCGTCGCCGTACACGCCGCCGCTGGACGCGGCGGGGATCCGGGTGATCAGCGGCCACGACCCGTCTCACCTCGTGGGCGTCGATCGCGTCGCCATCACGCCCGCCCTGCGCGCCGTGCCCGACCTGCCGGAGCTGGTCGCCGCGCGCGAGGCGGGACTGCCGGTGGTCACCTGGCAATCGCTCCTCGGTGAGCTGATGGGGGCGGAGGGACGCATCGGCCTGGCGGTCACCGGCACGCACGGCAAGTCGACCACCACGGCGCTGCTGGGGCACCTCCTCGAGCACGCTGGAATGGATCCAACGGTCGAGGTCGGCGCATTCATCCCGGCCTGGGGCGCGACGGTGCGGGTCGGCGGGGGAGCGCCCTTCCTGGTCGAGGGCGACGAGTTCGGCGACAACTTCCTGAACTACCACCCGGCTGGCGCGATCGTGACGAACGTCGAGATGGACCACCCCGATTGGTTCGCCGACCGTGAGGCGGTCCTGGCCTCGATGGAGCGCTTCGTGCGCGGGATGGGGGAGAACCCGCGGCTTGGGGGCCGTCTCCTGCTCACGACCGCTTCCGATAGTGGCTCTCAGGCCCTCCTGGAGCGCCTCGGAGGCTGGGAAGGCCGGATCCTGCGGTATGGCCCTGGCGGCGAGATCGAGGCGCGCAACGTGGCCTACGCCGGTGGGGGAGCGACCTTCACCCTATTCGAACAGCCGTTCGACTCCTCGCTGGCGGGGGAGCACAACGTCCTGAACGCGACTGCCGCGCTGACCATGGCACGCGAGCTCGGGGCTCCGCTCGACGTGCTGGCGAGCGGCCTGCGGACGTTCCAGGGAGCCGGACGGCGGATGGAGCTCATCGCGGATACTGCCGGCGTGATCGTCTATGACGACTATGGGCACCATCCGACGGAGGTGCGCGCCACCCTGGCCGCCATGCGCCAGAA
Source organism: Candidatus Methylomirabilota bacterium (assembly GCA_035493355.1). Classification (GTDB taxonomy): domain Bacteria; phylum Chloroflexota; class Limnocylindria; order QHBO01; family QHBO01; genus CF-167. The sequence continues at coordinate 1,127 of DATJIJ010000089.1, forward strand.
GGTCGGCGATCGGCGCCTGTGGGCGGTCTTCGAGCCCCACATGTACTCGCGGACGGCGCTCTTCCTGGACGAGTTCGCCCACGCCTTCACCGATGCCGACGAGGTCGTGATCGTCGACATCTTCGCCTCGCGCGACACCGATGCGTCCCTGCGCGCAACCTCGGCCGAGGGGCTGTCGGACGCTATCGAGCGAGCGACCGGGGTATCGACGATGGCCGGCGGTTCGGTCGAGGCCGCCACTACCTATGTCGCGGAGCACCTGCGCCCCGGTGACGCCGTCCTGGTGATGGGAGCCGGGAAGTCGTACCAGGTCGCCCAGGGCCTCAAATCGGCTCTGGAGGCCGGCGTCCTGACCCAGTCGCGCAGCCTCACAGACGCATGAGCGGAGCCAGATCCGTGATCCTGGGGGCACTACTGGCGGTGGGCGTCGCCGTGCTGCAGCGCGGCCTGGTGGGGCTCGTGGAGGCGTCCGGCGCCAAGGACCAGCCCGCGGTGATCCTGATCCTGCTGCTGGCGGCGTTCCTGGGGCTGCTGACGGCCGTCATCGTCCGTGCCATGCGGCTGCCCGGCGCCGTGGCGCCCACGGTGCTCGTGATGGGCTGGGTCATCGTACCGCCGCTGCTGAGGGCGATTCCGGTCGCCGCAACCCAGTATTTCGCCGCTGACGCCTCGCTGACGGCCGCGACGGCGGTTGCGCTGGCCGTCGCCGTGCTCGCGGCTGCCGTGACGCTGGGGGTCCAGGCCGAGCGCTGAGCTGCCGGGTTCCGTACCAACGTCACATAACATATCTTTGCGGAAGTCTAGTGCTAGGACCATTGGGTGCCATCCGACGCCGGTTGGTGGATATGGGAGCGGGTCGCGGCGTCCTAGTGTGCGGGCATGAAGCACACATCGCTCTGGACATTGATGTTTGGCAGCCTCGGCGCCGGCCTGCTGATGGTCCTCGGCGGCTCTGCCGCCGGCAGTGACATCGGGCAGCTGGCGGCGGGCTACGGCCTGCTCGTGGTTGGCAGCTCGCTCTTCCTGGGCTTCGGACTCGCCGTGCAGTCCTTCGTCCTGCGAGCCGCTCAGCCCCGCCAGGAGGCTCACCCGGCCACCAGTCGGATCCTGGGGCACCGCGTCTAGCCTTTCGGGACCCTTCCCGCGGTCAGCGGGCGACGTTTCCGCCGGTGACCAGGAGACCAATCGGCCCCTCGTGAGCCGCCGCGGCCTGAATGGCTGCCCATGCCGCCCCTGCTGCCGGCTCGATCGTGCTTGGCAGGGCCTCTGACAACGCCCTCGTCGCCGCCACGATCTGCTCCTCGTCGACGAGCAGCATCTCATCGACCACCTCGATCATGAGCGCCAGCGCCTCGGGTACGGGCACGCGCGCCGCGATCCCGTCTGCGATCGTGTCGGCACGCGGCGTCTCGATTGGCCTGCGCGCGTGCCACGAGAGGGTCATGGCGGGTGCGGCGGACGCCTGGACGCCGATGACCCCCATGTCGGGCGCTGCGGATCGAAGCCACGTCCCGATGCCCGCGATCAGGGCGCCGTTGCCCACCGGCACATAGAAGCGCTCCAGCTGCGGCAGGTCGCCGCGCGCAATCGCATCGGTGAGCTCGAGCGCGATCGTGCCGGCACCTATCGATATCCAGGGATCCTCGCCGTCGATGAGCAGGTGCCACCCACTCCGCGCCGCGTCGTCGGCCGCAGCGAGGCGCGCCGCGTCGAAATCCTGCCCCACCATTCGCACCTCCGCGCCGAGGCGCCGCATCGCCGCGATCTTCATCGGGTTTGCGGTGGTGGCCGCGAAGACGGTGACCGGGACGCCCATCGCGCGCCCTGCGTAGGCGACCCCCTGTCCGAAGTTGCCAGCCGAGGCGACCACCAGCCCCTTCCCCTCCCCCACCCTGCCCGCTGCCAGCAGCTCGGCGACCGCCAGCCAGGTGCCGCGTCCCTTGAAGCAGCCAATCGGGTTCGGCGTCTCGACCTTCACGACTACCGGCACCCCGGCCGCCTCGCTGAGCGGCTCGGAGACGAACTGTGGTGAGTCGCGAAACGCGCTCGGGACCCGCGCGTGCGCCGATCGGATCGCTTCGGCGGAGACGGTCGCCATGCGCGGCGTCAGCGCCGCGCTCTGCGTCGAGCGGCCACGCCGCGTCGCTCATCGGGGCCGGCGCGCTGCACCTCGGCCGCGATCGCGTCGGGGAGGTGGCCGGAGAGGCGAACCCCGTCATCGGTGAAGCGCTCGGCGACGTCGCCGGCGACCTTGGCGCGTGCCACCAGCTCGCCGCGCGACCAGGGCACCACCGCGTCGACCGGCACCATCTGGTCGCGCAGCAGGCCGGCGACCCGCTCCAGCAGCGGTTCGATCCCCTCCCCAGTGGTGGCGCTCACGAAGACGGCGCGGTCCCCAGCCGGCATCGACGCAGCGCGAAGGCCGGGCGCCAGCAGGTCGATCTTGTTGAAGGCGACGATGCGGGGCTTGTCCCCGGCTCCCAGTTCGTTCAGCACGACCTGCACCGCCTCCTGCTGTCCCACGAAGTCGGGGTCCGAAGCATCCACCACCTCGATCAGGACGTCGGCGCGCAGCACCTCCTCGAGGGTGGCGCGAAACGCCTCCACCAGGTCGTGCGGCAGCTTGTTGATGAAGCCCACCGTGTCGGTGACCACGATCCGTTGGCCGGACGGCAGCGTTACCCGCCGGCTCGTCGGGTCGAGGGTGGCGAACAGCATGTCGGCGACGAACAGGTCGGCGCTCGCCAGTCGGTTCAGGAGCGTGCTCTTCCCCGCGTTGGTGTATCCGACCAGCGCGACCGTCGCAACCTCCGAGCGCTCGCGCTGTCGGGCTGCGGTCGCCCGCTGGCGCTTCACGTCCTCCAGCTCGGAGCGAACCTTCCGGATCTTGTCGCGAATGAGGCGTCGGTCCGTCTCGAGCTGGCTCTCGCCGGGGCCGCGGGTGCCGATGCCCCCGCCGGTGCGCGAGAGGTGGGTCCAGAGGCGGGTCAGCCGCGGCAGGTGGTATTCGAGGGCCGCAAGCTCGACCTGGAGCCTCCCCTCTCGCGTGGTCGCGTGCCGCGCGAAGATGTCGATGATCAGCGCCGAGCGGTCGAGCACCTTGCAGTCGACGAGTTTCTCGAGGGCGCGCTGCTGATTCGCCGACAGCTCGTCGTCGACGATGAGCAGGTTGAAGCCTGTGGCCGCACGCTCGTCGACCAGGTCCGCGGCACGTCCCTTTCCGAAGTACGAAGCCGGGTCGGGAGCCTTGCGGCGCTGCGAGGCGCTCCCCACCACCACCGCACCGGCGGTCTCGGCCAGGGCGGCGAGCTCAGCCAGGCTGCGCTCGACCGGCCAGCGGCCATCTCCCGGGTCGTCGAGGCCGATCAGGAAGGCGCGCTCCTCGGGGGCGGTGAGGTCGGTGAAGGAGGGATGGGAGGGCATCTGAGGGCGCAATGGTAGCCGCAGGCCCGCACCCCGGCTGTGCTCCCCGGCTTGACGGGCGGTACTTATTGCCTAGGGCGTCAGCCACCTTCATCTGCGATATATCTGTTGATTGCTCTGGCACCGGAGGACTAGGTGACCGATGCGAGCGTGCAGCCGGAAGGCGGCACGAAGCTAGGCGTCCCAACACCCGCGAGCATGGCCGCTCGAATGCTCGGCCCGCTGGCTGGCGGTGCCCTGCTCAGCGTCGTGGCTGAGTCGATGCTCACGACGACCATCCCGGGAAGCCTCGTGCGGGCCGCGATCGCCATCGGCCTCGGCGCCAGCCTGACCGCCGTCGGCCTCGCGGCCCTGGTTGTTCGTCCTCTGACGCGCTCGCGCGCCGACCTGCAGGTGCGCTACCAGGAGGCGGTAGCCGATGCGCTGCGCGACCCATTGACCGGCCTCGGCAACCACCGCGCCTTCCAGGAGGAGCTCGACAGCCAGATCGAGAGCGCAACCCGCTACGACGTGCCGCTCTCGCTCGTGCTCATCGACCTGGACGAGTTCAAGCAGATCAACGACAGCGTCGGCCACGCCGTCGGCGATCAGACGCTCGCCTCGTTCGGCAAGCTGGTCGGGTCGGTGCTGCGCAAGGTCGACCGATCCTTCCGGATCGGCGGCGACGAGTTCGCGCTGCTGCTGCCGCATACCGATGCCGCCGCCGCGCATATCGTCGCCCGGCGCCTCCTCGTCTCGGCCCTGCAGCCCAACGTCCGCGACCCGAAGGTCAAGCCCCTCTCCTTCTCGGCGGGGATCTCGTGCCTGCCGAATCCTGCCGCGAGTCGCACGCAGCTCTACACCCAGGCGGATACCGCCCTGCATGCTGCCAAGCACGGCGGGCGCACTGAGGTGCTCGTCTTCGATCCGGGGAAGGAGGCCGAGGCGACGGCAGCCAGCACGTCGGCCGCGGTCGCCGAGGTGATCGAACACCATCTGCTCCGTCCGGTCTTCCAGCCGATCGTCGACCTGGCGAGCGGCGGAACTCTCGGCTACGAAGGGCTGATCCGCCCGGTCCCGCCGGCCCCATACCCCGACCCGACCAGCATGTTCTGGGCAGCGGAGCAGAGCGGGCACGTCGTGCCTCTCGACCTGGCCTGCATGGAGACCATCGTGGCCGCGGCGGCCGAGCTGCCGAAGGAGCTGTTCCTCAGCGTCAACCTGTCGCCTCGCACGATCGAGGCGCCCGAGTTCACCGCCCCGGCGATGCTCAACATCCTCGCCCGCTACGACTTCCCGCCCGAACGGCTGGTCATCGAGCTGACCGAGCATCAGCCGATCGCCGACCTCGATCGGGTCCGTCTGAAGCTCGACACGTGCCGCAGCGCCGGCATTCGCGTTGCCGCCGATGACCTCGGCTCAGGCAATTCCGGCCTGAAGCTGCTCAGCGACCTCCACTTCGACGTGGTCAAGGTGGACCTTGGACTCATCCAGCGCAGCTCGAACAGCGCTGCTTCCAGCGCGGTGGTCGAGTCGATCGTGGCATTCGCCGTCCGGACGGGTGCGCTCATCATTGGCGAGGGGGTCGAGCGCGAGGAGCAGGTCGAGCAGCTGACCGCGCTGGGCGTCACAGCGGCGCAGGGCTTCCTCTTCAGCAAGCCCGGTCCACTCCCCGACTGGTCCGCCGAAAAGAAGCTGAAGCGCGCCGCCGATCGCCCCGCCGCACGCGTCATCGCAGGACCCGAGGATCCGGACCTCGACGCCTGGCGTCGCAAGATCGGACTTGCCAACACCGCCTAGCTTGGCCTGACCTCGGCCAGCAGCCCTTCCAGCACGCTCGCCGCCTCGGTCACCAGGTTCGGTGCGTCGCCCGGGCCGTCACCGGCGTCAAGCCACGCGATTCGCCGATCGCGCCGAAACCAGGTTCGCTGCCGCTTTGCGTACTGCCGGGTTCGGCGCGCCGTGACCGAGACCGCCGCGTCCAGCGACCACTCCCCCGCCAGGTAGCGCGCCGCCTCGCCGTAGCCGTGGCTGGTGAGCGGCGCCTTACCCGGGTCGTGGCCGGCGTCGAGCAGTGCGCGGACCTCGTCGAGCAGCCCATTCGCGAACAGCCACTCCGCCCGCTCGTCGATGCGTCGGTTGAGCACGGCGGTCGGCCGGCTGACGCCAATCAGCCGCATCGGCCCGGTCCACGGTTTGGCCACGGCCTTCGCCGCCCCCGCCGGGTCCGTCGCACGCTCGAGTGCCCGCGCGACGCGGCGTGGGTTGCGCAGGTCGGTGCGTGCCGCGGCAGCCGGATCGATCGCCCCGAGCCGGGCCGCGAGCACACCAACCCCCGCCACCGACAGCTCTTCGTTCAGGCGGGCGCGTTGCTCGGGATGCGGGGCACCCCCGAACGCGTAGCCATCCAGCAGGGCGGTGAGGTAAAGGCCGCCGCCACCGACCACCACCGGCAGCCGGTGGCGCGCGCGGATCCCTGGCAGCAGCCGGCGGGCGGCATCGGCCCAGGCGGCGACGCTGAACGGCTCCGCGGGCGTCACGAGATCGAGGAGGTGATGCGGCACTGACGCACGGGCCGCGGCGTCGGGCTTGGCGGTGCCGATGTCCATCCCGCGGTAGACCTGCCGCGAGTCAGCGACCAGGATCTCGATCGGCAGGCGCGCGGCCAGCGCCAGTGAGAGCTCCGTCTTCCCTGAGCCGGTGGGACCGACGATGGCCGCGATCGGTCCGTCCGTCGCTCAGACCTCGATGAGCCGCTGCAGCTGCGTGATGGAGGTTGCGCGTCCGCTCCCCCGCTCCGCCTCGATCAGCACCGCATTGAAGCTGACCGGCCCCTCCGCCACCGCGAAACGAGTCGGCAGGTGGGTCAGGAAGCGCGGCAGGACGGTTTCAAGCGAGAAGCCGATCACCGAGTCGCGCGGTCCGGTCATGCCGATGTCGCTGATGTAGGCGGTCCCCTTTGGCAGGACGCGTGCATCGGCGGTCGGCACGTGGGTATGGGTGCCCACCACCGCGCTCACGCGACCATCCAGGTACCAGCCCATCGCGTTCTTCTCGCTCGTGATCTCGCAGTGGAAGTCGACGATCCGCAGGGCCGGCAGCGGCTCGGCAGCTTCGTCGAGGAGGCTGTCCATGGCCATGAACGGCGAGTCGAGCTGGTTCATGAAGACGCGGCCCATGACGTTGACGACCGCCACCCGGTCGCCGTCGGGCAGGGTGTGGAGCAGCCACCCGCGACCGGGGGCGTCATCGGGATAGTTGAGTGGGCGGAGCACCGGGCGGCCGCTGTCGAGGTAGTCGTAGATTTCGCGCTTGTCCCAGATGTGGTTGCCGCTGGTGATGACGTCGACGCCGTTGGCGAATAGCTCTTCCGCCAGGCTTGGGGTGAGGCCGGCCCCCGCCGCCAGGTTCTCACCGTTGGCGATGACCAGGTCGAGGTCGAGCTCGGTGCGCAGCTCGGCGACGTGGCCGACCACTGCCAGCCGGCCAGGCTTGCCGATGATGTCGCCGATGACCAGGCACCGCAGCAGCGCGGCGCGCTCAGTCATCGGGCGTAGTCGACCGCGCGCGTCTCACGGATCACGGTCACCTTGATCTGGCCGGGATACTGGAGCTGCTCCTCGATCTTCTTGACGACATCCCTGGCGAGGCGGCTGGACGCCATGTCGTCCATCTCCTCGGGCCGGACCAGGATGCGGATCTCTCGACCGGCCTGGATCGCGTAGCAGCGCTCGACGCCGGGGAAGGCGAGGGCGATCTGCTGCAGGTCGTCGAGGCGCTTCACGTAGTTGTCGAGCGACTCGCCACGCGCTCCCGGCCGCGACGCGCTGATCGCGTCCGCGATCTGCACGACCGTCGCCTCGGTCGATTCCTGCTCCACCTCCTGGTGGTGCGCGGCGATGCAGTTGCAGACCACCGGGTTGACCCCGTAGCGCTTCGCGATGTCGCCGCCGATGAGGGCATGCGGCCCGTCGACCTCGTGGTCGATCGCCTTGCCGATGTCGTGGAGGAGGCCCCCCTTCTTCGACTCCGGGATGTTCGCCCCGATCTCGGCCGCCAGGAGGCCGCTGAGGCGTGCCGTCTCGACGCAGTGGTTCAACACGTTCTGGCCGTAGCTGGTCCGGTACTTGAGCCGCCCGAGGAGCTTGATCAGCTCCGGGTGCAGGCCCGGCACGCCGGCGTCGTAGGCTGCCTGCTCCCCCGCCTGGCGCATCACCACCTCGATCTCGGCGCGGCACTTGGCGACCGTCTCCTCGATCCGTCCAGGGTGGATGCGACCATCGCTGATGAGCTTGGTGAGCGCCATGCGCGCCACCTCACGCCGCACCGGATCGAATCCTGAGAGGACCACTGCCTCGGGCGTGTCGTCAATGATCAGGTCGACGCCGGTGGCCTGCTCCAGCGCACGGATGTTGCGACCCTCGCGTCCGATGATGCGGCCCTTCATCTCCTCGGACGGGAGCGGCACCACCGTGACGGTGGCCTCTGAGGTGTGGTCGGCGGCGATGCGCTGCATGACCGTGGTCAGCACGCGTCGCGCCTTGTCCTCGCCGTCCTCGACAGCGCGGCGCTCG
>DATJIJ010000090.1:0-9092 GCA_035493355.1 Candidatus Methylomirabilota bacterium
TTCGAGATGGCCACCTTCGCCGAGGAGCCGGGCGCCACCATCGCGGTCGAGGGAGGCGCCACCTTCGCGGGCGGCCCCGACTTCCACGCCATGATCTATTCGGCGTCCGGCGACCTCAGCGCCCGGATCGCCGAGGTCGGGTACGGCGACAACGAGAGCGGTGGCTGCTCGGCCTCTGACTTCGCAGATTTCCCGCGCGGCGCCATCGCCCTCGCCCCGCCGGGCAACTGCTTCAGGCGGGACGCGGTGGTGAATGCCGTGGCCGCCGGCGCCGTAGCGTTCATCGTCGCCTACCCCCAATGGTCCACGAGCGCGGTCCGTCGCCCGACGCTGATCTTCCCGGAAGGGATCGAGATCCCCGCCCTCTCAGCCTCGGGCCAGGCGGGCGAGGCACTGCGCGCCGCCGCCGAAGACGGGAAGGAGGTGCGCGTGAGCGTCCACACCCAGATCGGCACCGCCACCGTCCGCAACGTGATCGCCGAGTCGCATGCCGTCGCCGACCACGTCGTCATGCTCGGCGGCCACCTCGACTCGGTGCACGATGGTCCCGGCATCAACGACAACGGCTCGGGCAGCGCGGCAATCCTCGCCGTGGCTCGCGTCCTCGCCGAACAGCATCCGTCGGTCCGGGTCCGGTTCGCGTTGTGGGCGGGCGAGGAGTTCGGCCTCCTCGGCTCGCGCGACTACGTCGCATCGCTGCGGTCGGCGGAGCAGGCGGAGATCAGCGCCTACCTGAACTTCGACATGCTCGGCTCACCCAATTACGTGCCATTCGTGTACGACGCGCCATCGGCCGCGCTCGGCTCGAAGCAGATCGCCGACTTCCTGGTGAGCTACCTGGAGGCTGCCGGCATTGGAGCCGAGGCGACGGACATAGGGAGCTCGAGTGACCACGCCTCGTTCGACGGCCTGGGCATCCCGACCGGTGGCATCTTCACCGGCGCAACAGAGAAGAAGAGCGCCGCGCAGGCCGCGAAGTTCGGTGGAACGGCGGATGCTCCGATGGACGCCTGCTACCACCTCGCCTGCGACACGGTGGAGAACGTCAACGTCGACCTGGTGGCCGAATTCGCACAGGCCGCGCTGGCGCTGGCGGTGGCAATCGCCTCGGGACAGCTCCAGCTGAGCTAGGAGCGGGGCCTACTGGACGGCGCTGGGCTCGAGGCTCCGCAGACGGTGCGCGAGCGTCAGCAGGACGGAGGCCGCGACCTCGGGGAACTCCTCCATCAGCGCGTGGAAGCTGCGATGGTTGAGGACCAGCAGGCGGCACGGCGTCTCCGCGGTGACGGTTGCGGTGCGCGGCCCACGCTCGATGAGCGCGATCTCGCCGAAGAACTCGCCCGGCCCGAGCTTGTTGATCTTCTCGCCGTCCCGCTCGACCGCCACGAGGCCCTTGACCAGGACCATCAGGTCGTCGCCCAGCTCGCCCTGGCGGATCAGGACCTTGCCGGCGGGCACGTCGACCTCCTCGGTCAGCATGCCCAGGCGTGCGAGGTGCTTATGGTCGAATCGGGCAAACAGCGGGATGCCGTGCAGCAGTTCGAGCTTCTCGTCGCGGGCCACTGGCGCTCCTCCGTCGCTAGGCGCGGAGCATACGGCCTCATGCCCCGATTACGGAAGACCCATGCGCGGTGCGGCGCGGCACCGTTATCGGCTGGGCCGGTTTGACGGCCGCGCGAGGGGGCGCGTACCGTCGCCGGACCACCAGCGAACAACCCGGAGGAGTCACGAATGCCCCGATCCCGATCGTCCCGCCTGCTCGTCAGCCTCGTGGCCGTGGCCGTGCTGGCGTCGGCTCCAGCCTCCGCATCGGCCGCGCCCTTCAACGGCGGCGGCATCACGGCGTCGGCACTTGTCTTCTTCCCCAATCCCGTCGTTACCAGCGGCAACCTCGGCCTGACCGATCAGAAGGATGCCGATTACCCAGCCCTCAACGATGAGCGCGTCACCGTGCTGCTCACGAACCTGGACGGCTCGGGCAACCTGTGTGGCGCCTGGGCGTGCGTCGTTGGCTCGACGAAGTCAGGCGCCTTCGAGACCGATGGCACCTACTTCTACACCCGGCACGACGAGCGCTTCGAGCAGGTGATGGCCTACTACTGGATCACCCAGTCCCAGCTCTACATCCAGTCCCTCGGCTTCCGGCCCGGTGGGCCTTTCCCGGCCATCAACGCCGACGCGCAGTCGGTGCGTATCGACCAGTGGGGCGTCGACAATTCATTCGCCTCCGACGCTCCAAAGGACCAGATGGTCTTCGGCAAGGGCGGCGTCGACGACGCCGAGGATGCCGAGGTGATCCTCCACGAGTACGGCCACCAGATCCACTTCAGCCAGTCCGCCACGTTCTTCGCGACGACCGAATCGTCGTCGATCAGCGAGGGCTTCGGCGACTACTGGGCAGCGGACGTCAGCGAGGTCATCGCCGGGGCCCAGCCGGATCCGGCCTGCATCGCCGAATGGGACTCGGTCAGCTACACGGCCGGCCCGGTCCACTGCCTGCGACGGCTCGACGCCAACCTGACCTACCCCGATGACCTGGACGGGCGCGTCCACCACGACGGAACGATCTGGTCACAGGCGCTCTGGGAGATGCGGGGCTCGCTGGGCAACGTCAAGGCCGACACCTCGATCCTGATGGCCCAGTTCGACTGGACCGGAACGACCATGGTCGACCTCGCCAACCGCATCGTCGCCGCGGCGCAGTCGTTGTACGGGAGCGGAGCGGCGCTCAAGGCTCGCCAGGCGTTCGAGGCGCGCGGAATCCTGTAGCGGACCTCAGCGCAGGACGATGAGCCAGGTGGCATCCGCGGCGGCAACGGCCGCCCAGAAGCCCATGATCAGCAGCGGCCGGCGCAGGATGCACTGGCTGCGGGTGATCCCGAGCGCGACCGCCCTGCCGTACAGGTAGATCGCGACCAGCGCCACGCCCAGGACGAAGATCGGCGGGGTGACGAGCCAGGCGATCAGCCCCACCGTCCCCATCTTGCAGAAGGTGAACGCCAGCCGGTCGTACTTCTGAGCTCGCGACATTGGGGGGCGGGCGGCGAGCCAGGCCTTGACCGGGTCGAGGGTGGGCGTTTCGGCGCTCATGATCGGGCCATCAGGCTGTCGAGCTCGACCAGCTGGCGGGCCGCGACCTGGCCGGCCGAGGTGCGGCGCCTCAGGTTGCCGAAGAGCTGGCGAGCACAGAACGGGATGCGCACCGGGTCCTCCTCGCCCTCGGTCGAGCCGACGTGCACGCAGCACTGCTGGAGCCGCTCGATGTTCATCGTCCAGGCGTCCATGAACGACTTCACGCTGAGTCGCTTCGTCCTCAGCGCCACCAGCTCGGCGGCGCGCTCACCCTTCACCAGGTAGCGGCCGATGTCCTTCATGAACCCGCCGATGCCGATGTCGCACGCCTCGCAGATGTTGATGATGTAGTCGATGAGCTCCGGCCGGCTGATCGTGGTCGTCTCGCTCATCATCCCGATCAGCGAGTCCCACAGCTGGTCGTCCGCCGCGATGCGGTTGCCCACGATCGAGAGGTTGTCCTTCAGGCGGTCGATCCCCACCAGCTTCGGGATGGACCGATGGACCCCGTTGTCCTCCTTCACGAAGTAGGTGATGGCGCAGCAGTCGGGGTGGCTGCACGGCAGCGCGATGAAGTCATCGGGGCCCGCTCGCCCGTTGGTCTGTGGTCCGAGGCGCTTGAGGACTCCGGTCGTGGTCATGCGGTTCATCGGGTCAATGGGGTTCGCGCGGCCGGAGCCGAAGACCGGCTGGTACGCCACCCCGGCGATGTAGTCGGTGTCGAAGGCGTAGTTGGCCACCGCGCCGATCTCGTGGTCATTGACCCCCTGCGCCACGACCATGGTGAGGGTCGTGAAGATCCGGGCATCGGTCAGGCGTTTGACCGCCTCCGCCTTCATCGCGCGCAGGTCCTCACCCCGGTGGAAGAGGTGCGTCTCGAGGTCGAAGCCGTCGAACTGGAGATAGACCTCCAGCCGGTTGCGCAGCTTGTGCAGCGCGGCCAGGAACTTGTCGTCCTTGGTAATGCGGATGCCATTCGTGTTGAGGAGAACCCGGGTGACGTTGCGCTCGACTGCCGCCTGGATGATCTCGACGATCTCCGGGTGCACCGTCGGCTCGCCCCCCGACAGCATCAGGACGTCGATCTTGCCGCCCTCGCGCTCGATCGAGGCATCGAGGGTCCGCAGGATGTGGGGGAGACGGGCGTATCGGCCCACGTTCGTGCCCGAGGCGGCGAAGCAGGTCGGGCAGTTCAGGTTGCAGTGCTCGGTGACGTCGAGCAGCAGGATGCAGGAGTGCTGCGTCTGGAGCCGACCGAGGCCGTTGGCGTAGCCCATCGGGATCGGCATCACGTTGTCGGGGGTGTCGGGGATGATCTCCCGAGTCGGCACGCGCCACTGCTGGAGGTACTCCCACAGCGGGTAGTCCTCGTCATACAGGCTCACCACCTCGCCGTGGCCGCGCTGGCAGTAGCGCCGCAGGTAGACCGATCCGTCCTGCATCACCAGGTTGCCCTGCAGGATGTCGGTGCCGTAGTCAACCTCGCGATCGGGATCGTCGCTGAAGCACTGACCGCAGACGGTCAGCACCATGCGCAGCGGGGTGTACGGGCGAAGCGAGAGCGCAGCAGTCATATCGCGCGGATTGGCACGCCGAACATCGCCATTCGGTAGCTCCCTCTACTCGCAGTCCCAGGTGACTGTCCCGGAGATGCTCGCCGGAGCGTCGGGCGCGCCTTGGCCGCCGGATCCCGGCTCCGCAGCGAGGCCCTCGAAGCGGATCGTCCCCGTGAAGGCATCTCCCCCCACAGTGGCATCCAGCTTGGTGCCCGGGATCGTCGAGTACGACTCCGGCTGCTCGCTTTGGGACGTGACGTCGAGTAGGACGGAGACACTCCGATCAGTGGGTCCGTACCAATACACCTGGACGCTTACCTGCTTGCCATCGGTCGTGCCGAGTTGCTGGGAGCTCACGTTGACGCCGACGATCCCGCCGCCGATGTAGCAATTGGCCCCGCCTGAACCCGCGAACGCCCGGGGAGCGTCGAGCTCGAGGGTGACCGTTCCCTGGCGTGGCGGCGTGCCGATGGCGGAGGAGAGCAGTGCAAAGCAGCTACCGCCGATGATGATCGCTGAGATCGCTGGTGCGAGGAGTGCCACGGTCACGCCGGTGCCCAGGAGGGCGCGGCCGATCAGCGAGCTGATGGCCCAGCCGATCACCAGGAACACGCCCAGGACCGCGCATCCCAGCAGCGCCGTGCCGATTGCGCCGGTCCCCTTCAATGCCACCAGCGCCACGAAGACCACCAGCAGGGCCAGGATGTGCAGTCTCAGGGCCCACGCGCCGAAGGTGCGCCGCCGGGCGGCTTCGGGGCCGCTGGCCGCCGCGGCGTTCCAGCTGGCCACGGCCGCGTCGACCTCCGCGGGGTCGTAGCCCGCGTCCAGGAGGCCCTTGCGCAACGCCTCGGGCGTATAGGTGGCCCCGTGCTCGTCGAGGTAGCGCTTGATCGCGGGATTCATCTAGCCCCCCGGGTTCATGAAGGCGGCGGCGCAGGTGCCGACCATGAGCGTGCCGAATATCGGCACCAGCGCCACGCCGATGACGGCTGCCCAGGCGCCCCTGATGCCGAGCTTCGGGACCGCCCAGCGCACCAGCAGGACGATGGCCAGGCCGATGCCAAGGTAGGCGACGAGGAACAGCGGCAACGAGCCCGAGCTGTTGAATCCGCTGGCGGCCAGGAATCCCGTCAGCGCCGTAAGCCCTCCGACGATGAAGAGGATCCATGCCTCCGCGACCAGACCGGTCGCGGGTCCGGGGTCCGGTATCGGGTTCCATCCCGGCTGGAAGCCGAGGCGCCCGAAGGCCGCCTCGATGGCCGAGGCATCGTGGCCCACCGCGATCAATGCGTCGCGCATCGCCTCATCGGTGTAGGTGCCGCGGTTGGCGCGGATGTACGCATCGATGTCGCTCGAATCCGGACCCATTTGGTGCTCCTCAGGCGATGGCCGGCTGCGGCTGGGGCATACGGTAGACGCCGCTGCGCAGCTGGCGAACGAAATGCAGCACAAGCCACGCGACCAGCGGGATGAGGACCAGCTGCGGCCCGGTGAGGCCCAGCCACTGCACCTCGTTGCCGCGGATGAACTCGATCCCGAAGCGGAAGACGCCGTAGGCCAGCAGGTAGGCCTTCAGCGTGTCGCCGCGGACGGGAAGCAGCGGCCCGCGCGTCGTGATCAGCGCGAAGGCCCCCAGGTGGAAGCCGATCTCGTACAGCATGCTCGGGTGCATCGGCCCGCCACAGCCGGGGCAGCGCACGAAAGCGGCGGCCGCCTCGGGCGAGACGGTCATCCCCCACGGCAGGGTCGTCGGCGTGCCGAGCGGCAGCTCCGACAGGAAGCAGCCAACGCGGCCAATGGCGAGGGCCAGCGGGATGGCGGCGGCGTAGTAGTCGCCGGTCGACAGGGTGTAGCCCAGCGCCCGTTTGCTCAGGACGATCGCCAGGTAACCTCCAGCGAGGCCGCCGATGATGCTCTTGGGGCCGTGGGTCAGGACGTAGGTCAGCGGCAGCCCGGCCGTCTGGACATCGTCGAGCACCTCCCACGACGTGATGAGGCGCGCACCGAGCGCCCCGCCGAGGATGGCGGCCACGCTGATCAGCGCGATCGGGCCGCCCAGGATCCGGTCCCGGCGCAGCGCCCGGTAGTAAAGAGCGAACCCGGCCAACAGGCCGAGGATCGTGAAGAGGTCGTGCGTCCCGACGGTGATCGGCCCGAGACGGGCCAGAACCGGATACATGCCCCGCTACAGCGCCTCGACGGCGGCTTCCAGGCGCTCGGTGGCCACCGCGTGATTCGTATCCCAGGCGAAGTGGATCGGGTCGCCGAAGACCAGCTCGACCTCGCCCCGCCACGGGAGCCGCTGCCCGGCGTACGCGGGCTCGCGGCGCGCGTCGATGCGTGACATCCGGTTGATCTTCAGCTTCATCGGCACCACGGGGGTGGCCCCCTCGACTGCCAGCAGCCCCGTCCCGGACTTGAAGGGCTGGGTCGGCCCGCCGACCGTGAGCTTCCCCTCCGGGAAGATGAGGATGCTGAAGCCGCGATCCAGGCGGGCGCCGAGGAGCTCCAGCGAGCGGCGGATGGCACCTTCCCGCGCGAGCGGGAACGCATTGCCGATGAGCGCCGAGCCGAAGCCACGGATCGGGTTGCCGAAGATGTCGTCGGCGGCCGCGGCCACCGAGAGGTGCCAGCGCCAAGCGAGCGGGAAGCGGGTCAGGATGATCCCGACGTCGTTGTGCAGGCAGTGATTCGGCGTGAAGAGGACCGGGCCTTTGAGCTCACGAATCTTCTCGAGCCCGGTGACTCGAACCTGGTAGAGGCTGAAGAAGACAGGCACCAGGAAGAGCGTCTGGATCAGGACCCCGGCCGCGCGTGCTACAGGGCTGAGCGGCCAGCCGAAGATCCCGGTCTCGTGCCTGGCATCCTTCGCCGCGTCGACCAGGGCGCTGAGCTGTGCCACGGTGGTCTCGGGGTCGAGGTCGGCATCGTCGATGTACGCCCCGAGCTCCTCCTCGATGACGCCAAGCAGCTCGACCCGCGCCAGCGAGTCCATGTTGAGGTCGCTCGAGAGGCAGGACTCCGGCTGGACCGACCCGACCGGCAGGTTGGCGACCGACGCCACGATGGTCAGCACGTTGGACGCACCAACCGTTGGCACACCCGTGGCCGGCGCGTGCGCAGGTGGCTCCGTGCCATTCTCGAGCTCGGCCAGGCGGTCGAGGACGAGGCGCTTCTTGACCTTGAGGGTGTGGGTCCGCGGGAAGTCCTCGTCCGGCCAGATCGTGACGCCGCGGATCTGCTGGTGCGCGCCGAGCTGCGCATTGGCGTCCCGCACCACGGCATCGGCCAGCGAAACATCGTCGATCAGCAGGACGGCGTGGACGCGCAGCTCGCCGCGGGGAGGTTGCCAGCCCACGACGGTTGCGTCCCGGAGGCGCTGGTCCCGGCCCAGGACCGCCTCGATGTCCTCGGGATAGACCTTGGTGCCGTCGGGCATCGCCAGCATGTCCTTCTTGCGGCCGCGCAGCGTCAGGAAGCCATCGGCATCGAGCTGGCCCACGTCGCCGGTGTGGTAGAAGCCCTCGCCGTCAATCGCCGCGGCCGTGGCATCGGCATCCTCCCAGTAGCCGGCGAAGACGCTCGCCCCGCGGACCAGCACCTCCCCGTCCTCGGCGATCCGGATCTCGACGCCGGGCACCGCCTCACCCACGCTCCCGATCCGGTTGCGAGTCGGCCGGGTGAAGCTCACCGCCGGCGACAGCTCGGTGGCGCCGTACCCCTGCAGCACGTCGAAGCCCATATCGGTCCAGCGGTTCGCCAGCTCCTCCTCGAGCGCGGCGGCGCCAATCGCGAGCGTCCGGAAGCGGCCGCCGAACTGCGAGATGACGGGGCGGAAGAGGAGGCGCCGCAGGAACCTGGGAAGTCGTGGCGCGATGCGATGCAGCCGCTCGAAGCTGGCTCGCTTGCCGGAGGCGTCGACCTTGCGCTGGATCGCTGAGTCCAGCAGCTTGAGTCCGGCCGGAACGATGAGCAGCATCGTCACGCGGTACTCGCGGAAGGTCCGCATCAGCACCGCCGGCTGGCGGCTGACGGGATAGATGACCGATGCCCCCGCCAGGAACGGCGCGAGGAGGCCGCAGGTCTGCTCGAACATGTGGGAGAGCGGCAGGATCGAGAGGAGCCGCTCGTCGCGCTGGAACGGGAAGACCTCGCGCAGTGCGGTGGCGTTGGCCATCAGGTTCGCGTGGGTCAGCATCGCCCCCTTTGGCTCGCCGGTCGTCCCGGAGGTGAAGACGACCTCCACCAGGTCATTCGCGCTCACCGCCGGTGTGGGGAGCGGGTCGGCGAGGCGAGCACGGTCGGGGAGCGATTCGATCAGCACCACCGGCAGCTTCAGCCCTTCGGCCAGTGGCGCGGTCTGGGTCGAGGCGAGCACGAGCTTCGCCCGGGTGCGACGGGCGATCTTGGCCACGAAGTCGGGCTGGCTGCGCACGTCGAGCGGCACGAGGACCAGCCCGGCGA